>DATKCA010000122.1:0-28835 GCA_035544675.1 Thermoanaerobaculia bacterium | reverse complement strand
GGCGAGCTAATTGTTCTGTGGACTCGAAGCGGTGGAGATCTTTCGATTGCTCCGCAGCCGCTCGATGGCCGTTTCGCCCCCGTACTTGGAGACGATCTGTTCGTCGTATTCGTCCGAAATGCTGGCCACGCTGTCGAGCGAGGCGATGAGCTGCTCGGGCCGGAGGCGGCGCCCGAGGAAGGAGTGGGAGAAGAAGATGTCGCCGCCGACCATGCTGAAGGCGCCGATGAGCAGCTCGGAGTTGAGGATGAGCAGCTCCTGCATGAGCTCAGGTGAGGGCTCGACGCCCTGGACGACGAACGCCAGGATCTCGATGACGGCGTCGTCCTCGTCGTAGGGCTCGATGGAGATCTCCAGGACCGTGGAGCCGTACTTGAGGTAGAAGTCGCAGTGCTGGGCGTCGTCGAAGTGCTCTTCCACGAGCTCATCGAGATACGACTTGACCTGCCGGTAGACTTCTTCCTGGCATTGCGTGTGGAACTGTTTTCCCTGACCGGCGGGTATCACCATTTCGAATTGTAATCATGAATGATCGGTTCGCGGCATCGAATCGCCGGCAGCTTCGCATGAAGCCGGGGAAGGATCGTGTCATCGCGAACCGGCATCCGTGGATTTTCGCCGGCGCGATTGCCCGCGAAAGCGGTCCTACGGACGCCGCCGTGGCCGATCTGGTCGACGAGCGCGGCGCGCACGTCGCGTCCGGTTTGTACTCGCAGCACTCGCAGATCCGGTTGCGGGCGCTCACGTTCGGCGCGGAGGAGCTCACGGCGGACACGATCCGTGCGCGCATCACCGCGGCGATGGAGCGCCGCGGCCCGATCCTCCGTGAGGGCACGGATGCCGCGCGCATCGTGAACGCGGATGGCGATGACCTCTCCGGCCTCATCGTCGATCGTTACGGCGAGGTGGTCGTGGTGGAGATCGCGAACAGCGGCCTCGATCAGCTGAAGGACATCGTGCTGGGCGCGTTGCGCGAGGAGCTGAGGCCGCGCGGGATCTTCATCAAGAACGACCTGCCGGTCCGCGCGCTGGAGCGCCTTCCCGCCGAATCGCTCTGGGAGGGGGAGGGGGAGCCGGCCACCGTGATCTCCGAGAACGGGCTCCGTTTCTCCGTCGATCCCCGGGAGGGGCAGAAGACCGGCTTCTTCCTCGATCAACGGGAGAACCGCGCGCTGGCGCGGGAGCTGGCGCGCGGACGGCGCGTCCTCAACCTGTTCTCGTACAGCGGCGCGTTCGGTGTTTACGCGGCGGCGGGAGGGGCGGCCGCGGTCGAGAACGTCGATATCTCCGCGCCGGCCATCGAGCTGGCGCGGACGAATCACGAGCTGAACGGAGTGACCGCCAGCTTCACGGTCGCCGACGCATTCGGCTTCCTGCGTGCGCAGGGAGCGGCGGGGGCGCGGGCCGGCCTTCTGGTCTGCGATCCGCCGGCCTTCGCCAGGAGCCGCGGCGAGGTCGACCGCGCCGCGCGCGGCTACAAGGACATCAACCTCCACGCCCTGCGCCTCGTCGAGAAGGGGGGGATGCTGATGACGTTCTCCTGCTCCGGGCACATGAGCGCCGACCTCTTCCAGAAGGTGATCTTCGCCGCCGCCCTCGACGCCGGCCGCCGCGTCTCCTTCGTGCGCCGCCTCACCGCGGCCGCGGACCATCCGGTGTCAATCTATTGTCCGGAAGGGGAGTATCTGAAGGGATTCCTCCTCGAGGTCCACGACTGAGGCGCTAACATTGAACACTGGTCTATGACGGTCACTCCCGCACCACCGAAAGTCTCCAGGGAGATCACAGTCGCCTACCTCGGCGATCTCTTGGCCAGCGCCGGCTTCATCGACGAGAGGCAGCGGGCCGAGGTCGAGAAGGTCGACCAGCAGTTCCGGGCGCAGGCGCGGTCGTCGAAGAGCCGGGCCGACGACGAGAGCAGCCCTTTCAAGGCGCTGGCGGCCATGAATCTGGTCGACGCCAGCGGCAACGCCACGCGCATCGACGACTTCCTGCTGGCCCGGCTCATCGCCGAAGACGCTCATCTCCCGTTCTTCAAGGTCGACACGCTGAAGCTCGACGTGGAGATGATCGAGAAGAAGATCTCCCGCCCATTCGCCCGCAAGAACCGGATGGTTCCGGTGGCCGTCCGCGACGGCAAGCTCGTGGTGTCCATGGTCAACCCGTTCGACCGCGTGGCCATCGACAGCTACCGGCCGATGGCCAACCAGGAGATCGAGATCGTCGTGTCCGCCGAGTCGGATGTGATGGGGGTGATCAACGAGCAGTATGGCTTCCGCAGCGCGGTCACCAAGGCGGAGCGCGATCTGAAGGGGGGCATCGACCTCAGCAACCTCGAGCAGTACGTGAAGCTGAAGTCGGGCTCCGAGATCGAGTCGAGCGACCAGCACATCGTCAACGCCGTCGACTACCTCCTCCAGCACGCCTACGACTCGCGCGCGTCGGACATCCACATCGAGCCGAAGCGCGAGTTCGCCCTGATCCGCTTCCGCATCGACGGCGTCCTGCACGAGATCCAGCGCGTCCCCAAGCTGGTGAACCTGGCCATTACCTCGCGCCTGAAGACGATGTGCCGGATGGACATCGCCGAGAAACGCCGCCCCCAGGACGGCCGCATCAAGACCGACCGGGAGGGGAAGGAGATCGAGCTCCGTGTCTCCACGCTCCCCACCGCTTTCGGCGAGAAGATGGTCATGCGCATCTTCGATCCCGAAATCATGATCCGCGACCTCTCCGGTCTCGGCTTCTACGACGACGAGATGAAGGTGTTCGCCGACTGGATCATGCGGCCGCACGGCATCATCCTGGTCACGGGACCGACCGGATCGGGCAAGACCGTCACGCTGTACTCCGCGCTCCGGAGCCTGGCCTCGCCGGAGATCAACATCACCACCATCGAAGACCCGATCGAGATGGTGTACGACGAGTTCAACCAGACCGCGGTGCAGGTCAAGGCCGGCATCACGTTCCCGGCGGCGCTGCGGACGATCCTCCGCCAGGACCCCGACATCATCATGGTGGGCGAGATCCGCGATCAGGAGACTGCCCAGAATGCCGTGCAGGCCGCGCTGACCGGACACCTGGTCTTCTCCACGCTGCACACCAACGACGCCTCCTCCTCCGTGACCCGCCTCATCGACCTGGGCATCCAGCCGTTCCTGATCTCCTCGACGCTCATCGGGACGATGGCGCAGCGCCTGGTCCGCAAGATCTGCGAGGACTGCAAGCGCAACCGCCCGCTCACGGTGGAAGAGGCGGGCATGCTGAACCTGCAGGCGCCGGCCGGCAAAAGGATCATCGTGAAGGAGGGGGCGGGCTGCATCCGCTGCCGCAATACCGGCTACTTCGGCCGCACCGGCATCTTCGAGATCCTGCCGATCGACAACGCCATCCGCGACCTCATCGACCGCTCCGAGGATTTCCTGAAGATCAAGGAGATGGCCATCAAGCGCGGGATGCGCACGCTGCGTCAGTCCGCGCTGCGCAAACTGGCCGAGGGCTCGACGACGTTCGAAGAAGTGGTGCGCGTGACGGGGATCTGATTCTGTGGAGGGCAGGCAATCCTGCCTGCCCCCGGACAGGCAGGATTGCCTGTCCTCCACAGAATCGCTCCACCTCTACGGCGTCACCACAGTCACCTGCTGCGTGTCGTTGTTCGTGACGCTGACGTAGGCCCAGAACCGTCCTTCCGCCGGCGTGTCGATCGTGACCGTCACCGCGTCGCGACCGATCAGCTCCGGGATCAGGTTCAGGTCCAGCTCGGCGTAACCGGGATACTCCGGGAAATCGCCGCTCTCGGCGGCGGCCGAGAGCACGATGTCGCGCGTGACCACGCCGTCGATGTTCACGCGCACGGTCCGGCCGAGCTCACCGTCGAAGTCGTAGATGCGCAGTTTCTGGCGGTACTGCGCCGCGATCGGGACGTTGAGAATGGCGATCACGCTGTCGGGTCCGAACGTCGCGGCGCTGCGGATGACCGGAATCTCGACGCCGAGGTTGTCGGGGGAGGAGAGGTCGCGGGCGCGCAGGTTGAGGGTGAGGAGCTCGGCGGCTTCCGTCGTCACGTAGATGAAGCGGCCCTGCCCCGGGCGTGCCGTACCGACCAGAGGGACGAACGTGCCGGCGCCGACCACTCCGGATGAGGGGGCGTCGGGGTCATCGGTGACGCGGGCGCTGCCGCTGCCGCGGAGGAAGCCGGTCAGCTCGGTGCGCCAGCGCGAGTCGTGAGCGCCCGGTGCTTCTCCTTCGATGAACGTGGGGAGAAGGAGGCGTACGAACGCCCGGGACCCATAAGTGAAGGCGTTGACGCGGCGGGCGGTGCCGCCCCGGGTGGTGACGACGACGTCGTACGTGCCACTGCTGTTGGACGGCGTGCGCACGACGACTCTGCTTCCTGTCACCTCGACGACCTCGGCCACCCTGCCGCCGATCACGACGGTGGCTGTGGTGCATCCGACGAGGTAAGGCGGGCAGGATTCGAATCCCGCGCCGGTGATGGTGACCAGAGTCCCGCCACGAGCGGTGCCCTCCGCGGGCTGGATCGTGTCGATGGTGGGCTGTGGGAACTGCGCGAATGCAGACGATGCGGCCAGGGCCAGAACGGCTGCGATCAGCTTGAATCGCATGGGTAAGTCTCCTTGTTTGGTTTGGGACGCGCCGGCCGTCGCGTCGTTTGCTTTCGACGTCTGATACGCGCGTGACCCTCGTTACGTTGGTGCTGGCTCTGTGTGTCTCCCCCTGTCTCTGTGTTCTCTGTGACTCTGTGGTTCATCCCCCCCGAGCCCAGAGCCCAGAGCCCCGAGCCCAGATTTGTGCGTTATTCTTGAGCAACGGACTAGCCCCCCCGAATCGGAGAGCAGATGACAGTTCAAGCCGCACCCTCTTCCATGGAGCGCGAGCTCGAGTTCCGGAAGAAGCTGACCGCGATCACCAACCAGATCAACTCCGCCGAGTCGATCACGCACATCCTCATGACGCTCAAGGACCGGATCCTGGAGCTGATGGACTCCGAGCGCCTGACCATCTACGCCGTCGACACCAGGAACCAGGAGCTGTATTCGGTCCAGAAGGTGGGCGACGTGCCCAAGGAGATCCGGGTTCCCAAGTCCTTCGGCTCCATCGCCGGCTTCACGGCGCTGGCGCGGAAGACCCTCAACATCCGCGACGCCTACGACGCTTCGGAGCTGGCCAGATATCACCCGAACCTCCGCTTCGACCAGCGCTGGGACAAGCAGAGCGGCTTCCGGACGAAGTCCGTCCTGGCCGTCCCAATCGTCTTCGAGAAGTACCTGCTGGGGGTCATTCAGCTCATCAACCATCAGCGAGGCACGCCGTTCAGCGCGCAGGACGAAGACACGGCCGAGGAGATCGCCCGGATCCTGGGGATCGCGTTCTACAACCAGCACCGCGTCACGCGCCAGAGCAAGCCCTCCCGCTTCGGCTCGCTGGTCGACAAGGGGATCATCTCCGAGAAGGACATCGAGCAGGCCGTGTCGAGCGCCCGCGTGAACAACGTGGCCGTGGAGAAGATCCTCATCGACGATCACGGCGTGCCGAAGGACGAGCTGCTCAAGTCGCTGGCCGCGTTCTACAACGCTCAGGCCTTTCACTACGACGGAGAGCAGACCATCGCCGAAGACCTTCGCGAGCGGGTCGGCTCGGACATGTGGAAGAAGTACGTGTGCGCGCCGGTGGAGCGGCGGCCGGGCGTCCTGGTCGTGGCCGTCGATGATCCGCAGGACCTGACGCGACTGGACGGCATCCGGGCCATGAACCTCTCCCCTCGCTACGACTTCCTGGTGGGACTCAAGAACGACATCCTCGCGTACATCGCCGCCTCCTACGGCGAGTCGCTGGAGACGGCCGAGACCCAGGGCGACACCGACCTCGCCAAAATCATCGACTCCCTCGGCGACGGCGAGGCGGAGATCGAGGAGGAGAGGAAGGACGACATGCCGGAGGTCGACGAGACCGACTCCGGCATCGTGCGCCTCGCCAACCAGCTGATCATCGAGGCGTTCGCGCGCGGCGCGTCCGACATTCACATCGAGCCCGACGGCGCGAAGAACCCGTGCGGCATCCGCCTGCGCATCGACGGCGACTGCGTGAAGTTCATGGAAGTCCCGGGCATGCACCGCAACGCGCTGGTGCAGCGCCTGAAGATCATGTCGAAGCTCGACATCTCCGAGCGCCGCAAGCCGCAGGACGGCAAGATCCGCTTCAAGTATTCGAAGGGAACGATCGAGCTTCGCGTGGCCACGATCCCGACGGCGAACGGCAACGAAGACGTAGTCATGCGCCTCCTGGCCGGATCGAAGCCGCTGCCGATCGAGAAGATGGGCTTCAGCGAATACAACCTCATGAAGTTCAAGGAGATCCTGGCCAAGCCGTACGGGATCTGTCTCGTCGTCGGTCCGACCGGATCGGGCAAGACCACCACGCTGCACTCCGCGCTCGGGTTCATCAACACGGAAGACATGAAGATCTGGACGGCCGAGGATCCGGTGGAGATCACGCAGAAGGGTCTGCGCCAGGTGCAGGTGCAGCCGAAGATCGACTTCACGTTCGCGGCGGCCATGCGCTCGTTCCTGCGCGCCGATCCGGACGTGATCATGGTCGGCGAGATGCGCGATCACGAGACGGCGGCCATCGGCATCGAGGCGTCGCTGACCGGCCACCTGGTGTTCTCGACGCTGCACACGAACTCGGCCCCGGAGACCATCACCCGCCTCCTGGACATGGAGATCGATCCGTTCAACTTCGCCGATGCGCTGCTGGGCATCATGGCGCAGCGCCTGATCCGCACGCTCTGTCAGAAATGCAAAGAGGGTTACCACCCCACGGTGCAGGAGTTCAACGAGATCGTCGAGGCCTACGGCGCCGACTATTTCTTCCGCACCGGAATCGAATATTCGAAGGACCTGACCCTGTACAAGCCGAAGGGCTGTACGACGTGCAACAACAGCGGGTTCAAGGGCCGCATGGGCGTGCACGAGCTGCTGGTGGGCACGGACGAGGTCAAGCGCGCCGTGCAGAAACGCGCGCCGATCGACGACCTGCGCAAGATCGCGCTCGACCAGGGCATGCGCACGCTGCTGCAGGACGCGCTGGAGAAGATGTTCAAGGGCATCGTCGATTACAAGCAGGCCCGCGCCATCGCAGTGAAGTAGTTTTCGAGGCCCGAGGCCCGAGGCCCGAGGCCTTACAATCCCGCGTATGCCGGCAACACGTCACATCACTGCCCGCAAGGGCGACATCCTCCTCCTCGTCGGAACGATGAAAGGCGCGTTCGTCCTCCGCGCGAACAGCAGGCGCAGGAAGTGGGATGTTGGCGGCCCTTACTTCCCCGGCAGCGCCGTCTACGCGATGGCGTACGACGGCCGCGACGGCCGGCATCGCATCTGGGCCGGGCCGCAGAGCATGCACTGGGGGGCGCTGCTCAGATCGAGCGACGACTTCGGGCGGACGTGGACCAATCCCGAAGAGGCGAACGTCAAGTTCCCGGAAGGGACAGGGGCGGCGCTCGCGAACATCTGGCAGATCGTTGCGGGCCGCGAGGACGACACGCTGTTCTGCGGAGTCGAGCCTGCGGCGCTGTTCGTGTCGAAGAATGCCGGGGAGACCTGGACGCTGGTGGAGGGTCTGTGGAACCATCCGCAGCGGCCGCGCTGGCAGCCCGGCGGCGGCGGTCTGTGCCTCCACACGATCCTTCTCGATCCCGCCAACGCGGAGCGCATTCGCATCGCCGTGTCCACGGGCGGCATGTACGTGACCGACGACGGGGGAAAAAGCTGGCGGCCGTCGAACCAGGGCGTGCGCGCCGATTTTCTCCCCGAGAAGTTCCCCGAGTTCGGCCAGTGTGTGCACAAGGTCGCGCAGTCGCGGCGGCAACCGCAGAGGATGTTCCTGCAGAACCACTGGGGGCTCTATCGCAGTGACGACAACGGCGAGAGCTGGACCGACGTCGCCAACGGCGTTCCCTCGGATTTCGGATTCGCGATGGCGATTCATCCGGAGGATCCCGACTGCGCGTGGATCGTGCCGCTGGAATCGGACCAGTTCCGCTGCACGCCGGAAGGGAAGCTGCGCGTCTATCGCACGCGGGACGCGGGCGGAAGCTGGAAGGCGCTGACCAAGGGGCTGCCGCAGAAAGACGCGCTGGAGACAGTGCTTCGCGACGCCCTGGCCGCCGACTCGCTCGATCCGGCCGGCGTCTACTTCGGCACGCGCAGCGGAAAGGTCTTCGCCTCCGCGAACGAGGGGAAGGAGTGGGCTCTGGTTCGCGACGGACTGCCTCCGGTCATCTCCGTGAAGGCGGCCAGGGTGGGGAAGTGACGGCCCTGTTGTTCGTGATCCCGGGGCCGCTGCGCGAGCTGGCCGGGAACCGCGGCGAAGTGCGCGTGAAAGGACCGGCCGGCTCGGTCTCGGACGCGCTGGCGCTGCTGTGGTCCGAGAGCCCGGCCATCCGCGACCGGGTGATCACTGAGCGCGGCGAGATCCGCCCTCACGTCAACATCTTCGTGGACGGGGAGAGCATCCGCTTCGCGCGGGGACTGGACACGCCGGTGCGCGACGGAGCGGAGATCGTGATCCTGCCGGCGCTCAGCGGGGGTTAAGCTCTGCGCAACTCTGTGATCTCTGTGACTCTGTGGTTGAAGTCAAACCACTGAGTCACAGAGGACGAGAGAGGTTACGCAGAGGTCCGCCCCTCAAGTGTGTTCCAGGACGGGCGGAGAGAGTCCCATCGCCGCGGCCAGATCGATTCTGGCGTCGCCCGGCTTCAGAAACATGGCCTCGAAGGTGACCGCCGGAACGGGGCGGCTGATCAGGTATCCCTGCATGGACTGGCAGCCATGCTGCCGCACGAAGTCGCGCTGATCGACGGTCTCCACTCCTTCGGCCACCGTGCGCAGGCCGAGCTCGCGCGCGATCAGGAGGATGGCCATGACGATGGACTTGTCGCTGGCCCGATCGGAGACATCCCGGATGAAGCTCCTGTCGATTTTCAGCGTGTCCACGGGGAAACGCTTGAGATAGCCGAACGACGCCTGGCCGGTGCCGAAGTCGTCGATGGCGATGGTCATGCCCAGCTCGCGCAGGCGGCGCAGCACGCGGATGCCGTGCTCGGTCTTCTGCATGGCCACGCTCTCGGTGATCTCCAGCTCGATGGCCATCGGGTCGACGCAGGACTCCAGCAGGCTTCGCTCGATGCTGCCGGCGAAGTCCGGCTGAAAGAACTGCCGCGCCGACACGTTGATGCCGATGCGCGGCAGAACGAACCCGGCCTTCTGCCATTCCGCGTACTGCGCGCAGGCTTTGCGCAATACGATCGACCCGATCTGGGCGATCAGCCCTGTGTGCTCGGCGATGGGGATGAACGAGGCGGGCTGGACGACCGAATCGTCGGGGGTCTGCCAGCGCACCAGCGCCTCGATGCCGAGGATCTCTCCCGTGGTGAGAGAGACCTGGGGCTGGTAGTAGACGAGGAACTCATCGCGCTCGATCGCCGCGCGCATCTCCTGCTCGAGCGCCATCCGTCCGAGCGTCGGCTCGACCAGGCGGCCGGAGAGTTGAACGCGGTCGCCCCCTCTGCCCTTCACCTGGTACATGGCGCTGTCCGCGTTCCTGATCAGGGTCTGAGCGTCGGGGCCGTCGGTCGGATAGAGCGAAACGCCGATGCTGGCAGTGATGCGCAATTCCTCGCCGTTGACGATGAACGGATCGGTGATGGCGGCCAGGACCTTTTCGGCGACCGTGGTCGCATCCTGCTCGCAGACAATGTTGGCCAGGAGAATCAGAAACTCGTCACCGCCCACGCGCGCCACCGTGTCGCTGCGTCGGACCGTATCGGTGAGCCGCCCGGCCAGCTTGCTCAGAAGCTCATCGCCGGTGGCGTGGCCGAGGGTGTCGTTGATCATCTTCAGGTCGTCCACGTCGAGGAACAGGACCGCCAGAAGCTGGCTCTGGCGCTGTGCCAGGGCGATGGCGATGGCGAGGCGATCGAGAAAGAGGATCCGATTGGGCAGGTCGGTCAGGGCATCGTGATAGGCCCGATAGGCGATCTCCTTTTCGGCGCGCTTGCGATCGCTCACGTCGAGCAGGATGCCTTCCAGCGTGGTTCCCGAGGGCGACTCCACGAGCAGGACGTTCTCGAGCGCCCAGACCGAATTCCCCTCCCGATCCTGCAGCTCCACTTCCTCGTTCGTGACCAGCTTGTCCGCATGCAGCCGCCGCACGATGGCATCCCGGTCGCGATCGGACGCGTGGGCGATCTTGCCCATGTGGGCCATGAACTCCGCCGCCGAGGAGTATCCGAAGAGTTGCGCGCAGGCGTTGTTGCAGCTGATGACCGTGAAATCGGTGGTGGCCACGTACACGCCGGCCAGATTCCGGTCGAACAGCACCCGGTATCTCTCCTCCGCGCGCCTCCGTTCCTCGAACTGCTCGGTGACCTCCCGGGTCCGCTCATCGACCCTGCGTTCCAGGTCGGTGTTGAGCGACTCCAGCTCCCACTGCTCGGCGGCGATGCGATCGATCATGAGGTTGAACGACCGGGCCAACTGACCGACCTCGTCGTCGGTGTCCACGTTGGCGCGCTGGCTGAGCTCTCCCTCCGCGATCCTCTCGGTGGTCTCCACGATGCGGCTCAGCGGCCCCGTCACCACCGTGCTGAACGCGAACACGAGCCCCACGCCGACGGCGAAGGCCAGCAGAGTGACCAGAGCGATGGCGGCGCGACTGCGGGCGATGTCCTCCCGGACCCGGTCGGTCGTAAAGCCCAGCTCGAGCGTTCCCACCGGTTTGCCGAGCCAGTTGACAGTCGTCCGCGTGACGAAGAGATCGCCTCCCGCCGTCAGCCCCCCCACACTCTGGTGGTCCACCATCCGCGGATCATTCCGGGATCCGGCCGCCGCTTCGCCGATCGGAGTCATGGAAATCGGGCGGACGTCGGGCTGCTCGGCCACGAGTTGATTGAACGAGGAGAAGACCTCTCCCTTCTCGTCGCGAAGGCTGAAGAAAACGAGATCGGGGTTGCGCCGCACCGACCGCATAGCCTCGGCCACGGCCGGGCGGTCGCGGCCGGCCAGATCCTGGGCCAGGGTCACGGCGCTCATCTCGCCCAGCGCTGCAGCCTTCTGCGTCAGGGCGTCCATGGCCTGACCCTTCAGCCGCAGCGGGATCAGGACGAAAATCGCCACCGAGATGAGGGCCAGGATGACCGTCATGAGGAGGGCGAATTTCGTGCGGATCGAGAAGTGTGAGAACAATCAATAAGTCCAGAATCAGCAGTGGATCGTGAGCTGCTGGGTCTGCATCTTAGACGATCCGGGCTGGCGTCCCCCGTGACGCCGCCGCCAGGGAGAGGGCCTCGGGCCGCGGGCCTGTTTAGCGCGGCGCTCCATCCGTCATCGCGGGCGCGGTTACTTCTTCTTTTTGGGGATGGACGTGACGCTGCCGAACACCGCTCTGCGTCCGCCGGTGACATTACGCGCCGGGATGAGGTCGTCGAGCCGGATCGGCTTGGCCCCTCCGCCCTGCTTCTTGACTTCGGTTTTGCCGGCTGCCGGCTTCGCTGATGTCACGGGCGTTGTTATAACAGGATCAGTGCCAGGAGCGCGCTCTCTGCGCATGCGCGCGTTGCGGTTCCACGAGTGAGCCGCGATGCTCTATTTCGGAGCCGCGGCGGCCAGATGGCGGGCGAGCTTACCGCGAGAGATGCGGAGAATGCGGGCCGTCTGCCTCTGATTCCGCCCCGTCGTCTCGTACACGTGCAGGACGTGGGCCGCCACCGCGGCGTCGAGCGAGAGATCCGCGGTCGCGGGGCGCGCCGGCTCCACCGGCCCATCGCCGGCGTCGACGTCTGCGGCCAGATCGCGCTGGAAGACGACGTGCACCGGCAGAACCACCGGCCCGTCGCAGAACAGCGCCACGCTGCGCATGGTGTGGTGCAGCTCGCGCAGGTTGCCCGGCCAGTCGTAGCTGACCAGCATGTGCATCGCCGCCGGATGGATCGACGTGACGCGCTTGCCGGCGGCCGCGGCCGCCGCCTTCAGCTCGCTGGCGATCAGAGAGGGGAGATCCTCGGGACGGTCGCGCAGCGACGGGACCAGCAGCACGAGGCCGTCCAGGCGATGGTAGAGGTCGTCGCGGAACCTGCCGTCGCGGATGCGCTCGCGCAGCGAGCAGTTCGTGGCCGACAGAATGCGCGCGTCCGAGCGAAGCATACGTTCGCCGCCGACCCGCTCGAACTCGCCGTACTCCACAGCGCGCAGGATCTTGGCCTGGGCCAGCGGGCTCATGTCGGCGATCTCGTCGAGAAACAGCGTCCCGGTGTTGGCCAGCTCGAACTTCCCCTTGACCGCGCCCTGGGCGCCGGTGAATGCGCCGCGCTCGTGACCGAAGAGCTGGCTCTCCAGCAGCGTGTCGCTCATGGCCGAGGCGTTGAAGGAGACGAACGGCCCCTTCGCGCGCGCGGAAGAGTTGTGGATGGCCTGCGCCAGCAGCGTCTTCCCCGTGCCGGTGCGGCCGAGGATCAGGACAGGGATGTCGCTGCGCGCGGCCAGGAGGGCGAGCTGCAGGCAGCGCCGCATGGCCTCGTTGCTGGTGGTCAGCTCTTCGACCTTGAATCGCGATAGCCGCTGCTGGGTCATGACTTGAGGTTCTCGCGGAGACTGCGCAGCGGCTCGAACGCGAACTCGATGAGAGCGCGCCGGCCCACCGTGATGCGCGCTTCGCCCTTCATCCCCGGCTTGAGCGGATAGGGATTGCCGCCGGCGATGATGGAAGCCTTGTCCAGCGATGCCAGGGCCACGAACTCCGATCCCTGCGCGCGCGTCACGGCCGCCGGGGTGATCCAGTCGATCGCCCCGGTGACCACGCCGAAGCGCTGATAGGGAAAGGCATCGAAGAGAAGCCGCACCCTCTGCCTCGACTCCAGGCGCGACAGTCCCGCCTCGGGCAGCTCCAGCCGGGCCTGCAGCCGGTTCGCCGTCGGGCTGAGCTGGCAGAGCGGCTCGCCGGCCGCGACGACACCGCCGGCGTTCTGCTGCGTCACTCCGACGCAGACCGCGTCGTACGGGGCCCGGATCTCGAGCAGGCCGTCCGGACTCGAAGCCAGCGGCTGCTGCAGCGACGCAATCCGGATCCGCAGCTCGTCCGCGGCCGATTTCTCGGCGATGCGCTGGCGGGAGCGCTCGTTCTCCAGCCCCTGGCGCTCCAGCTGCCGCTGGCTGAGCGTCTTGCGGGCCAGCTCGAGGTCCTTGTCGGATTGCGCGAGCGCCAGCCGCTGCGCGGCCAGCTCGATCTCCGAAATGAGGCCGGTCGCGGCCAGCTTCTCAACGCGCGTCACGAGATCCTTCATGATGCCGAGGTGTGTGGTGCGGAAGGCCACTTCGCGCTCGGCCTGATCGATCTCGCCATCCTTGATCCGCAGCGAGGCGGCCTGCGCCTCCTCGAGCTTCGCTGAGCTCTCGGTGAGCGAGCGGAGCGACTCCTCGCGCGCATCGGTGTCCGCCCGCCAGTCGCGCAGCGCGTCCACGCGCATGACGAAGAGCGTCTCTCCCTTCTTCACGGCCTGTCCCGGTCTGACCCGGACCTGTTCGATCACGGCCTGGCGCGGCGACTGGATCGGATCGGCGCCTCCCTCGGTGACCAGGACGAAGCGGGAGCGCACGGTCTCCGGCACCTGCACGAAGATCGCGGCCAGGAGCGCGGTCGCGAACAGCGCGACGAGCAGCCACGCCAGCGCCGGTACGAACCAGGGCGGCGGCTGGCGCGGCACGAGCGGCGCGTCGGATTCCCATGCGTTTTCGGAAGCAATGTCAGGCATCTCAGATTCCCAGTTGGTGACTCGACAGATAGAAGTAGAGGCCGCGCGCGGCCATGAGCTCGTCGTGCGTCCCGCTCTCGACGATGGCCCCCTTCTCCAGGACCACGATCCGGTGCGCATCGCGGATCGTGCTCAGGCGATGGGCGATGACGATGGCCGTGCGGCCGGTCATCAGCCGGGAGAGGTTCTGCTGGATGGCGCGCTCCGACTCCGAGTCGAGCGCGCTCGTCGCTTCGTCGAAGATGAGGACCGGCGGGTCGTTGTACACAGCCCGCGCGATCGAGATCCGCTGTTTCTGACCGCCTGACAGCGCCAGCCCTGTCTCGCCGATTCGCGTCTCGTACCCGAGAGGGAGGCGCATGATGAAGTCGTGGGCGTTGGCGAGCTGCGCGGCCCACAGCACGCGATCGAAGTCCGGCTCGGCGTCGCCGAAGGCGATGTTGCGCAGGATCGTCTCGTCGAACATGTGGTTCTCCTGCAGCACCAGACCGATCTGCTTCCGCAGGTCGCGGTAGTTCAGGGTGCGCATGTCCAGGCGGTCGTAGAGGATCGATCCCGACGTCGGCTCGAGCAGGCCGGAGAGCAGCTTCACCAGCGTGGTCTTGCCGCAGCCGCTTCGTCCCACCAGGGCGATCATCCGCCCCGGCTCGATGTCGAGGGTGATGCCGCTGAGGATCTGCGGTGACTCCGGCCCACCGTATCGGAAGCCGACCTCGCGCAGCTCGATGCGCCCCTCCAGCGAGGACACCGGCACGAGCGTGGAGCGGTCGTGACCCTGCTCAGGCTCCTGCTCGAAGATGTCGTCGAGCCGGCCGAGCATCACCGACGCGAGCTGAAATTCGTCCCAGATGCCGAGCGTGCGCATGATCGCGCCGAAGGCCATCACGCCGAGGCTGCTGAAAGCGACGAAGACACCGACGGTGATCTCTCCCGCCACGACCATCCGCGCGCCGGCCCAGAGAAACAGCGCCGTGGCCAGCATGCCCACGATCTGAATGAGGCTCTCGTACGTCATCACCACGAAGCTGCCGCGGAACATCTTGTTGGCCACGCGCAGGAACTCGTGCAGCATGGCATCGCGGAACGTCCCCTCCGCCGATGCCGCCTTCACCGCCTCGATGCCTTTGATCGCGTCGATCTGGTGCGAGCTGTAGCGGCCCCAGCTCTCCTCGATGTCGGAGAACAGCGGGCGGAGCAGGCGCACCGAGAAGAACATCAGCGCGCCATAGAACGGCACGGTCAAAAGGAACACGCCGGCCAGCTTCGCGCTGTAGGCGACCATCAGGGCCAGGGCCCCCAGGCCGGCGATGACCGACAGCAGGCCGCCGATCCCGTGCTGCACCGCGAACTGCCGCACCTGCCTGGCCCCGTCCAGTCGCCGCTGGATGTCTCCAGTGCGCCGGTTGTTGAAGTACGAGAGCGGCAGGGCCAGCAGCTTGCGCGTCAGGAAATCGAGGATGGCCGAGTCGATGCGCACCGCCGCGAAGCTCAGCAGGTACTGCTGCGCCAGGTTCGACGCCACCATGAAACCGAGTGCCACCACCATCCCGGCCACGATCACGTTCAGCAGCGCCAGGTCGTTCTCCACGATGACCTTGTCCACCACCATCTGCGTGAAGATCGGGAAGAGCAGCTGCAGCGCGGTGACGATTCCCGACAGCAGCAGGACCTGCACGAAGAGCGTGCGGTACCCGCTGAAGAACGGCTTGAGCCAGGCCACGCCGGACCTGCTCTCCGGCGCCTCCGCAAACGCGTCCGTGTAGTCGAACAGCGCGGCATAGCCGGTCCAGCGCTGCTCGAATTCCGCCCGCCCGATCCTCCGGATGCCGCTGGCAGGATCGGCGACGCGCACCCACTTCTCGCCGACGTCGAAGACAACGAGCCAGTGGTTGCCTTCCCAGTGCACGATGGCCGGTAACGGCAGCCTGGGCAGGTTGCGCGTGGTCACCTTGAGCGCGCGGGCAGCCAGCCCGAGCTCGTTCGCGGCGCTGCAGATCGCCTTCAGGCTGGTGCCGTCGGTCGACGTGAAGCAGAGCCTGCGGATGCGGGCCAGGCTCACGTTCCGTCCGAAGTGACGGCAGACCATTCCCAGGGCGGCGGGGCCGCAGTCCATTTCGTCGATCTGCCGGACGAAGGGGATGGAGCGGATGCGCGGACGCTCCTTGCCGAAGTCGGCGTGCTCTTCCTCCGCCTGTTCGGCACTGACCTTCTCCGTCACGGTCGTCGCGGCGGGAAGCATCTCCGTGGCGAAGTCGAGCGGCACGCGCGCCTCGCCTTCGACGTTGTACTGCGCCAGCCGTTCCGCGAGCAGCTTCTCGAATTCCGGGAACTGGCGGCGGAGTTCGAGCAGCGTCTCCGGCGGCAGGGCCAGGAGCGTGCAGTCCGTCACCGCCTCGGCCGAGGCGGCCCGGGGGGAGCCGTTGAGGATCGAGAGCTCGCCGAAGAACCCCCCTTCGCGATAGAACGCCAGCGAGCGGGAGCCGTTGCCGGCGACGTCGAACACGCGCACTTTTCCCGACTGCACGACGTACATCGGACCGGCCGGATCGCCCTTGGTGAGAATGCGCTGCCCGGCCGCGAAATGCGCCGGCGTGAGGCGCTGAATCAGCTCGCTCAAGGCGGTTTCGGGGAGACGTCCGAAGTTGCTGAACTCGTAGAGAAAGCTGTGCAGCGTGCGATAGCGGCGGGTGGCCTCGAGGTACCCGCGCAGCTCGGGGAACTCGGTGATGAGGGCCGTGAAGTCATCGCGCGACAGGCGGAGCGCCTCCACGATGCTCGAGCAGCGCACCGTGGCCGTGCGCGGCTCGGCCGAGAGCAGCGCGGACTCGCCGAACTCGCTGCCGGGACGGAGGACGTTGAGTGGAATCTCGTCGCCGCGCGCCGTCGTCCGGACCACGCGCGCCCGGCCGCTGACCAGGATGTAGAACGCGTCGGCGGGATCGCCCTGGCGCACGATGCTCTCGCCGAAGTCGTACTGCACCGTGCGGAACAGCGAGCGTACCCGGTCCTGATGTTCCGGCGGCAGGAACCGGAAGAGCGAAGCCTGCTTCGGAAAGGGCTCGGTGATCATTTGTGAATGTGGCGGGCGCAGAGCTCGTCGAAGAACTCGTTCACGATCACGCTGTCCACCCGGCGCACGACCGCCGGATCGGTCAGCAACGGCGGGAGTTTTCGGAGCACCTGCAGGACCTCGAAGCGCCCGCTGCGCTCGATCGGCCCGATGACGTCGCCGGCCACGGCCGGCAGCACTCGATGCGCGACCTGCTCCTCCACCTCGTCCATCCACAACATGGTGCGCTCCGCGCGGTAGCCGGTCTCGAGCGCCACTTCCGACAGGCTCAACCCGTCGTCGTGGACGCACAGCACGGCCTCGCGTGCCGCCGCCTCGGAGCCGAGGGCCAGGGTGTCCATCTCCACTCTGGCCAGCGACATCACCATCGACCCGAGCGTCCGGCCGCGGGCGGCCTCACTCGCCGCCTCCGCAGAGAGTCGTTCGAAGGCTGCCTCCCTGCGCACGGTCTGCGTGAGCCAGGAGCGATCGCGCGCGAGCGCCGAGAGCCACTCCTCGACGCCGTCGTCATCGAGCCGGTGGCGCGCCAGAAACTTCGCCATCACGCCGCCATCGGGAGCATCGCTGGTCTCGATTCCGGCGGCCACGCGGCGTCGCAGCGCGCCGGCCAGATCGTCCATACCGCCGGAGAGCCAGAGGTGGATGCGAAGCAGATCGGCGAACTCGTCGGGAACGGCGGATGCGGCCAGGCGCGGAGCCATCTGCCCGCACAGCCGCTGATACAGCCAGGCGCCGAAGTCTCCCGTGGTCAAACCCCGCGCCTCCAGCCACTCCTCGGTCTCGCCGGCACTGATGAGATCGTGCTCGTAACGGAACTTCTCGGAGCTGGCCTGCAGGTCGGCATCGGCAGGCTCCACATCCTCCAGGGCATCCTCGGCGTTGGCCATGGCAAGAGTCTCGTCGATCGCCCCGTCCAGTCCCCCGCGGAACATGGCGGACGCGATGGCGTCGTCGACGGTGAAGGTCTCCCCTCCGGCCGCGAACAGCTCGATCGACCCGAGCTGCGGACTGCCGTCCATCAACCTCAGACTCCTCGAAACCGTCATGGTGTGCAGGGAACGATAACAGCATCGGCTAGCGTCAGGACGGAGCCAGGTTGCACCGATCTGGAGCGAGTCGCCGGGCGAGACGGGCGGCGCTACACTCGGCGGGATGAGCGTGGGGAGCCGGGTCCGCAGGATCTACGACCGCCGTCCCTATCCGCCCCCGTCTCTGCGGGGGCAGGCGGCGCCGCCGGCGCTGCCGGCCATGGAATGGGTCGCCGCCGTTTCCGAGACCGCTGCGGGCAAGGTCCCGGCGCGGATTCTGGTGGCCGGGTGCGGTGTGGGCACCGAGGCATTCGCGCTGGCCAGGACGTTTCCGTCGGCCCAGGTTCTGGGCGTCGATTTCAGCGCGCGCTCGATTGCGCTGGCCAGGCGACTGGGCCGGAAGACGGCCGGAGGGGAGGACGTCAGGTTCGAGGTGGCGGACCTGACGGCGCGCGACCTCGTCCGGATCACCGGCGACGGCTTCGACCTGGTGTCGTGTCACGGCGTGCTGTCGTACGTGCCGGACGCCGGGGCGGTGCTTGGCAACTTCACCCGGCTCCTGGCGCCGGACGGCGTCCTGGTTCTCGGGGTGAATGGGGCCGTCCATCCCAGCGCGCGATGGCGTCCGGTGCTGCCGGCGTTCGGCTTCGATCTGGAGAAGTTCAGAGACAGCGCGGGGCTGCGCGACGTCATCCGCGTTCTCGAGTCCATCTCGGTCTATCCCCCCGTCAAGGTGTCGCACTTGGACGCGGGATATCTGGCCGGCGATCTGTTCGGGCCGCTCAACCGCGCCCTCCCGCTGTCGGAGTGGGCGCAGTTGTGCGCCCATGCCGGTCTTCATCTGTTCGGCACCCATCGCGCATTTTTCGCGGTGCGCGCGCTCCTCAACCTCGATCTGCACGCGCTGCTGATGCCGCGGACGCGGGGCGGGGTGGCCAGGCTCGTCGACGCGCTGCAGCCGACGAGCTTTCACCACATGGTGCTCTCGCGACGCGCTCCGGTCGATGTTCCGTGGAGCGACGGACGGGCGTTGCTGCGATGGCGCCCCGTATTGACGTCGCTCTACAAAGCGCAGTGGCCGCGCAGAAGCCGCGACCGGCATGCTCTGCGTGAGGTGGAGCTGGAGAGTCCGGCCACGTCGACGCGCGTCACCCTCAGCGTGCCGCAGTGGGAAGTGGAGATCCTGCGGAACAGCGATGGAACGCTCACGCTCCGCGAGCTCCTGGCCGGCGTGGAGCCGGCCGTGCCGGCGAAGGCGCTGCGCGAGGCGATGTACCTTCTGTACCTGATGGGCGTGGTGAACCTGGCGGCGCCGGGAGCGCGCCACGCCCATGGCACGGATCATGTTCCAGACGGGCTCCATCCCCCCAAACAACGACAAGGAGGCAACAGATGGTCAGGTCGAAAAAGAGCGACAAGAAAACCAGGAAGCCGTCGGTAAAGGTCGAGGACCTCACGCCTGAGAAGAACCCGTCGGGAGGTTTCACCAAGGTGCTGATTGACTTTGGGCCGCCGCCGCCCCCGCCCACCAAGAGCTGATCAGCGAACAGGCCACTGGCTTCAACACGGAGCCAGCGCGGCTCCGTTTGAAGCCCAGTGTTTGGTCGAAGGCCCTGGCCCGGTTTCCGGCTTAAGACATCGGCGGGAGAGGGAGTTAGCGAATCGCGGGCTGTTCATGGCACCGATCATGTTCTAGAGGACGCCATCCATCGGCAGAACAACAAGGAGCTTGAAATGGCCAAATCGAAGAAGAACAGCACGAAAGCCAGGAAGCCGTCGGTCAAGGTTCAGGACCTGGCGCCCGAGCAGGACCCGGCCGGCGGAGTGCTCAGCACCTCTCTGAAGCTCGACACCTCACTCAAGTTAGCCGACAAGTCGGTTCTTCCGGCCATCCAGCTCAACAGCAGCAGGTTATACAAGTAGCGAGCGACGAGATCTCCTACACATCGAGTCGCGAAGCCGGCCGGGCAACCGGCCGGCTTTTTTTTGGAGAGTCGATGATGAGCGCAGCAGCCATCAGCATCCTGGTCTTCGGGGTCCTGCGTGATCTCGCGCGATAGCCCGATGGCTCCCCGGCGCGCGCTGGCCCTCTTCCTGTTCGTTGCGGCGATGTGGCTGGTGCGCGTGGCCGACACGTTCCGCGGCGACGGGACGTCCATCGCCGGGGTTGGAGTCATTCCGCGGACGACGGACCGGCTGGAGGGAATCGTCGCCGCTCCGCTCATTCACGCGAGCTGGGCGCACCTCGTCGCGAACACCGTTCCGCTGCTGATCCTGGGAGGGCTCGTCCTCTTCAGCGGTCTCGCCGAGTTCGTTTTCGTGACCGTGGTGGCGGCCCTCTCTGCGGGCGCGGGCACGTGGATGTTCGGCACTCCGGCCAACCACATCGGCGCGAGCGGCGTGGTCTTCGGCTACCTCGGATATCTCCTGGCCCGCCCGGCGTTCGATGGCAAGCTTCTCTCCGTGGTGGTGACGCTGGTCGTGGCCGCGGTCTACGGAAGCGTTCTCCTCTCTTCGATCATCCCGGAAGCTGGCGTATCTTGGAGCGGGCACTTCTTTGGATTCGTCGGAGGGATCCTCGCGGCCCGGCTGCGGGATCCACAACGTGGAGAGTTGAATGAGCTTCGCTAAGCGGGTCTTCTTCATCGCCGGCATCTACGGCGTCCTCGCGCTCGTGCCGCAGTACTTCATGGAGGCACGCATCGGCCGCGACTTTCCTCCGCCGATCACCCATCCGGAGCACTTCTACGGATTCATCGGTGTCGCGCTGGCCTGGCAGGTTCTCTTCTTCGTCATCGCGCGCGATCCGGTCCGCTACCGCGAGGCCATGTGGCCGGGCGCACTGGAGAAACTGCTGTTCGGAACGGCGTGCGTGGTCCTTTTCGTTCAGGGACGCCTGGCGGTTCCCATCCTCGCCGCCGCGATCATCGATTTCATATTCGTGGCCCTCTTCCTCGTGGCGTACTCGCGAACGCCGCGAGCATGACCGGCGGGCCTCGTTTCGCACCGGTCTTCATCGCCGCGTCGGTGGCGGAGATCGACACCGTGGAGAAGCTGCTCGACGATGAAGGCATCCAGTACGACGTCCGGCCGCACGAGTTCCTGCGCGGGACTCTCTTCGCGGCGTGCTCCATGGGCGTGCTGTTCGAGGTGCACGAGGGCCAGGCCGAATATTGCCGGCGGCTGTTCGCGGAATCGGGGCTCGCGGCCGGAGTGGTCGGGCCTGACGACATCGCGGATGAGCGGAGCCATAATGGATCGTCGTGAGTGAGCCGCAGTCCGTCCGCTGGTTCAAGGTCTACGTCGCGGTGCTGTCGGCGTTGTACCTGCTGATCGTCATCGCCGGCGCCATCGTCATCGCCATGAATCTGTCCGAGCGGGACGGGCTGATCGCCGGCATCATCATGACCCTGGCCGGCCTGCTGTTTCTTGCGATCTATGCGGCCGGGCTGTTTCTGCCGCCACGCCCCTGGGCCTGGATTTACGCCCTGGTGCTCATCGCCGGCGGCTTTACCAGTTGTCTGACTCTCCCTTTCTCGATCGTGCTGCTCGTGCAGTTTCTCCAGCCGGAAACGAAGACGTACTTCGGGAGACCGATATGACCGACCGTGACGCGCAGCGGATCATCGACGATGAGCACCTCCGGCTCCTGCGGATCGGCTATCTCATCGCCGGCATCACCAACGCCGTCTGGGTTTTCTTCCCGCTCATCTACGTCGTGATGGGCTTGTTCATGACCGGCTTCGCCCCGCCGGGAGAGCGAGAGGCGCGCGTGGTCGGGCTCGTGTTCGCCGGCGTCGGCGGCCTCATCGCCCTGGCCATCGGGACGGTGGCGGTGCTCAAACTGCTCACGGCGCGCGCGCTCGGGCAGCGCCGTTCGCGCACGCTCTGCATGGTCACGGCCGCGATCACGTGCATCGGAATCCCGTGGGGCACGGCGCTCGGCGTAGGGACGCTCATCGTGCTCGGCCGGCCGGGCGTCGCGGCGATGTTCGCGCGGGAGTAGGCCTCCAGGTCCCACGCCCAAACAAAAGAGCCGGGCATCGGCCCGGCTCTTCGATTCGTTTCAATCTCTCAACCACTACCTGTTGGGCTTCTGCCCCCCGCCGCCACCGCCAGGACGCTGCTGACCAGGGTTCCCGCCGCCGCCCCCACCGCCCGGTCTCTGCTGTCCTGGGTTCCCGCCGCCCGGCTTCTGCTGCCCGCCACCACCCCCGCCCGGCTTCTGCCCACCACCACCCGGATTCTGCTGCGATTGGAGAGAGTTCTTCGAGTCGCTTCGGTCTGCCATTGTGGGTTCTCCTTTCAACCCATGGCGGATCGCCGGCGCCAGCCGGGCCGATCCGTAAAGCTTTTCCACACACAGGTTTGAGGAGAATGCAGCGTGGCTCCGTGCGTGGGATCAGTATGGTACGGCGCACCTCTCCGGCGGCGAGTGACCCGGCTCACCAGAACGCCTATCCTTCCCGCATGCGAACCGTGAACATCAACAGCATGCTCGAGCGCTTCTCCGATCACTTCAAGCCGCACATCGTGGGGAGGGTGAACGACTCCCTGGTGAAGCTGGTGAAGCTGGAGGGGCCTTTCGTCTGGCATCACCACGAAGAAGAGGACGAGATGTTCCTCGTCATCAAGGGAACCCTGCGCATGCGGCTCCGCGAGGAAGGGAGCGAGCGCGAGGAGCTGGTCCGTCCCGGCGAGTTCATCATCATCCCGCGCATGACCGAGCACCAGCCGGTTGCCGACGAGGAGGTGCACGTAATGCTCTTCGAGCCGGCCACCACGGTGAACACGGGGAGCGCGGGCGGGGAAAGAACCGTGACGGATCTCCCTCTGTTGCGATAGATTCTCCCGACACAACGAAGGAGAGAGCCATGCCGAGATTCCTGATCGAGCGGGAAGTGGCTGGTGCAGAGAAACTGACGAAGGACGAGTTGGGGGCGATCTAGCAGAAGTCGTGCGGCGTTCTCGAAGAGCTCGGCCCGCGCATTCAGTGGATCGAGAGCTACGTGACGAACGGAAAGATCTACTGCATCTACCTGGCGCCGAGCGACCAGCTCATTCGCCGTCACGCCGAAGAGGGGGGATTCCCGGCCAACCGGATCGCCGAGATCAAGGAAGTCTTCGGACCGACTACCGCCGTGGTTCCGCGGTAGGACTCATCGCGGGAACAGTGACGCGTCGATGCCCGGGATGAGCTTCAAGGCGTTCTTGTAGTAGATCTTCTTCAGCACCTCATCGGGCAGCCCCAGTCCGTACAGCTTCCAGAAGGCGTGACGCTTCCGGTAGTAGTCGAAGTACTCGTCCTCGGTTTCCAGAACGCGGAAGTACACCGCGTATTCGTCCGGATTCCAGATGTCCTTGCCCATCAGGACGCGATCCTGGTAGCGGATCATGAAGGCCCGGGCCGCGCGCGGCTGGCGTCCCATCTCGTACAGCACGGCCCCGAGCTCGGTGTACACGTTGGGCAGCTCGTCGAGCAGCCGGCCCAGCCGGGCCAGGTCGTGACCGAACCATCCCAGGTGAGCGTTCACGAATTTCGTCCGGGGATGCCTGCGGAAGAGATTGTGCTGCTCGGTCATCGTCTGCTCGAATGACGCGAACCGCGGATCGGTGCGCTGTCGCTCCGGGAACTGGTTGAGCTCGAGCCAGCGCTCGTTGTTCTTGTCGACCGGATCCCAGAAGGCGGCCGGCTCGCCTGTGTGGATCAGCACGGGGATGCCGAGCTCTCCGGCCTTCCGCCAGATCGGATCGAGGCGCGGGTCATCCGTCGGGACGCGCTTGCCGGAGGCGTCGGTCAGGGTCATGCCGAGGTTCTTGTAGATCTTGAGACCGGCGGCACCGTTGCGGACGTCCACTTCGAGCTGCTGCGCGGCGCGCTCTCCGAACCCGGGTTGATCGATCCCGCGCAGGTCGATGTTCGCGAACGCCACGAACCGTCCGGGCCCGGCACTGCGCAGCGCCGCCAGCCCCTGCGCGAGGCCCTCACCGGTTCCACCGCTGAGGTTGACCAGCACGGCCATGTTGATGCGGTCCATGTCCGCGACGAGCTTCCGGGCCGCCTCGGCGGACATGTCACGCCGCTGATGGTTGTGGATGTCGATGAAGGGGAACTTCGCCCGCGTCCGCGGATTCTCGGGCACCACCAGCGTGGATCGAGGATCGTATTCCTCGAAGGACATCGGCGGCACCGGCGCGGGCGCCCGCTGCGCCGCCGCGACGGATGCGAGCAGCAGCGGGAGGAGAAGAGCGAGTCTCTTCATCAATCAGTGAACGACGAGGGGAACGCTCGCTTCGGTGTTCTCCCAGGCCAGCGTGAGGACGCCGTTCTTTCCGGCGGCCGGCTTGACACCGATGGCGAAGGTCTCGACGGGAGTGGTCAACTTCTTGACGGTCATCTTCGTCCGGCCCAGGTCCTGGGCCTCGTCATAGCGAGTGCCCCACTGGCCGGTCTGCTTGTTCACGATGAGCGTCCACTCCCTCTGGCCGGGGATCGTGAAGAGGGTATAGGTGCCGGCCGGAACGTGGAGGCTGCCGATCATCAGGTCGCTGTCGGTGGTGAGGGTCGTGGCCGCGTTCGCGCCGGTGCGCCATACCTGGTCGTACGGAACGAGCTCGCCCATGATGACGCGGTCGCGCCGCGACGGCGCGTTGTACTTGACCGAGATGCTCTTGCCCCCGATCTTCGCATCCGCGCTCGCGGGCGGGCTGAGCGGTTTCTTGTCGCCTTGCGCCGCCGCAACGGCGGCGACGAGTAGAAGTGCAGAAGCAAGTGTCATTGTCTTACGCATGGAGTGCCTCCTGAAGGCGTGATCGTAAACGGAAAATGTCCGGAAGATGTGAACGAAAGATCACGAAACCAAGTTCAGAGATCACCAAAACGTCGCTCCGTTCCGTGATGAACAGCCGCATTCAGCGATCTGGCAACGGTGAACTGTGATCCGCCAATTCCTTCTCGCGGCAGATGGCCAGGATGGCCGAGGTGAACTCGTCCACGTCGAATGGTTTGGAGATGACCAGCTTCACCACGCCGAGGTCCAGTCTGGTCAGGGCCTGCTGCGAGACGGCCGAGACCACGGCGATGGGGAGATCGACGTTCTTCTCTTTGACGAAGTCGATCACGTCGAAGCCGCTGCCTTCCGGCAGCATGAGATCGAGCACCATCACGGAGTATTTTCCGGTGAGCAGCTTGCTCATGGCCGTCTTGCCGTCGGCCGCGCTGTCGATCTGGAAGTGATGGCGGGTGAGGAGCTTCTCCACGAGCCGGCGGATCGCGGGATCGTCTTCCACGATCAGTGCGCGATAGGGTGACGCGTGCGCGGGCGTCCCGGCGGGGCTCATGTTTCGGCGAGTTTACGCCGGAACGCTAACTTTTTGGCAGGTGCCGCGTCTCCAGTGGGTGAGTGCAATGCGCAGGGTGACGCTTCTCCTGATCCTGGCCATGACCGCCGCGTGCGGACGCGACGGCGTCGGCCGTGGAGTGGCCGGCGCGGTCCTCGCTCCCGTGCTCCAGGCGCAGAGCAAGGCAACCCTCACGCAGGGCAGCATCGACGGCGCTCCGGTGAACGCCCCGGTCCGGCCCGAGCAGGTACGATCTGTCGCCGCATGCCCGAGCTGCCCGAAGTCGAGATCAAAGAGCGTTTGAGGACATGCGCCTCTTCGGCGTGGTCGACCTCACGAGTTCCGGGCCGGTTGTCCTCACCCGCTCCCCGGCGGCGTTGAGGACAGCGGCGCTTCATAATCCCGCAGCAACGGCGGCCTGGCATCGACCTCCAGCAGCCGGAGCGCGGCCTCGATCACCCTCCGCTGCCCTTCGGGATCGTTGACCGCGCCGAGCGGAAAGCCGTGACGGAACGGCACGGCCAGCGCCCTGGGCGGGCGGACAGCCTCCGCGATCTCGCGCAGGAGCATGATGCACACGGTCGAGATTCCCTGCCGTTCCAGCTCCGCCGCGATCAGACACACGGTCTGATTGCACATCGGTCAGACGGGGACGAGCAGCGCGGCGTCGACGCCGTCCGCGACGAGCATCCGCGCCGCTTCCGGCGCGGTGTCCCGCGTCAGCCTTCCCGGCGCGGTGATCGAGCCCATGAACGACAGATGGCGCGGAGCGAGCTTCTTCACGAAACCCTCCCCCTCCAGCTCGCGCAGCCGGTCGAGCGGAAAACCGAGGTTCGGGTCCTGCTCGATGCCGGAGTGGTCGAAGGCCGCGCTGCGATGCGTCTCGATCATCGTTCCCACCTCCGTGTCCGACGGCACGACGCGGAAGCTGAAGTCGCCGCCGCGCGCCTCGTTGTCGAACGGCTCCTGCCCCGGCACGATCATCCCCGCGGTGGACACGAGCGCGAGCGTCGACTCGGCAAGGGGACCTCGCAGCGGAGTCCACGGGACCGGATCGATCTTTCTCAACCGGTAAGCCTTCAGGAAGACTCGATAGGAGAGCGGAAGGTCGCGCAGCTCGGCCATGCGCTCTTCACACTATCAGCGTCTGATACGATCGCAGATCGAATGCGCGTGCTCGTCGGCACGAGCGGCTACAGCTACAAGGAATGGAAGGGAAACTTCTATCCCCAGGACCTGCCGGCCGCGAAGATGCTCTCCTTCTACGCCGGCCGCTTCCGCACGGTCGAGATCAACAACACGTTCTACCGGATGCCCGACGCGCGCACGCTGGAGAGGTGGGAGAGCGAGGTGCCGGAGGGCTTCGTCTTCATCCTGAAGGCGCCGCAGCGCATCACCCATCAGAAGAAGCTCGCCGATGTGGCCGACGAGCTCCGCGTCTTCTACGAGGCCGCCGCGGCGCTGAAGTCGAAGCTCGGCCCGGTTCTGTTTCAGCTGCCGCCGTTCGCGCGCAAGGACGCGGAACGGCTGAGGGACTTCGTGCGACGGCTGCCGCCCCAGTCGCGCGCCGCGTTCGAGTTCCGCCACCCCTCGTGGTTCGACGAGGAGATCTTCTCCATCCTGCGCGATCGCGATGCCGCGCTCTGCGCCGCTGACACGGACGAGGTGGAGGACCCCGGCACCGTGCTGGTGCCGACTTCCTCCTGGGGCTACCTCCGGCTGCGCCGCACCGAATATACGGAGGCGGATCTCGCCGCATGGGCGCGACGGGTGGCGGGGCAGTCATGGACCGACGCATTCGTCTTCTTCAAACACGAAGACGAGGGCAAGGGTCCGGCCTTCGCGAAGCGGTTCGGCGAGCTCCTCGGCGTATAATCCGCTCTCCAGCCCACAATCAACCTACGGTTTCATTCCGGAGGACCGTCAATGCCTCGAGTCTCTTGGACCGTCGTCGTATTTCTCATCGCGTCATCGATGAGCGCGGGAGGGTGGGAGGCGGGTACCGATCTGCAGGGTGTGCCGATGGCCGGCCGCCTGAACCCGATCTCCACCGGCACTTGCCCGCCCCCCGGCGCGATTCCGAACTTCAGAGCCTCGATCAGCGGAGGCGTCGTCAGCCTGACCTGGGACGCCCCGGCCGGAGTCTCCGCGCCGCAGTACGAGATCGTTCAACTGACGACCGCCACCGCGTGTGAAATGCTCGATCCGGACGGCTTCGTCATTAGCTCGGTCCCTCAGACGGTCATCGCCACGGTCTCGACCCGGTCATTCTCTGCGTCCGTGCCCAATCCCAACACGATCTACGGCTTCTTCATCCGTGTCGCCTCCGATCGTTGTCTGCAGACGGAGTTCGTCTTTCTGTTCCATACGTACTCGGCGCCTCCGCCAAAACCGCCGGCGCCGGCGGCGACCGTGAGCAACGGTCGGGTGACCCTGACTTACTCGTATACGTCGACGCACCCCTTCGGAATCGACGTCGAGCGTGCCGTGGGCAGTGGCGCGTTCCAGAACATCGGCTTCAACCTGATCTGTGCGCTCAATCCGAAGACGTTCACTGATCCCCAGGGACCGCTCGCCAACGGAACGTATCGCTACCGCCTCGCCGTGCAAGGAGTGCTATCCGATACGGTGACCGTGACGATCGGTCCGTCCACACCGGTCCGGATTCTGTCGTTCACCGCGACGCCGACGCGCATCCGCGCCGGCCAGGCGGTGACGCTGTCCTTCGTCACCGACGGCGCGAACTCGGTGATGATCAACAACGGGATCGGAACTGTCGGAGCGTCGGGCACCGTGACGGTGATGCCTTCCACCACGACGACATACACGCTCACGGCCATCGGCTCGTCGACGCAAACCTCGAGTGTGACCATCGACGTGCTCACGGCGCCGTCGCTGAGCGTGAGCTCGTTCCCGGCGGCATTGATCCAGCCGACCGGGGTGGGAGGGGCGACCAGCACCTATTCGGTCACGAACAACGGTGGCGGCTCCACGACCGTGAACGTGTCGCAGACGGCGAACTTTTTCACGCAGTCTCCGGCCTCGTTCACGCTCGCGCCGGGAGCGACGCAGGACGTCACGATCACGGCCATTGCGACGCTGGCAGGGACGTTCGACGGATCCGCGTTCGTGTTCGGCCCGGGGTTGCCGGAACTGCGCGTGCCGGTGCGGCTGCTCAGCGCCGCTCCGCCCAACGCGCCCGTCATCGCGCGCACGGTGGACAACCGCGTCGACGTGTCGGGCGGCGCGAACCCGAGCGGTTCGGCGCGCTTCTCCAACAGTGGCGCCGG
Source organism: Thermoanaerobaculia bacterium (assembly GCA_035544675.1). Taxonomy (GTDB): domain Bacteria; phylum Acidobacteriota; class Thermoanaerobaculia; order Gp7-AA8; family Gp7-AA8; genus DATKCA01. The sequence goes on along the minus strand of DATKCA010000122.1, from coordinate 278 downwards.
TGTTCTGACCGGCACCGTCGTGTCCGACGTTCCCTGGATCATTCCCCAGGTGACCACCGTGACGATCCCGCCCGGCGGCACGGTGGCCGTGCCGTTCACGATCGACCGGGCCCAGCGGCCCGACTCCGACTTCCTGATCGGATCGCAGACGGGCAGCCTCGCGCTGTACTACATCGGCAATCCGGGCGCCGGCAAAGGCATCGGGCCGGACCAGGCAGCGGGAACGACGATCAACATCAGCAAGTCGACGGTCGTGGACACGGTCACTCCGGTCACCG
>DATKCA010000121.1:0-6369 GCA_035544675.1 Thermoanaerobaculia bacterium | reverse complement strand
CGACGTCAAATCGGTGAACCTTCTGGCAAACGCGATGGCCAAGAAGAAGGCGCAGCGCGCCGGCGCCGAAGAGGCCATCCTCGGCGCCGGCGGTTTCGTGCGCGAAGGCGCCAGCTCCAACTTCTTCGCCGTTCGTGACGGGAGGCTGATCACGCATCCGCTGGACGAGCACATCCTTCCCGGCATCGTCCGCGACCGCACCATCGCACTGGCCCGGGAGGCGAAGATCCGCGTCGACGAGCGCCCGCTGCGCGACGCCGAGCTGCTCGACCTGCACGAGGCGTTCATCACCAGCACCACGCAGGGCGTCATGCCGGTCACGGAGATCGACGGGCGGGCGGTCGCCAACGGCCGGCGCGGCGAGATTACGACGCGCCTTCAGCGCCTGCTCGACGAGTCCGAGCGTCACGACGACCTCTGAGGGAGATGCCGAGGCTGGTCATGGCGATGGAGATGAACCAGAGTGAGATGAATGCCGCCGCGGCGAGAGCGAACTGCAGCAGCCGGTCCAGGAGCGCGGCCGCACTCCAGGTGTCGAGGACGTAGAGGACGAGCAGCGCCACGGCGGCGATCAAGTACACGACGCCCAGAACGCCGAGAACGATGCTGCCGGTGCGCGACCGGATTTGCACGCGCATGATTTCCGCCTTACGGACGGACAATTGTAACGCGCGACTCACGGTTACCGGTCTCCGGTTTCCGGTTACCGTTCACAGGTAGAGGTTCCGGACCCGATCCCCGTACCCGTTGTACGGCTCCGTGCGCCGCACGTCCCACGTTCCAATCAGCCGTTCCGTGAGCTGCGACCAGCGCGGATGGGGGACGGCGGGATTCACGTTCGACTGGAACGGGTACTCGTGCGGTGCCATGTCCTCCCAGAAGGTGCGCGGCTGGCGGTCCACCAGCTCGATGCGCACGATCGACTTCGGCGACTTGTACCCGTACTTCCACGGCACCACGATGCGGATGGGCGCGCCGTGCTGTCGCGGCAGGGCGTGGCCGTAGATCCCGGTGGCGACCAGGGTCAGGTCGTGCATGGCCTCGTCGAGGCGCAGCCCTTCGTAATACTGCATCGACGGCTGGGCGAAGCTGAGGAAGCGGACATAGCGCGCCGCCGGCCTCGGCTCGACGAGCGCGAGAAGGCGGGACAGCGGAAAACCGGTCCACGGGATGACCATCGCCCACGCCTCGACGCAGCGAAAGCGATAGACGCGCTCCTCGGGTCGCATCGATCGAACGAGCTCGTCGACGGAGAACCGCCGCGGCCTTTTCACCAGACCGCCGACGTCCACACTCCAGCCGTCGGTCGGAAACCGGGGGACTCGTTTCCAGACGTCCTTCGATCCGCCGAACTCGAGGAAGTTGTTGTACCGGGCCGCGACGTTCTGGCGGGTCATGGCGCGTTCGTCCCCGCGCCCGCAGGAGGCCGCGAGCGCCGCGGCACCGGCCAGGAGCTCGCGCCGGGAGAGGAACAGCGGCTCCGGCGTGACCTCCGGCTCGCGCATCACCTGCGCCGCGCCTGCATCACGTCGCCCGTGATCCTGTAATCCATGAGAGATCGCTCTGCCGGGATTCTACAAAGGATGAGGGATGAAGGCTGAAGGATGAAAAAACACGCAGCATTTCATCCTTCAGCCTTCATCCTTCATTCTTACGTCGTGCGCAGAACCATCACAGAGGCAGGCCTGCTGCTCGATCACCTGGCCTCCCTCTTCCCCGACTCGAGCCGCACCTCTCTGCGCCAGATGCTGCAGGCGGGACGGGTCGGGGTGAACGGGCAGGTCGTCAAGAACGCGAAGGAGGAGCTCGACGCCGGCGACGTGATCACGGTCGGCGCGAAGCAGGTCGAGGTCCCGTTGCCCGAGAGCCTCTCCATCCTGCACGAGGACGACGACGTCATCGTGGTGCTCAAGGCCAACGGCCTGCTCACCGTGGGCACGGTGCGGGAACGGGAGAACACCGCGCAGGCTCATCTCAACGACTATCTGCGCGAGAAGGGGGAGGGGCGCATTCACGTCGTGCACCGGCTCGACCGCGAGACCTCGGGCGTCCTCGTGTTCGCGAAGAGCTTCGAGGCGCGCGAGCGGCTGAAGTCGAACTTCGCGACGCACGACGTGGACCGGATCTACGTGGCGATCATCGAGGGAAGGATCGATCCGCCGGGCGGCACGATCCGATCGAATCTCGTCGAGAGGAAGGACCTGAGGATGGAGAGCGTGGGCAGCCATCCCGACGCCAAGCCCGCCGTCACTCACTACCGGACCATCTCCAGCGGCCGCGAGTATTCGATGCTGGAGATCACGCTGGAGACGGGGAGGAAGAACCAGATCCGCGCGCACCTGTCCGAGGCGGGCCATCCGGTGGTCGGCGACCGTCTGTACGGAAGCGCGGTCAATCCTCTGGGCCGCCTCGGCCTGCACGCGAAGCTGCTCGGGTTCGAGCATCCCACCACGGGGAAGATGATGACCTTTACGGCGGCCATCCCGCGCGTGTTCCGCCAGCTCGCTGGAACGGATGTGGCATCGAGCGGGTAGAAAAGAAGGAAGTCGTATGAATCGAAGAATCGTCGTTTCGATCCTTGTCGCCCTCGCCCTGACGGCCCTGCCCGCCTTTGCGCAGTCCCGGACGCGCCTCCATGCGGATGCGACCAGTCTGGCCGCCACACTGCACGATGCGCAGACGAGCGTGAACGTGAGCCCCTCGGTATGGCGCGTGGTCGGCAATGAAGCCAACTCGCTGGCGAACCGGATCTATGGCGCGACCGCGGGGAACTCGACCGCACGCGGCCTGGCCACCGATCTGCGCACGCACGTGAGGATGATGCGCCAGGCCGCCCTGGCCGGAAACGCGGTCGAGGCGCGGAGGCACGCGGCGGAGGCGATGCCGTTCCTGACCCGTCTGATCGACTGGGCCAGCCCTCCCAGGAACCTAGCCCTGCCGGGAAACCGGTAACCGGAAACCGGAAAACCGGGTGCATTGGCGAATCCCAATGGATTCACGGTTGCCGGCGAGGGGGTCAGGCGAAGCTGATGGCCAGCTGCAATCCCTCTTCGCGATAGATCGTATCGACGAAGCGGATGGTGTTCGTCTTCAGCGACATGAACAGTGACGAGGTGCGGACCCCGCCGCCGAAGAAGCGGACGCCGCGCAGCAGATCGCCGTCCGTCACGCCCGTCGCGCAGAAGATGATGTCGTCGCCGGAGGCCAGTTCGGCCGTCTCGTAGATCTTGTTGCCGTCCTTGAATCCCATCGACTGCAGGCGGTCTTCCTGCCACTTCTCCAGCGGCTTGAGCCGTCCCTGCATGCGACCGTTGAGACAGCGCAGGGCCGCGGCGGTCAGCACGCCTTCCGGCGCGCCGCCGATTCCCATCACGCCGTGAACGCCGGTGCCGCGGATGGCGGCGGAGATGCCGGCGGAGAGGTCGCCGTCGGAGATCAGCTTGATGCGCGCGCCGGCCTCGCGGATCTGCGCGATGAGGTCGTAGTGTCGTTCGCGGTCCAGCACGACGATCGTCAGCTCGTTCACGTCGCGCTTGAACGCCTCGGCCATGTGGCTGAGGTTCTCCTCGACCGAGTTCTGCAGTTTGACGCCGTCGCCGACGGTGGGACCGACGACGATCTTGTCCATGTAGATGTCGGGCGCGGTCAGCAGCCCGCCCTTTTCCGAAGCGGCCAGGACGGCGATGGCGTTTGCCGATCCGGTCGCGCAGAGGTTCGTGCCTTCCAGCGGATCGACGGCGATGTCCACCTCAGGATAGATCTCGCCCTCGGTCCAGCCGCGGCCCAGGGGCTCCCCGACGTAGAGCATGGGCGCCTTGTCGCGCTCCCCCTCGCCGATGGTGATGGTTCCGCGCATCTTGAGCCTGTTCAGCTCTTCGCGCATCGACTCGACCGCAACCTGGTCGGAGTATTTCCGCTTGCCGTAGCCCATGGTGCGCGCCGCGGCGATGGCCGCTTTCTCGCTGACGCGCAGAAATCCGATCTCGAGGCTCGATTCCAATGTCGCTCCGTGTGTTGCCGAAGTCATCCCGGGCGTGGCGAGGGTTCTGGGCGTCGGGCGGTACGCTGTGGTGCCGCCCGTACACCCGGCTTCCCCGCTGCGCTCGGAATGACGCGAACTCTAACAGAAACTCATCGCCGTTTCGGCGATGTCCGCCGCGGCACGCGCGACGCGGCCGTCGCCATCGAGCGATGGATCGCAGGTGTCCGGAATCGTAGGGGACGATGAACAGGTGCGGCTTGCGGCTCACTTCTTCGCCGCTGCCTCCGCGGCCCGCCGCTCGGTGGCCTCTTTCTCCGCGGCCGACGACATCGGAGGGTTATACGCGGGGATGCCGGTCACCGCCTCGCCGATGATGAGGTTGTGGATGTCGTGCGTTCCCTCGTACGTCTTCACCGACTCGAGATTCATCATGTGCCGGATCACCGGATACTCGTCCGACACGCCGTTGGCGCCGAGGATGTCGCGGGCCGAGCGTGCGCACTCCAGGGCGATGTGGACGTTGTTCATCTTTCCCATCGACACATGTTGTGGCTTGAGCTTCCCCTGGTCCTTGAGCCGTCCCATCTGCAACGCCAGCAGCTGTCCCTTGGTGATCTCGGTGATCATCCAGGCCAGCTTGTTCTGGACGAGCTGGTGCGATGCGATGGGCTGCCCGCCGAACTGGATGCGTGACTTCGAGTACTCGGTGGCCGTATGGAACACGCCCATGGCCGCTCCGAGAGCGCCCCAGGCGATGCCGTAGCGAGCCTGGGTGAGGCAGCTCAAAGGGTATTTGAGGCCGCTGGTCTGCGGGAGGACGTTCTCCGCCGGGATGCGGCAGTCTTCGAAGAAGAGCTGCGAGGTCACGGACGCTCTCAGCGAGAACTTGCCCATGTGATACGCGGTGCTGAAGCCGGGCGTGTCCTTCTCCACGAGGAAGCCGCGCACCGTCCCTTCGGTCTTCGCCCAGACGACGGCCAGGTCTGCCACCGAGCCGTTGGTGATCCAGGCCTTCGCGCCGTTGAGGACCCAGGAATCGCCGTCCTTGCGCGCGTGCATGCGCATGCCGCCGGGGTTCGATCCGAAGTCGGGCTCGGTCAGGCCGAAGCAGCCGATCTTCTCGCCCGCGGCGAGCTTCGGAATCCAGTAGTCCTTCTGTTCCTGTGAGCCGTAGGCGAGGATCGGGTACATCACCAGTCCCGACTGCACCGAGGCGAAGGAGCGCAGACCGGAGTCGCCGCGCTCGAGCTCCTGCATGATCAGGCCGTAGGCGACGCTGTTGAGGCCGGGGAGGTCGTACTCCTTGATCGTCGCGCCGAAGAGACCCATCTCCGCCATCTTGGGGATGAGGTGCGCCGGGAACTTCTCTTCGCGATTCGCTTCTTCGATGATCGGCAGCACTTCTTCGTCCACGAAGTCGCGAACGGTCTGCCGCACCATCAGCTCGTCTTCGGAGAAGAGCGAGTCGATGTCCATGTAGTCAACGCCTGGGAAGCTGGCCACTGTAGGGCTCCTTTTGCTGGGGCGGATCTTATCAAGGCCGAGGCTTCCGGGCGGTGTACACGACGTGCGCGTGCGGATAGAGAAAATCGACGTGCTCCCAGCGGAAGTCCGTGAAACCCGCGCGCGCCATCCGCTCGCCGATCGCCTCACGGGTGTCGATGTAGAAGCCTTCGCCGATGGTCAGGCCGAAGAACCTGTCCATCACCGTTTCCTGCAGCCGGTTCCACTGCCACTTGAGGCGCTTGGATGGGTCGAGGTCCTTGAGCACGAAGAGACCCCCGGGCTTCACGCGGTCATGGATGCGCCGGAAGAGCCTGTCGCGCTCGTCCGGCGGAAGACGGTAGATGACGTCGTAAACAACGATCACATCGAACCGGCCGCGGATGCAGTCGTCGAATCCGCAGACGAAACGGACCTTCGGATGCCTGAACGCCGTCAGCATCTTGCGGATGTCCGGCTCGACGGCGATCACCTGGCGCGCGCGCTCCTCGACGATGAGGCGAGGATAGGTTCCATGACCCGATCCGATGTCGAGCACGCGCGAGCCTGCCGGGATGACATCGAGGGTGCGCAGGAACGGAGCGGTGAGGAACCGGCCGAGGATGTGGACGCGCTGCCCGGCCGGGTGGTGCCTGAAGGTATGGTGCAGCAGGCGCAGCGCGCGCAGGAGACCGAGGGACATGGGGCGCGGATTATAGAGCGCTCGAATCAGCGCTTCCGAGCCTGCGGCAGGCCGATCCACCGCGCGAGCTCGTCGAAGCGGGGATCGCCTCGCAGAGCGTCGAAAGCCGGATCGGTATGGAACCACGTGATCTTGCAGCAGCGCCTGGACGCTGCCTCACCGAGCAGCCTGAACGCTTCGTCGTGATCCCCGATGGCCGTAT
>DATKCA010000120.1:0-4924 GCA_035544675.1 Thermoanaerobaculia bacterium | reverse complement strand
AGCCGGTTGATCGTCCGGAGGACGCCTGACCGGTTCACCAGCCAGCGCTCCAGGCGGATTTTTCCCGGAAAGTCGAGAAGCATGAGGCCGATCACGATGGTCAGGAGTCCCGGTCCGGGCACACCAGGCATGGCCAGGACGATTCCGAGGGCCACGATGATCACCCCCGCCAGGTTCTTCAACACGACTGCTGCCCAACGGAGGAGAGGATGTTTGCCGGCCATGAAACGGGGCCCCTGCGACCTGCTGAAGTAATCGGCGGGTATGGCGACCACGACCAGTCCGGCGAGAGCCAGGCCGCCGACGGAAGTGATGGCGAAGACGAGCCCTCCGATCAACAGGTTAGCGGGGTGAAGCGAGTCCATCATGCAGGGTTTGCTGTAACCGCCGGCGGCGCGGCAGGGATTCCCGCTCCCGGTGCTGCGCTGTGAGCACCGACCTCTGGCTGTGTGGGGGCTTCACTCTCTTCGTCCTGGCGATGCTGGCCCTCGATCTCGGCCTGTTCCTCGTCGGCAGAGTGGGAGACGAGTTCGATGCCGAGCGTGGAGGAAAGCTGCTTTCCCTTGCCGCCGCGCTCTCGCCGGCCCGCGTGGTGTTCGACCTGAAGGCGGAATCGATCCCCGAGGCCATCCGGGAGATGGTCGATCGAGTGCCGCGCCGCGAGCTTCGCGCCGACCGTGCCGCGATCACCCGCGCCGTTCTGGAGCGCGAGCAGACCATGAGCACTGGGCGATTGATGGGTGCGCAACTAGGCGCGCCGCCGCCAGTGGATGCGCCGCTGGCCCGGCGTGATGTCGGTGTAGGGCCGCGGCCCTCCTCACATCGACCTGAACCTCAACGCCAGCGGATCACGAACGTGCACGTCTCTTCGCCGCGGCACTGGCAGAAGGTTTCGACGACGGACGGATCGTCCACGCCGTGCAGCGCGACCGCAGCGGAGTAGTAGCCGAGAGCGCTCTCGCAGAACAGCGGGCTGTAGCAGGTGTAGCCGCTGTGAATCATCTTCGCGGACCTCGCGCCGGTCTGCTCGAACGCCACAGTGCCGAAGTCCTGGAAGTTGCGATGGAGCCCTGCGGCGTTCCGCAGGAAGTCGTGCACGCTCGCACGCGTGAAGACCTTGTAGACTCCTCTTAGATTTGTCTCCGCGGAGTGCGCGCCGATCTCACGAAGGATGTCCGGGCGTCCTCTGCCGAAGAGATTGACGATCGTCCTGTCGACTGCCATGAGGTCCGACATGTTGTACCACTGGATCGGCAGGATCATGCCGCGCACGCTGGGATCGACCTCAGCCGGAAGCATGCTCCAGAATCTCTTGATCTCGTCAGGTGTGCGCTTGTCGAGTACCCATCGGATGTGGGCAGCCATCATCGAGCCTTTGACGCGGCCCGCGGCGAGGACCTCGCGTCGCGCTATGGTTTTCATCCGGTGTTCATCCGAGCGCAGACTGTAGTCTGCGCTCGTGAAAGACCGGGCGGATGCGCGCAAGTAAAGCGTCAATCGTCCAGGATGACGCCGCGGTCCCGCCCGGCGGTGATCGGGATCATCTCGGTCAGCTCGACCGGAGGTCGTCGTTCGATTCGGATCAGCGCCCATGAGAAATCGCGGATGCGCACCATCCTTCTATATGATGCCGCCACTGCAGAAGGGGGAGTGTGAAAATGATCAGGCACAAGCTGGCGCAGATCGTCCTTTTCCTCGTTGTCATCGCCGTTCCCGCGGTCGCCGGAGACTTCGTTCCGTTCAAGGGCACATGGACGGGGAGCACCATCAGCGCCACGCTGGTGGGCCCGAATGTCGTATTCGTCGTTACCGCCGGTCCCGGAAACGCCACGCACCTCGGACGTTTCGAGATGACCGTGCCGCACTACTCGTATCTCGATACGCTCGCGGTCGAAGGTGAGCAGATTCTGACTGCCGCCAACGGAGACGTTCTGAACGCGACGTTCACCGGTTTCTTCGTGCCCCGCGCCGATGGCTGCCTCGAGGGAACTCTGCCGGCGGTGATCACGGGCGGAACGGGTCGTTTCAGCGGCGCTTCCGGCAGCTACAACTTTCACATCGTCGCCTGCCCCGGCGAGTTCGGCTTCGACTCGGTTGCGACGATTGAAGGAGTGATCTCGAGTCCGGGCCGCAAGTGACCACGCCCGGTTTCCGGCAATTCAGCGCAGAGAGCTCAACATTCCGTGCAGATTCCAACAACATCGGCGCGGCGCAGCATCGCGTGCATCTGCCAGATCTACATGGCGCTCGATGACGACGCCGGCAGCGCCCGTCGAGGCCGCGCTCGATGTCGGTGTAGGGGCCGCACGAGAATTTGCGGGAGCGTCTAACGCTGGTGTCCGCCTGCCGCTATTTAGACTTTGCCTCGAACGCTGAATAGCGCGGCGTGCTATTCAGCGTTCCTTCACTTCTCACGGATGGATGCGCCGATGGCCCCGCGTGATGTCGGTGCGGGGACGCGCACAAGAACTCATGCAAGTGACAACTTGACCGCCGCCCTGCCACTATTTAAACTTAAACGTCAACACTGAATAGCGTCGTTCGCTATTCAGTGTTCCTTCACTTCGGAGCCGCGGCTTGAAAAGAGGAGTCACCGGCAGATTCGAGATCTCCACGCTCGCCGGCGAGCGCGTGAAGGCGTTTGTGCCCGCGCCGCTGCCTCCCGAACCGCCGCTGAGAATCGATGCTGCGCTTCAGCGCACACTCGATGACGCGTTGCTCGCCCTCGGGCGGCTCGACGGAGTTTCGGCGCTTCTGCCGGACCTCTCGCTCTTCCTCTACTCGTACGTTCGAAAAGAAGCCGTGCTCTCCTCGCAGATCGAAGGGACGCAGTCGTCGCTCTCCGATCTGCTTCTGTTCGAACTCGACGAGGCGCCCGGGGTTCCGCTCGACGATGTCGTCGAGGTTTCGAATTACGTCTCGGCGCTGGATCACGGTCTGGCACGTCTTCGCCAGGGATTTCCGCTCTCCAATCGCCTCATCCGCGAGATCCACTCGGTTCTTCTGTCGCGAGGCCGAGGGAGTGGCAAAGAGCCGGGCGAGTTCCGGCGTTCACAGAATTGGATCGGCGGAGCGCGTCCTGGAAACGCGCGCTTTGTTCCGCCGCCGCCGAACGAGCTCGCCGCCTGCATGTCGTCGCTCGAGAAGTTCCTGCACGACGATCGTGCACCGATGCCAATGCTCGTGCGCGCCGCGCTCGCGCACGTTCAGTTCGAGACCATTCATCCGTTCCTCGACGGAAATGGGCGCGTCGGCCGTCTTCTCATTACGTTTCAGCTTTGCGACTCCGGCATTCTTCGCGAACCGCTGCTGTACCTCAGCGTTTATTTCAAGCGGAATCGGAGCCGCTATTACGATCTGCTCGATCGCGTGCGGCGCGAAGGAGATTGGGAAACATGGCTCGATTTCTTCGTGACGGGCGTTCGCGAGACGGCCGAGGCGGCGGTGTCGACGGCGCGCCGGCTGGCGGAATTGTTTGCCGGCGATCGCGATCGCATTGCAGCCGGCGGGCGACGCGCCGGTTCAGCGCTTCGTGTGCAGGAAGCATTCAAGGCGCGTCCGGTGACCTCCATTCAGGATGTGCGAAAGCGGAGTGGGTTGTCCTTCCCGGCCACCGCAGCCGGAATGGATCTTCTGCGCGAACTGGGCATGGCGCGCGAGTTGACGGGAAAGCGCCGGAATCGCGTATTTGCTTATGACGGGTACCTCTCGATTCTCAACGAAGGGACAGAGCGAACCTGACTAGCAACGGAAGCAGGTCCCGACTCACACGTTCGCGCGCCGGTGCTGCCAGGCCCGGATGGCCCCGGCCTGAATGATGACAATGAAATCCAGCGGCTTCCGGACCGCCATGCATGAACCTTGCGTATCCCGGACCATGCGGATTCCTCTGGTGGCGCTGCTGGACAAGGTCCGGTCGAGCTTCTGGTTCATTCCGGCGCTGATGGTCCTGAGCGGCGGCGTCCTCTCCTTCATCGTCGTGGCCGCGGACCGCCGGCTCATCGATGCCCCCGGGCGCACGTTCCTCCTCTACGGAGGAGGCGCCGAGGGGGCCAGGGCGGTCCTCGGGACCGTCGCCTCCTCCATGATGACCGTGGCCGGGGTGGTCTTCTCCATCACCATCGTCGCCCTGACGCTGGCCTCCCAGCAGTTCGGGCCGCGCGTTCTCCGCAATTTCATGGAGGACCGCGGCAACCAGGTCGTCCTGGGTACGTTCATCAGCACGTTCGTCTACTGCCTGCTGGTGACTCGGACCGTGATCGGCGGCGACGACGACGTGGCCTTCGTGCCGCACCTGGGGGTGACCGGCGGCGTCATACTGTCCATCCTCAGCCTCGGCGTCCTGATCTACTTCATCCATCACGTGTCGACCTCGATCCGCGCGGAGACGATCATCGCCCGCGTCGCCCATGAGCTCGACCAGACCATCAACCGCCTCTACCCGCAGCAGATCGGCGACGAGCAGCCGGAGGAGCGGTGGGAGATCCCTCCGGCATATGACACGAAGACGGAGATCTCCTCCACGGCGGAGGGCTATCTGCAGGTCGTCGACGATGGGCTGCTGATGGAGATGGCCTCGAAGGAGGACCTCCTGCTGCGATTCCACGTCGAACCGGGAGAGTTCATCGTGCAGGGGCGGCGGCTCCTGGAAGCCCATGCCCGGAAGCCGGTGGAAGACAAGAGACGCGAGAGGCTGGTGGGCGCATTCGTGCTCGGCAGCGCGCGTACACCGGTGCAGGACGTGGAGTATCCGCTGCAGCAGCTGGTGCAGATCGCCGCCCTGGCCCTCTCACCCGGCGTCAACGATCCCTTCACCGCGATCAGCGCCATCGATCGCCTGGCCGCCGCGCTGCGCCGTCTCGGCGGGAGACGGTTTCCGTCGCCGCTGCGGAAGGACGAGCAGCAGACGACCCGCATCTGCGCG
>DATKCA010000119.1:0-59512 GCA_035544675.1 Thermoanaerobaculia bacterium | reverse complement strand
CGGCATCCGGGAGCAGATCTTGCTCGCGCATTTCCCGGGTACGAGTGTGGCAGCAAAGATTCCCAGCGAGAGCTCCGTCCTCGTGGTCGAGGACGATACAGCCATTCGCCGTCTCGTGAAGTCGGTGCTGGAGCGGGAAGGGTACCGCGTCGACATCGCCTCGGACGGCCTGGAAGCCGTTCTCAAGCTCGGCGTGGTCGAATACGACGTCATCGTGCTCGACCTGATGATGCCGAACCTGGACGGCTTCTCGTTCATCAACACGATTGCCGCCAACGATCCGGCCCGTCTGAAGCGTGTGATCGTCACCAGCGCGGCGTCGCCTTCGGTGATCAAAGATCGCCTGGAGGGCGCGCCGTTCCGTGTCCTGCCCAAGCCGTTCGACATCATCGAGCTCGCGCGGCAGGTGCGGTCGTGCATCGACGCCGCGGAGGCAAGAACGTAGATCAAAGATCGTAGATCGTGGAAGAACGGAGGATCAGTACGGTTACTCGGCCGCGCGTAACGTCGGGAACTCGGGCCAGGGGTATCCGATTGTCACGGCTAACGTATCCAGAGCAGCCGCTGCCGCTGACTGCCCGGCCTGGGACGTGACGGCGAGGATTCGAAGCGGCGCCTGGGGCAGGTTGTTCGCACGCCACACGCCGTCGACGTTTGTAGCATTTGGGAAGCTGAAGAGAAAGCTCAACGCTCCGCCGGAAAGACGGATGCCGCCCGTCCATAGGATGATGCCTGCGTAACGAGCGGGCATGCCACTGGAGTTGACGAATCGCACCGCCAATGGAGGAGCGGGAGCGGGAAGGCGCAATTCGAGACCGTCGGTGACGACAACCGGGATACTTCCCGCGCGCGCGTGCCGGACGAGCAGAATCGTACCGGCGATCCTCGGCACCGCCACTGCGCCTGACGCGTCACTCTGTCCGGACCACAACACCCGCGACATCGCGCCTGCATCCATCAGCATGAGCTGCGCGGCCGATGCCGGCGTGCCGTCGGCGAGCCGGAGGGTGATCCGGTCGCTGCCGTTCGCGTCCACCGGGGTGAGCTCCACGGTGAACTGCTGCGTATCGTCGCTGTCGGCTACCTCGAGCACGTGCTCGCCTCTCAGGTAGTTGTTCGCTTCGACCAGCAGTTGTGTCGTTCCCGGCTCGATCGGCGGGAGCGTTGCCGATCCACGATCATCGGTAACCGCTCTCTGTACTCTCGCGCGCGCACGTGAGGTTTCCTCAGTACCGGGCATCGCGACGATCCTGGCGCCCGCAACGGCAGTCTTCTTCTTTTCGTCGATGACCTCGATCACGACGTTCGCGCGAGGAAGTTCGACGTTCAGTTCGGTGTCGCGCATCAGGTGGCGCGAGAGCTGGAACGGTGCTGTGCCCGATGCCGTTGCAGCGATACGATACACGCCGGCGGTCCACAGCCTCGCCGTGTAGGAGCCCTCATCGTTCGTTGCCACGGTGACCGGTTTTCGCGTCCCGAGAGTAAACGCCATGTTTCCGGTTACGCCTCGCTCGCCACGAGTCAGGCGACCGTGAATCGTCAAAGCGACAGGGCGGAACTGAACCGTCTCGTCAAGGCCGTTCGTCAGGTCAGCTCGCTGACGAAGTTCAATGTCCGGCGAAAGCAGCACCACTTCTATCGGCTCGGCAGGCAAATGTCCGAGATCGACGACCGTGTCATGCAAAGGAACGTCGATCAGCGTCTCTCCGGACAAGCGCTTGGCCTGAACATGAGCGTCGCCGGGCAAGTCGGCGCCTGGCGGTATTTCGACCCGGAGCTTTGGCAGCGGTCGGAGCTGGCCCCGAACTGTGACCACGCGTCGGGGAAGCAGCAGGAACTCGCGTCCGGGAAACGTCAGTTCGCGGCCATTCGAAACAACTCGCGCGCGGCGCCCTTCAATGCCGTACCAGACCGCGTACATTCGATCGGAGGAGTCAGCGAATACGGCCGGTGGCTTTTGCTCCCCGTCCACGTCCAGCCGCAACGCCACGATCTCAGCGTCGCGCCGCTCGCGAAGGTTCGGCCGGTCGAGCACGACCAGAACGTCGGTGCCACGCGCCGGCAGCGCGGGCTCGGCGTATGTCATGCCGCCGGCGATGACATGGACAGGTCGGGCCAGCGCCACCGCGTCTCCCGACTCATTGTCGAAAACACCCGCCAGTACCCGCCCCGTCGGCATCCGAACGGGCCCAACGTTCTGGCCGCTCGCTTGGCGGTCAAATGCCGGCGCGAGCAGGGGTCCCGACGCGAACGAGTCGAGGTTGAGCAGGCGAAGCGATGTTCCGGGCCACGGTGCTCGAAGTCCAATTTCGCCGGCTGATGTCGTTTCGAATACGGCCATCAGTCCTTTGCCGTTGAATTGGTCCGACAAGTACGTCAACCTCGTCGGTGATGCACTGATGGACGACGGCCCTTCGATCCACACTTTGTACTTGCCCAATGGCGGGACGAACCATTCGCCGCACGGGTAGTGGATTTCGGCATCAGGATCGGTTTCCGGTACGAGTGTCGCCCGACAGCCGATCACGCGACCGTCTGCGGGCCACAGAAGTACCGCCTGTTTTCCGTCGATCTCGCCGGCGGCCGCGTCGGGAACATTCTGCTGCTGCGGGAACGCTCGAACCGTCAGAGCAACAGCAATCACGAGAGCCACGTCGCGAGGACGCATGGCTTAGAATAGCGCCAGCGATCCCGAAGTGCACTGACAATGCGGCGGCTCCACCGCTACTCAGCCCTGCGACCGTAGATCGAAGGAGATCCCGGATTCGTTCTCCTACGATCCAGGATCTACGATCTACAATCTGCCAATGCGCGCGTATGGATCCGACCGCGTTCGCCCCGGCCACGGTGAGTCGATCAGCATCCACTGCCGTCGCACCAAGGGGTGGAACGCGCGTGTGCCCCGCACCATGACCTCCGCCGAGTATCCCGGCACCGCCGTGCTCTGGGAGGATCGCTACTACGAAGTCCTCGTGGAAGAGCCGTTGCCGGACGGCGGATGGCGGTACGTGCTGGAGCCGTGGCCGGACAGTCACGTGATGCGGGTATCCGACGCTTACGACGAGGCGAGCGAGTCGCGTCGCGAGGCGGAGCATCGCGCGGCATTGGTGCGGGAAAAGGGACGCCGGACCGCGAATCTGCTCGGCGTCTTCACCGGCCATCTTCCCGCCGTGGTGCAGCAGCAGCTCGCCAGCGAGCTCGGGATCATGCCCGCCCGACTCACGCTCCTGTCGCTGACCCTGCCCGTTCTGGCGATCGTCCTGACGCTGCAGTGGCTCGTGCGCTCGATCCTGGAGCGCTCGGCGGGGCCTCCGCTGTGGCTCCTCATCCTATGCGTCTATCTCGCACTCGAGACGGTCATCCGCTTTCACGTCGTATGGAGCCAGTCACGGCCGATCGGATCGGCGGCCGGCCTGCTGGTCTACTCGATCGGATACGCGCTCGGGCTGCGGCATACCGGAGCGGTCTCGCCCACGGCGGTAGAGCGTGGGACGTCGACGTTCACTCTTCCGCCCGACGAGGCCACCGTGGTGCGCGACGCCGTCGCGACACGTTCCGCGTTCATGACGCTGCTCTCGGCGGCCGAGCAGCGCGTCCTGGCGCAGCGCTACGGCTTCGACTACCGCGCGGACGCAACGACGGTTGCGGCGATCATCCTCGTATTCGCAGTGATCGGAGTGGTCAGCTCGGCGGCGAAGCTCTCGGACGGCGGCGGCATCACGGCGCTTCTGTCGCTGCTTCTCGCAGCCGCGCTCACGCTGGAGCAGCTCGTTCGCCTCCCCGCGCTGCGGCGCGGTCCTGCTGGTAGCTTCATGGCGTTTCTCGTGCGTCCGTTCGTGCGCAAGCTGCTGCGCTGATGAGGCATGAGACTCGCACGATGGACGGATACTGTGGTTGCGTTCGACGGTCGTAACAGAGTCATCATCGAGGGGATCTCGCCGTCGGTCGACGGCGGTCAGTTCGCGGCCAAGCGCGTCGCCGGCGACATCGTCGCGGTGGAGGCGGATATCTTCGCCGACGGCCACGATCTGATCTCCGCCGTCGTCCACCATCGCCACGGAAGCGAGAAGGAGCGCACGGAAGTGCGGATGCGGCCGCTGGTCAACGACCGCTGGCGCGCCGAGTTCCCGCTCGAAGCGCTCGGCTTTCACTATTTCACCATCGAGGCCTGGATCGATCACTTCCTCACGTGGCACCGCGACCTGCGCAAGCGCATCGACGGCGGCGTCACCGGCCGGGACCTGGAAGTCCAGCTGCTCATCGGCCTGGAGATGATCCGGGCCGCGGCCGCCAATGCCGGCGCGCGCGATCGCAGAAAACTCCAGGCCGTCGCCACGCTGCTGGAAGGCGACGAGCCGGTGGAGGACAAAGTGGAGGAGATGTGGAGCCAGGACCTTCTGGTCCTGATGTGGCGGAATGCCGAGAGGAAGTTCGTCACCCGCCACCCCTCCGAGCTGCCGATCGAGGTCGATCGGAAGAGAGCCGCGTACAGCACGTGGTACGAGCTGTTCCCGCGCTCCACCGCAACGGAGCCGGGGAAACACGGCACCTTCCGCGACGTCGAGGCGCAATTGCCCCGCATCGCGAAGATGGGCTTCGACGTGCTGTATCTGCCCCCGATCCACCCCATCGGCACGACGTTTCGCAAGGGACCGAACAACAAGGTCACCGCCGGGAAAGGCGACGTGGGGAGCCCGTGGGCCATCGGCGACGCCGGCGGCGGCCACACCGCGATTCATCCGGACCTCGGGACGCTCTCCGACTTCGAGCGGCTGGTGAAGGCCGCCGCGGGACACGGCCTCGAGATCGCGATGGACATCGCGTTCCAGGCCTCCCCCGATCACCCCTGGGTGAAGGAGCATCCGGACTGGTTTCAGAAGCGGCCGGACGGGACGATCCAATACGCCGAGAATCCGCCCAAGAAGTATCAGGACATCTATCCGTTCTACTTCGAGTCCGAAGAGTGGCAGGCGCTCTGGAACGAGCTGCGCGACGTCTTCCGTTACTGGATCGATCACGGAGTGCGCATCTTCCGGGTCGACAATCCGCACACCAAGCCACTCCCGTTCTGGCAGTGGTGCATCGCCGAGCTGAAGCGCGAGAATCCCGACCTGATCTTCCTGGCCGAGGCCTTCACGAGGCCGCGGATCATGTACTGGCTGGCCAAGGCAGGGTTCTCCCAGTCGTACACGTATTTCGCCTGGAGGAACGCGCGGCAGGAGCTTCAGGAGTACTTCGAGGAGATCACGAAGCCACCGGTGAGCGATTTCTTCCGGCCCAACGCGTGGCCGAACACGCCGGACATCCTGACCGAGTTTTTGCAGTATGGCGGCCGCGCCGCGTTCACGATCCGGTTCGTCCTGGCGGCGACGCTGGCCTCGAGCTATGGCATTTACGGGCCGGCGTTCGAGCGCTTCGTGCACGCGCCGCGCGAGAGCGGAAGCGAGGAGTACCTCGACTCCGAGAAGTACGAAGTCAAACAGTGGCCGCCCGGCGAGGATGATCTGTCCGACTTCATGGCTCTGGTCAACAGAGTGCGCCGTGAGAACCCCGCTTTGCAGCAGAACGAGACGCTTCGCTTTCACGCCACGACGAACGAAGCGATCCTCTGCTTCAGCAAGACGAGTGCGGACGGCACGAACGTCGTCATCACCATCGTCAACGTCGACCCTCACCACACTCAGGCCGGCCACGTCGAGCTCGACCTTCCATCCCTCGGTGTCGACCCCAGCCGCGCCTTCCAGGTTCACGACCTGCTCAGCGGCGCGCGGCATTCATGGCACGGCTCGCGAAACTACGTGCAGCTCAACCCGCATGTCGTCCCGGCGCACATCTTCAGAATCCGCAAGCGGGTGCGGACGGAAAGGGACTTCGAGTACTTCCTGTAAGTGGAGCGCGGCGCTCCGCTCACAGCACTCACACCATGGACGAGATCTGGTACAAGGACGCCGTCATCTACCAGACGCACGTGCGAGCGTTCTTCGACTCGACCGACGACGGCATCGGTGACTTCGCGGGTCTGACCCGCAAGCTCGACTACCTGCAGGACCTCGGCGTCAACACGCTGTGGCTGCTGCCGTTCTACCCATCGCCGCTCCGCGACGACGGGTACGACATCGCCAACTACACCGCGGTCCATCCGAGTTACGGCACGCTCACGGACTTCAAGCAGTTCCTCAAGGAGGCGCACAACCGCGGGCTGCGCGTCATCACCGAGCTGGTCGTCAATCACACCAGCGACCAGCACGCCTGGTTTCAGAAGTCGCGGCGCGCGAAGCCGGGCAGCCCGTGGCGTGATTTCTACGTCTGGAGCGACACTCCCGACAAGTACACCGACGCGCGCATCATCTTCAAAGACTTCGAAACGTCGAACTGGGCCTGGGACCCGGTGGCCAAGTCCTATTACTGGCATCGCTTCTTCTCGCACCAGCCCGATCTGAACTTCGACAATCCGGCGGTCCACGACGGGCTCTTCAAGGCGCTCGAGTTCTGGATGGACCTGGGCGTGGACGCCTTCCGCCTTGATGCCATTCCCTATCTGTACGAGCGCGAAGGGACGACCTGCGAGAACCTTCCCGAGACGCATCAGTATCTGAAGAAGCTCCGCGCGCATCTGGACGCCGAGTATCCCGGCAAGATGCTCCTGGCCGAGGCGAACCAGTGGCCGGAGGACTCGCGCCCGTATTTCGGCGACGGCGACGAATGTCATATGGCCTTCCACTTCCCGGTCATGCCGCGCATGTACATGTCGCTGGCGATGGAGGACCGCTTCCCGATCGTCGACATCATGGGGCAGACGCCGCCGATCCCCGACAACTGCCAGTGGGCGATGTTCCTGCGCAACCACGACGAG
Source organism: Thermoanaerobaculia bacterium (assembly GCA_035544675.1). Classification (GTDB taxonomy): domain Bacteria; phylum Acidobacteriota; class Thermoanaerobaculia; order Gp7-AA8; family Gp7-AA8; genus DATKCA01. The sequence goes on along the minus strand of DATKCA010000119.1, from coordinate 52,659 downwards.
CTGACGCTGGAGATGGTCACGGAGGAAGACCGCGACTACATGTGGCGCACCTACGCCAAGGAATCTCACGCCCGGATCAACCTGGGCATTCGCCGCCGTCTGGCGCCGCTGCTGGAGAATCACCGCGGCCGCATCCACCTGCTGAACGGCCTGCTCTTCTCGTTTCCCGGCACTCCGATCATCTACTACGGCGACGAGATCGGCATGGGCGACAACATCTACCTCGGCGACCGCAACGGCGTGCGCACGCCGATGCAGTGGAGCGCGGACCGCAACGCCGGCTTCTCCCGCGCCAACCCCCAGCGTCTGTACATGCCCGTGATCATCGACCCCGCCTACCACTACGAGCAGGTGAACGTGGAGGCACAGCAGAACAACGCGCACTCGCTTCTGTGGTGGATGAAGCGACTCATCGCCACGCGCAAGCGCTATCGCGCATTCGGGCGCGGGACCATGGAGTTCCTGAATCCGGACAACAGGAAGATCCTGGCGTTCATCCGGCGATGGCAGGACGAGACGATCCTCGTGGTGGCGAACCTCTCGCGTCTGGTGCAGTGGTTCGAGCTGGAGCTGGGTGAATTCCGCGGCATGGTCCCGGTGGAGCTCTCCGGCGGAACCCGCTTTCCGGAGATCGTGGACCGGCCCTACGCGTTGAATCTCGGCCCCTTTGCGTTCTACTGGTTCGTACTCGAGCGGCAGGAGACCGCGGCGGCTCGCGTCGAGGACGTGCCGCTGATCAACGTGAAGAAGTTCGAGGAGATCATGGCCGACCGCCATCGCGGAGATGTCGAGCGCGCCTTCGGCCGCTACCTGGGCCCCCGGCGCTGGTTCGCGGCCAAGGGAAGGGCCATCAGTGCCATCCGCGTGCGCGATGTCGTGCCGGCCGGCGTGGGAACCAACCTGACCATTCTCGACGTGGACTTCGCCGAGGGCGAATCGCAGTCGTATGTGATCCCCATGGCGGTCGGCGAGCACGACCCCCATTCGCCGATGGTGATCGCCAGGCTGCGCGACGGAATGCTGCTCTACGAGGCCGTGGCCGACGAGAAATTCGCCGCGTCGCTGCTGGACACGGTCTTGCGCAGGCGGACGATCAAGGGACGTCGCGGAGCCGTGACCGGCGCTCCGACACGCCAGTTCAAGGCTCTCCGTGGAACCGATCCGCTCGACGCGCACGTCCTGAAAGCCGACCAGAGCAACACAGCGATCATCTACGGGCAGAAGCTGTTCCTGAAGATCTTCCGCAAGCTGGAGGCGGGCACGAACGCGGACCTGGAGATGACGCGGTTTCTCAACGACGAGACCGACTTCGCCAATACGCCGCGGCTGGCCGGCGCAATCGAATACGGCGTGGACGACGAGGAGCGCTCGACCCTGGCGATCCTGCAGGCCTACGCGCCCAACTCCGGCGATGCGTGGACCTACACGCTCGACGCCATCGGGCGCTATTTCGAGCATGTGCTCAGCGAGCCCGACATGGCCGACCGGCTCAGCAGAGCCACTCCGCGGGGAGGCCTTCTCGATATCGCAGCAGCCGGGATGCCCGATATGGCCAGAGAGCACATCGGCGCGTTCGCGGCCGATGCCAGCACGCTCGGGCGCCGCACCGCGGAGATGCATCTGGCCCTCAGCTCGCGGAGCGATCTCCCGGGCTTCGCGCCGGAGTCCTTCACGCCGCATTACCAGCGGTCGATCTACCAGCTGTTCCGCAGCCAGCTGGCGCAGACGACGGCGCTGCTGAAGCGAAGAGCGAAGGGCAATCCCGACGCCGAGACGCTGCTCTCAAGCGACGCGGAGATTCACCAGCGGCTGCGGGCCATCCTGGACAAGAAGATCGTGGCCACGCGCATCCGCATCCACGGCGATTTCCACCTCGGTCAGGTCCTGCACAGCGGGAACGACTTCATCATCATCGACTTCGAAGGGGAACCGTCGCGGCCTCTCTCCGAGCGCCGGATCAAGCGGAACGCGCTGCGCGACGTGGCCGGGATGTTGCGCTCGTTTCACTACGCTCCCTACTCCGTGCTCTTCGGCCAGGCCTCCGGATTCGCCATCCGCGACGAGGACAGGCCGTCCCTCCTTGTGGCCGCCACGTTCTGGCATCGCTGCGTGAGCGCCGAGTATCTCCGCTCCTATCTCGAGGTCAGCGCGGCCGGGAATCACATCCCGAAAGACCGCGAGCAAGTGCGCGTGCTTCTCGACGCTTACCTGCTCGAAAAGGCGCTGTACGAGATCGCCTACGAGCTCAGCAACCGGCCGGACTGGCTGAGTATCCCGCTGCGCGGAGCACTCGACCTGCTTGGAAAGTGAGGAGGGAGGCGTGAGGCTTTCTCATCTCCGTGAGCTGGCCCGTCTCCTCTCGATCCAGCTCACCTACGAAGATGACGCGGGGAAGAAGCGGAGCGCATCGCGTGACGCCCTCATCAACGCGGTGCGTGTCCGCGCTCCGGATGCGGCCGGCCTCGACGACCTTCTGCGCGCCCGGAAGAGCGCGTTCTGGTCGCGGCTGGCGGAGCCCGTGGCTGTGGTCTGGGGCCGTCGCCCTCTGGCCATCCATCTTCGCCTGCCGCGCAAAGCCCACGATTCCACGCTGGAGTGGGAGCTTCGTCTGGAGAACGGAGAGGTGCGTCGCGGCAGCATCGATCTGGGGGCCGTCACCGCGGCCTGGTCGGAGGATGAGTACGCGGGCAAGAGCATCCGGATCGAGGGCGCCGTCCCGCACGGCTATCACGTCCTCGCGCTGAGAGTGGCCGGGAGTACGGCCGAGGTGTTCGTGATCGCGGCGCCGCAGAAGGCCGGTGGACCGGCGGACCGGGCGTGGGGCATTTTCATCCCGCTCTACGCCGCGCGCACCGAGCGCAGCTGGGGGGCGGGCGATGCCGGCGACCTGCAGGCGTACCGCGCGTGGATCAACGAGCTGGGCGGCGGAGTGGTGGCCACGCTGCCGATGCTCGCCGCGTTCGAGGACGAGCCGAGCCCCTATTCGCCGGTGAGCCGGCTCTTCTGGAATGAGATGTACCTCGACGTGGAGCGGCTTCCGGAGTTTCTGGCGCGCGACCTCGACCCGGGCGCCATTGCGCTCCTGCAGAATTCGCCGCGCGTGGACCACGCCGGCGTCATGCGCGAGAAGCGACGCGTCCTCGAGCGGATGGCAGCGCGATTCCGGCGCGACGACGAGTTCGCGGCGTGGGCCCGCACCGGCGCCTACGGCTACGCTCACTTCCGCGCCGCGAAGGAGGAGCGCGAGTCCGCCGACTATCACCTCTACGTTCAATACCGGATGGCCCAACAGATGCGCGAGGCGGCGGATGACGCTCGCCGCTCCGGCACCGGCCTCTATCTCGATTTTCCGCTGGGCGTGAATCCGGGTGGCTTCGACGCATGGAAATACGCGAGCGTGTTCGCCCGGGGCGTCTCCGCCGGAGCCCCTCCCGATCTCTTCTTCACCAGGGGCCAGAACTGGGGGTTCCCGCCGCTCGATCCTGATGCGATCCGCGAGCAGCGCTACGAGTACTTCCGCGCCTGCATCCGCCATCACGTCTCGCACGCCGGCATCCTGCGCCTCGATCACGTGATGGGACTGCATCGCCTCTTCTGGATTCCCGAAGGGGGGGAGCCGAAAGACGGCGTCTACGTGCGCTACGCCGAGGAGGAGCTGTACGCGATCCTGGTGCTCGAGGCGACAAGGCACGATTGTGCGATCGTCGGCGAGGATCTCGGCACCGTGCCGCAGTACGTGCCGCGGATGATGGAGAAGCACGGGCTCCGCCGGATGTACGTCGTCCAGTACGAGATCAAGCCCGAGAGTGAGGAGCCGCTGGCTTCGCCGGCCGCCGCGTCCGTGGCCAGCGTGAACACGCACGATATGCCCTCCTTCGCCGGCTTCTGGAGCGGCCGCGACATCGACGATCGGCTCAGCCAGCACCTGCTCGACCGGAAGGGGGCTGAGGAGGAGAGGGAAAAGCGCGAGAAAACGCGGTCTGCCCTCACCCGGCTCCTGAAGGCGCGAGGCTTGCTTCCTCGAGACACTGACGACACCATCGCGGTCCTCGAGGCGCTCCTCTCGTTCCTCAGCGGCAGCACCGCTGAAATCGTGCTGGTGAATCTGGAAGACTTATGGCTCGAAAACGAGCCGCAGAACGTGCCCGGCGTACCCGGCCGGAGCTGGCGCCAGAAGCTCCGATACACGCTGGAGGAGACGCGAGCTGATGATACGGTGAGGCGAGTCCTTCGGAACGTGCAGGAGAGGCGAAGAGTCGATGGCAATCAGGAGTAAGAAGAGTGAGAAGACCGCTTCGAAAAAGGCGGTGGAAGAGCTGGAGACTACCGGCGCGGACGTGGTGCCGACGGTCCCGGTGAGCACCGCGGATCCGGCAGGCGAGAAGAAGCCGCCCAAGGCCGCCGCCAGGGATGGCGGCGCCCCACCGAAGCAGAGCGCTGCGGGGAAACAGGATGGAGCGCCGGTGTCCTCACCGGCGCCCCGGGCGGGGAGGGCGGAGAAGCCGCCCAGGTCCGCCGCCAAAGATGGCGTCGCCCCACCGAAGCGGGAGGACCGCCAATCCCTGTTGACCGAAAACGACCTCTACCTTTTCAACGAAGGCAGCCATCACCGTCTCTGGGAGAAGCTTGGCTCGCACATCGTCGAGCGCGACGGGGTGAAGGGAACGCACTTCGGCGTCTGGGCGCCCAACGCGGACCAGGTCAGCGTGATCGGCTCGTTCAACGGGTGGGATCCCCGGGCCCACCGGCTGGAGGCGCGGGGCGCCTCCGGAATCTGGGAAGGCTTCATCCCGAACGCGGGGAAGGGGACGATCTACAAGTATCACGTGATCTCGCGACACAACGACTATCGCGTCGACAAGGCGGATCCGTTCGGGTTCCATCACGAGACGCCGCCGCGGACGGGATCCATCGTGTGGGACCTCGACTACGAGTGGAACGACGAGGAGTGGATGAAGACGCGGCGGGCCCGCAACTCCTTCAACGCGCCGATGACCACGTACGAAGTTCACCTCGGCTCGTGGCGCCGGGTCTTCGACGGCGACGGGCCGCCGCGACCGATGAGCTATCGCGAGATCGCGGAGCCGCTCGCGCAGTACGTGCGCAAGATGAACTTCACGCACATCGAGCTGATGCCGGTGATGGAGCATCCGTTCTACGGCTCATGGGGCTATCAGGGGACGGGTTACTTCGCGCCCACCAGCCGCTTCGGCACGCCGCAGGACTTCAAGTACCTCGTGGACGTCCTTCACCAGCACGAAATCGGAGTGATCCTCGACTGGGTGCCGTCGCACTTCCCGACCGACGAACACGGGCTCTCGTACTTTGACGGAACGCATCTGTACGAGCACGCCGATCCGCGCAAGGGATTTCATCCCGACTGGAACAGCCTGATCTTCAACTACGGGCGCAATGAGGTGCGCAGCTTTCTGCTCAGCAGCGCGCTGTACTGGCTGGACGAGTACCACGCCGACGGCCTGCGCGTGGACGCCGTGGCCTCGATGCTGTACCTGGACTACTCGCGCAAGCAGGGCGAGTGGATCCCCAACGAGTTCGGCGGCCGTGAGAACGTGGAGGCGATCTCGTTCCTGCGGCGGATGAACGAGGACCTCTACAAAGTGCATCCGGACGTGCAGGTGATCGCCGAGGAATCGACGGCCTGGCCGATGGTGTCGCGCCCCACGTACGTGGGCGGCCTCGGCTTCGGCATGAAATGGGATATGGGATGGATGCACGACTCGCTGCGCTACTTCGCGCACGACCCCGTCCATCGCAAATACCACCACAACGACCTGACGTTCCGGATGATGTACGCCTTTACCGAGAACTTCGTGCTCCCGCTGTCGCATGACGAAGTGGTGCACGGCAAGGGATCGCTCATCGCCAAGATGCCGGGCGACCAGTGGCAGAAATTGGCGAATCTGCGCCTGCTGTTCGCGCACATGTACTCACAACCCGGAAAGAAGCTGATCTTCATGGGTTGCGAGATCGGGCAGTGGCGCGAGTGGAACCACGAGATGAGTCTCGACTGGCACCTGCTCGACAGCCTCCCGCATGCCACGCTGCAGCGATGGGTCGAGGATCTGAACAAGGCGTATCGCAACACACCGGCCCTGCACGAGCTGGACACCTCTCCGGACGGCTTCGAGTGGATCGACTGCTGCGACAACGAGCAGAGCATCGTCAGCCTTCTGCGCCGATCCAGGTCGCGTCCCGAGGAGATGGTGGCCGTGGTGCTGAACTTCACGCCCCAGCCGCGCCACAACTATCAGATCGGGGTGCCCCGTCCGGGATTCTGGAAAGAGCTTCTCAACAGCGACGCGGCGCTGTACGGCGGCAGCGGACAGGGAAACCTGGGCGGCCTCGAAGCGGTGCCGATTCCTCTGCATGGCCGGCGCTGGTCGTTGAACCTGACGCTCCCGCCCCTGGGGGCCGTATTCCTGGTGCACCAGGAGGACGAAGAGCGTGCACGATAGCTTCGAGCGCGAAGCGACCACTGGTGCACCTGCTCCTTCCGCCCCCTTCGGCGAGCGCCTCGGCGCGACGCTGCTGGGTGGATCCCGCTGCGAGTTTCGTGTCTGGGCGCCCTCGCACGAGAAAGTGAGTGTGCACATTCTGGCTCCGGACGATCGCCGCGTGGCACTGCGCAAACGCGCCGGCGGCTACCACGAGGGCGTTGCTGAGAACTGCCCGGCGGGCGCCCGCTACAGGTTTGTCCTCGGTGGAGAGGAGCGTCCCGATCCGGCGTCGCGGTATCAGCCCGAAGGCGTTCACGGGCCGTCGGAAGTCGTGAGCCGGGACTTCGCCTGGACTGATGGGTCATGGAGGGGCCTTCCGCTCGAAGACCTCGTCGTCTACGAGCTGCACGTCGGCACGTTCACCGCGGAAGGGACGTTCGACGCCGTCATCCCACAGCTCGACGAGCTGAAGGACCTCGGGATTACCGCGGTGGAACTGCTGCCCGTCGCACAGTTCCCCGGGTGGCGAAACTGGGGCTACGACGGCACGTATGTCGGCGCGGCGCAGAGCTCGTACGGAGGTCCGGTCGCGCTCAAGCGGCTGGTCGACGCCTGTCACCAGCGCGGCATGGCCATCCTTCTCGACGTCGTCTACAACCACCTCGGCCCGGAGGGCAACTATCTTGGGGAGTATGGTCCGTACTTCACGGACCGGTACCGCACGCCCTGGGGCCTGGCCATCAACTTCGACGGAGCGGGGAGCGATCACGTCCGCTGGTTCTTCATTCACAGCGCGCTGCAGTGGGTCGACGAATTCCATATCGACGGCCTGCGCGTCGATGCCGTTCACGCCATCGTCGATCACACCGCACAGCCCTTTCTCCAGGACCTCTGCGTCGCGATCCGGGCTCGGGCCCGGGAGCTGGGACGCAGGATCCACTCGATCGCCGAGAGCGATCTCAACGACCCGCGCGTCATCACGCCGGCGGAACAGTTGGGACTGGGGTTCGACGCGCAGTGGAACGACGACTTCCATCACTCGCTGCACACGCTGCTCACGGGTGAGAGCGACGGCTATTACGCCGGCTACGGCCGGGTGTCGGACCTCGGGCGTGTGATGCGGAGCGGGTACCTCTATGTCGGCCAGCATTCGACCTATCGTGCCCGGCGGTACGGACTGACGCCGAACACGACGGACGGCGCAAAGTTCGTCGTCTGCTCGCAGAACCACGACCAGGTGGGCAATCGCATGATGGGAGACAGGCTGGCAGCGATGGTGCCGGAAGCGAAGCTTCACATCGCCGCGGCAGCCCTGGTCCTCTCTCCGTTTCTGCCGATGCTCTTCATGGGCGAGGAGTACGGCGAGACAGCGCCGTTTCAGTACTTCACCAGCCACTCCGACAGCGACCTCATCGAGGCCGTGCGCAAGGGCCGCCGCGAGGAATTCGACGACTTCAGATGGGAAGGCCAGATACCCGACCCTCATGACGAGCAGACGTTCAGCCGCTCGAAGCTGACCCGCGCCGGCAGCGCTTCGCTCCGCACGCTCTACAAGCACCTCTTCAGGCTACGTCGCGAACACGCTGCGCTGCGGGCACTCGATCTCGCCGCGGTCGAGGTGCACGCTGACGACGACCGGAAGGTGCTGCTCGTGTCTCGTTCGACGGGCGCGGAGAGGGTGCTTCTAGCGTTCAATTTCGGCGACGAGGCTCAGGAAGTCGGAATCCCGTTCAGGGAAGCGAAGTGGAAGGCGATCCTCGGAACTGAGACGAGGGTGGAACGGAGCAACGTGAAACTGCCGCCCGTGTCGTTCGGGATCTTCGAGGCCTGATGTTCCGAGTCCCCGCCGCAACGTACCGCCTCCAGTTAAACGCCGGCTTCAAGTTCGAGGACGCACGCCGGATCGCGCCGTACCTCCGGGAGCTCGGCATCACAGACATCTACTCATCGCCGATCCTCCGGGCCCGCACCGGCAGCGCTCACGGCTATGACGTCGTCGACGCGTTCACGCTGAACCCCGAGCTCGGAACAGACGACGACTTCTTGTCCCTGCATGATGAGCTGCAGAAGCAGGGTCTCGGATTCCTGCTCGACATCGTGCCGAACCACATGGCGGCGAGCCACGAGAACGCCTGGTGGATGAGCGTGCTCGAGCACGGCGAGAACTCCCGGTTCCTGCACTACTTCGACATCGACCTGAATCCGATCACCACACGCGACCGTACCGAACTGAAAGTGCTGCTGCCGATTCTCGGCAAGCCATACGGGGAGGTTGTGGAGTCGGGCCAGGTGAAGCTCGGTTTCGATTCGGAAGGATTCTTCTTCACCTACTACGAGAACCGGCTGCCGCTGGCGCCTCGCTCGTACAACCAGATCCTGGACGAATGCGTCGACGCCGTCTCGGACGAGATCGTGAGCACGGAAGTGCGGGACATGATGAGCGGCGAGAGCACCACTACGAACAGCCGCTTCATCAAGGAGACCTTGTGGCGCCTGTACGAGAATCACCTCGAGTTCCGGAAGGCTCTCGACGCCGCGATTGCGCGGTTCAACGGCAACCTGGGCGACCCTGACAGCTTCAATCCACTCGACTCGCTGCTGGAGAGTCAGTATTACCGCCTCGCCTACTGGCGCATCGCCAGCGAGAAGATCAACTACCGCCGCTTTTTCGATGTCACCGGGCTGGTCGGCGTGCGCATCGAGAACCCCGAGGTGTTCGAGGCGCGCCACCGGCGCATCCTGCAGCTCATCGCCGAGGGGAAGGTCACCGGACTTCGCATCGATCATCCCGACGGTCTATTCGAGCCTATGGCGTACACGAAGCGGATGCAGAGCCGCCTGGCCGATCCGGCCGGGGGCAGCGTGCCGGCCGAGGGAGGGCGGGAGCAGCCGTTCTACATCGTCATCGAGAAGATCCTGTCGAAGAACGAGGTGCTTTCGAAAGCGTTCGCCGTCAGTGGGACGACCGGCTACGACTTCCTCGATACGCTCAACGCCCTGTTCGTCGATCCCGACGGGCTGCAGAAGCTGACCCGCTTCTACCGCTCCCTCACCGGGATCACCAGCTCGTTCGACGACATGTGCTACGAGCGGAAAAAACAGGTGATCAGCGAGCTGTTCCCGGGCGAGATGCGCCAGCTCGGCAAAAGGCTCGGCGAGCTGTCGATGCGCGACCGCAACGCCCGCGACTTCACACCGAGCGAGCTGCTGGCCGCGCTGGTGGAGATCACGGCCAGCATGGACGTGTATCGCACCTACATCCGCGACACCGAGCCGGGGGATGAGGACCGCGCCTGTATCCGCGCGGCAATCGAGGAGGCTCGGGTCCGGGCCGGCAGCACCATGGACTTTCGCCTCTTCCAGTTCCTGCAGTGTGTGCTGCTTCTCGATCCGCCTTCCTATCTTCACGGCGAGCGCGACAACTGGCTGGCATTCGTCCGGCGCTGGCAGCAGTTCACGGGCCGCGTCATGGCCAAAGGCGTCGAAGACACTGCCTTCTACAACTACAACCGGCTGATCTCGCTGAACGACGTGGGCGGTCATCCGGGAAGAGAGGGCGACTTCGACCCGGTCGAGGAGTTTCACGCGCGGAACGAGCGCATCCAGCGTGACTGGCCGGACACGATGAACGCCACGTCCACACACGATACCAAGCGCAGTGAAGACGTCCGGGCCCGCATCAACGTGCTGTCCGAGATCCCCGAGGTGTGGGAGCGCGAGGTGAAGCGCTGGTCGGCCATGAACACCTCGCTTCGCAGCAGCGGTTTCCCCGACCCCAACGAGGAGCTCCTCCTCTATCAGACGCTCCTCGGCATGTGGCCTGTCGACAGTGATGAGCTCGAAGAGGTGCCCGAGCGGCTCCGGCAGTATCTGGAGAAGGCGTCGCGCGAGGCCAAGACGCACACGAACTGGATCTCGCCGAACGCGGAGTTCGAGAAGGCCTTCCTGGAGTTCGCCACGCGCATCCTGGAGAAGGACGTTTTCCGTGCCGCGTTCGCACGCCTGCAGAAGCGGGTGGCGTTCCACGGCTTTCTGAACGCGATGTCGCAGCTCGTTCTGAAGATCACCTCGCCCGGGCTCCCCGATTTTTATCAGGGGACCGAGCTGTGGGACCTCAGCCTGGTCGATCCGGACAATCGGAGGCCGGTCGACTACGAGAGGCGCGCCGCTCTTCTCAAGAAGCTCAAGACCTCGTTCGGGAAGGGGAGTCTCGATCTGTCGTCGATGATCCGCCGCTGGTTCGACGGCCGCATCAAGCTGTTCGTGACATGGAAGGGCCTCGAGCTCCGGACGGCGAGAATCGAGACGTTCCGCCGCGGGGAGTACCGGCGCATCCGATCGGACTCCGTGAACGTCGTCTCGTTCGCGCGCGGCGACGACATCGTCGTGGCCGTTCCGCGTCTCACCGCAAAGTTGACCCGGGGAACGACCCCGCCTGTGGGTGAGGTGTGGGGCGAGACGACGCTCACCGATTTCCCGCGCGGGCGGTGGCGAGACATCTTCAGCGGTCGGGAACTGGTGGTCGAGAAGGACACGGCCCGCGCCGCAGAGGTCTTCGCGGAGTTTCCCGTGGCGGTGCTGGAACGGTTCTAGATTCTCCCGGTGATCTCGGCGAGGCGTCGCAGCCGCGCGGCGTGCTCAGGCGTCAGCGCGCCGAGCTCGAGGCGCCACGACCAGTTGTTCTCCTCCGCACCGGGCGTGTTCATGCGCCCCTCGCTGGCCAGACCGAGGATGTCCTGAGCGGGGACGATTGCGGTCTCGGCAACCGAGGTGTAGGCGGCGCGGATCAGAGCCCACGCAAACTCGCCGTTGTGGTCGCCCAGGTACAGTCGGGCCAGCGCGCGCTCGTGCTCGGGCGCGGTGCTGAGCCATCCCAGTGCCGTGTCGTTGTCGTGGGTGCCGGTGTAGGCGACGGTCTCGCATTCGAAGCGATGCGGCAGATGGGGACTGTCGGGCTGACCGAATCCGAACTGCAGGATCTTCATGCCCGGTAATTCCGCATGGCGCCGCAGCTCGTCCACTTCCGGCGTGATGAAGCCGAGGTCTTCAGCGATGAGCGGGAGGTCGCCGATGGCTGTGCGCAGCGCGTCGAACAGCGCGCGGCCCGGCCCGGGCATCCACCGGCCGTGAATGGCCGTCGGTTCGGACGCGGGGATCTCCCAGTAGGCCACGAAACCGCGGAAATGATCGAGGCGGACGATGTCCGCGAAGGCCAGATTGGCGCGCACACGCGCCACCCACCAGCGGAACTGATCGGCGGCCATGACATCCCACCGGTACAACGGGTTTCCCCATCGCTGGCCGGTGCTGCTGAAGTAGTCGGGAGGCACGCCCGCGACCACGACCGGCTGGCCGCCATCGTCGAGCTGGAAGAGCTCGCGGCTCGCCCACACATCGGCGCTGTCGAGCGCAACGTAGATCGGAACATCACCGATGATGGCGATCCCGCGCTTGCGCGCCGCATCACGCACGGCCCGCCACTGCGAGAAGAACAGGTACTGCACGAACTTGTGGAAGCGGATCTCATCGCGCAGGTCGCGGTGCACCTTGCGCATGACAGCCTTCTCACGATGGGCGATGGGCGTGTCCCATGACCACCACGGCGCTCCGCCGGTCCGTTCCTTGAGGGCCATGAACGTGGCGAAGTCGTCGAGCCAGAATTTGTGCTGCGGATCGTGCTCGAACTGCCCGAAGCCGCGACGGTGATCCTCCGGCGCATCGGTTCCGAACCGGTTCCAGGTCTCGCGGAGGAGCGCCATCTTGTACGGCACCGCCTGATCGAAGTCGACGCGCTCGGCCGGGAACGGAGGAACGCTCGACTCGGCCATGGCTTCCGCAGTGAGCAGCCGCTCCTGAAGCAGCCGTTGGGGCGAGATCAGCAGCGGGCTTCCCGCGAATGAAGACAGACAGCCGTACGGCGAGTTCCCGTAGCCGGGGGGGTTGATCGGCAGGACCTGCCAGTAGTGCATGCCCGCGCTGGCAGCCCAGTCGAGGAAACTGGTCAGCTCGTCGCCGAGATCGCCCGCGCCGTAGCGGCCCGGAAGAGACGTGGGATGAAGCAACACTCCGGCGGCGCGGCGCACCTTTCTTTCGATCAGATCAGACGTGTGCAATGGTCATCCTTGTGCTTCCGGGGTGATGGTGAGTTTCTCTCCCAGCGAGTCGAACAACATCAGCCACCGCGCCGAATCCTGCGATCCATCTCCGCCGCCGGCGATGGCCGGCCGGATGGTGTTGCGCATCAGGTAGTACGCGTTCTGGGGCTGGCGCATGTCCACGCGCAACTGAGCCGTCCGAACGACCGCCACCAGCGACTCGTATGCCTCCAGCCGGTCGAGGTCTTCCGGCCGTTCGCGGAAGCGGTCCGCGGCCCGCTCGATGGCCTGCTTGAGCGCCAGCAGCGTCGTCTCGTCGAGCGACACCCGCTCCTCGGTCGCCTCCCGCAGGCGCACCTCGATCTCCGCGAGCGGCGGATTGTCGTCCTCGATCAGTTTTCGAAGCTGAACGTTGAGGTCGAATTCCGCGGCAACCTGCAGCACTTTCGGCACGGGGATGCCCAGGCGGGTGTGGAACCTCATCAGCGGGTCATAGCGTTCGTGGAGCTGCCGGAACGCCGACTCCGCTTCCTCCAGCGTGGCATTGCAGAGAAGGTTGAGGATGCGCCGCTGCTCGTCACGGAAGAGCGAGCGGATCGACAGGGGCGTCTCGGAGAAGAAGGTATCCAGAAGGCGGATTACGGTAGTGATGCCGCCCGGCTCCATGACGTCGAGAAGAGCGGTCTTGATCGCCTCGTACTCCTGTCGCGGCCGCGCCGTGGTGACGCCGCCGGTCAGCTCGGTCTCGCCCAGGTGGAGGACGGCGAAGTCGAACGCTTCTTCCTCGTGGGTGATGACCGAGCAGACGGTGAGGGAGCCGATGGCCAGACGTCCGCGGCCGGTCTTGCCGACCTCGAAGCTGCGGCGCGTGACGTCGAAGCAGTAGATGCGCGCGTCGTCGTCGAAGTTGTCGAACAGCGAGGCCACGGCGTAGTGAGCGGCGGCGCGCCGCAGATCGAGTCGCGCCGGCAGCACTTCCCGCTCGTAGATCTGCAGGGCGGTGCCGTGCTCGGAAACGTTGCTGGCCGCGCCGGCCAGGCGGGACATGAATTCGCTGTCCAGGTCGCGTACGCCCATTTTCCGGGCGATCTGAATGGCCCGGGCGGCATAGTTCAGCACCTGCAGCGTCTCGATGCCGGAGATGTCGTTGAAGAACCAGCCGCAGCTCGTGTACATGAGCATGGCGTTGCGCTGCATCTCCAGCAGCTCCAACGCCCGCGAGGCCGGTGCTCCTGGCAGGGCATGCTCATCGAGGAACGTGATGACCGATGAGTGAGACCGGTCCAGGATCACCTCGATGAACTCATCGCGGACCGCCCATGGATCACGAAGGATGCCCTCCGAGTAGTGTTCGAAGATGACGGCGATCTCGTCGCGCAGCCAGTCCAGCGCCGCACGCAGCGGGGCGCGCCACCGCTGGTGCCACCCCGCCCCCCCACCGGTGCTGCAGCCACAGTCGTTGCGCCAGCGCTCCACGCCGTGCACGCAGCTCCACGACGTGAACTCCACGATCTCGACCTCGTGCGTGGGCGGATGAAGCTCCAGGAACTCGCCGTAGTTCGTGATCCGGGCCAGGTCGTTCTCTTCGATGTAATGAACCGCGTACGCCAGCGCCATGTCGCCGTTCCGGTGATGGTGACCGTACGTTTCGCCGTCCGTGGCGATGTTGACGAGCTGGGGGTGCTCGCGCGCCGCGGAGAACGCGCCGGAGAGGCGATGGGCGAGGTTCTCGCCGCGCGCGAGCAGCTGCTCGAACGCAACAGCCCGCGAGATCGGCCCGTCGTAGAAGAAGATGTCGATGCTCGCTCCCGACGGCAGCGGGCAGCGGTATGGCATGGTCGGGTCGATCGACCCGTTCGCGTCGGTCCATTCGGCGTCGCCGATCTGGCGGAACCGAAGAGCCTGATGCGGCTCCAGGATGGTGAAGGCGATGCCCTCCGCGGCCAGAGCCTCGAGCGATGCGACGTCCACCGCCGTCTCCGGCAGCCACATCGCCTCCGGCTTCCGGCCGAAACGGTATTCGAAGTCGCGAATGCCCCAGCGGATCTGCGTCCGCTTGTCCCGTTCGTTGGCCAGGGGAAGAATGACGTGGTTGTACGCCTGGGCCATGGCGCATCCGTGTCCGGAGAACCGCTCGCGGCTCAGACGGTCGGCCTCGATGATCCGCTCGTACGTGTGCGGCGCGCCCGCCTGCAGCCAGCTCATGAGCGTCGGCCCGAAGTTGAAACTGATCGAGGCGTAGTTGTTGACGATGCGCTTGATGCGGTCGCGCGTGTCGAGAATGCGTGCCGTGGCGTTCGGCTCGTAGCATTCGGCCGTGATGCGCTCGTTCCAGTCGTGGTAGGGGCTGGCCGAATCCTGGGTCTCGATGGCTTCGAGCCAGGGGTTCTCGCGCGGCGGCTGATAGAAGTGGCCGTGAATACAGATATAGCGATTCATCGACAGCGCGGGCATGATACGACGATGGCTTCCAGGAAGAAGAGTGACGACGCCCCGCCGGAGAGGCAGCCGCGGAAGACGCAGAAGGTGAATGTGTGGGTGCTGCCCGATCAGCTGGAGTGGCTCAAGAACGAGAAGGGCGGCCCTTCCGCGGCCGTCCGCGCCCTCATCACCGAGGCCATGGCCATGGAGAAGCTGAAGCTCAGCGTGAAGAAGAAGAAAGATGGTGCGCGCGTGTCCTCAACCGCGCGCCGCCGGTGAGGACACCGGCACTCCACTACCAGCCTTTTCGCTCGCGCAGCGACGCGATGTGGCCCACATGATGCCGTCCGTGCCAGGCGTACATGGCCACGAGCCAGTCCAGCGTCATCAGGCCGTGCTCCGGATGTGTGAACTTGCGCTGGAAGTCCGCTGGCGCCATCGACGTCATCAGCGTCGTCCAGCGCTCGTGCAGTGAGTCGAGTAGCGTGAGCGACGTGGCGATCGGCGTGAGCTGCGAGTCAGGCAGCATCGCCCAGGTCTCCTGATCGTACGGTTTGATCACCGGTTCCTGCTCGGTCAGTGTGAACTTGAGCCGCACGTACGCGTTCATGTGGCTGTCGGGGAGGTGGTGGACGACCTGCCGGACTTTCCACCCGCCGTCGCGGTAGGGTGTGTCGAGCTCGCTGTCGCCGAGACCGCGCACGGCTTCGCGCATGCGCTGCGGTGCCGCGGCGATCTCACCGATCAGGCTCCGCCGCTGCTCGGATGTCAGGGTGTGGCGTGGCTCAAAGCGGCCGACCGGGTATCTCAGATCGCTCATCCCGCAAGGATGCCACGGTAACCGGTAACCGGTAACCGGAAACCGGAAACCGGAAACCGCGTTACGTCTCGCCCGTGCCCGTGCCCGTGCCCGGCTTACTTCCTCGCCGCGGGGGGCGCCGGTGAGGACACCGGCGCTCCATTCTCCGGTTGCCGGTTGCCGGTTGCCGGTTGCCGGGGTACCGGCTCAGGGCTTCACGATGCCGGTGTACGTATCAGGCCGGCGGTCGCGGAAGAACTGCCAGGTGTTGCGCACGTCGCGGATCTGGTCGAGGTCGAGCTCGGCCGTGACCAGTGCATCCTTGTCCCGGGCGCCGATCGACACGATCTGTCCGCGCGGGTCGCAGAAGTAGCTCTGCCCGTAGAACTCGCCGATGTTCCACGGACCCTCCATGCCGACACGATTGATGGCGCCGACGAAGTATCCGTTCGCCACGGCGTGCGCAGGCTGCTCGAGCTTCCAGAGGTACTCCGACAGGCCGGCCACCGTCGCGGACGGATTGAACACGATCTCGGCGCCATTGAGCCCCAGCTCGCGAGCGCCCTCCGGGAAGTGGCGGTCGTAGCAGATGTACACCCCCACCTTCGCGTACTGCGTGTCGAAGACCGGGTATCCCAGGTTTCCGGGACGGAAGTAGAACTTTTCCCAGAAGCCCGGGGCGACGTGCGGGATGTGGTTCTTGCGGTACTTGCCGAGGTACTTGCCGTCGGCGTCGATGACGGCGGCGGTGTTGTAGTAGACGCCGGTCGATTCCTCCTCATACAGAGGGACGATGATGACCATGTTGTACTTGCGGGCGTACTCCTGCATCAGCTTCGTGGTCGGCCCGTCGGGAATCTTCTCGACCGACTCGTACCAGCGAGTGCTCTGCTCGGCGCAGAAGTAGGGCCCGGTGAAGATCTCCTGCATGCAGATGATCTGGACGCCTTCCTTCCCGGCCTGATCGATGTACTTCAGCGTCCGCTCGATCTGGGCCTGGCGGATGGTCTCGACCGGCTCGCTCGTGTCGGCCGCAAGGGAGGTCTGGATCAAACCGCATTTGACGGGTCGAGGCATCGTTTTTCTCCCGTAGGGTTCCGGGGATTCTACCGGACGCGTTGGGGCGCCGGTGCCTGGGGTGGGCGGAAGGGGCCGCGCCGGTGAGGACACCGGTGCCCCAACCGGTGGGGACATTGACGGCGGTGGGGATACCGGCGTTTCACTCTTCTTTCCGAACAGCCGTTTGAGCCAGCTCATGAAAAGGCCAGGCCGCGCTTCAGAAATTGTCCGCGACCCGGCTTGGCCACGTACTTTCCTTCATCGATGACGACGTCGCCGCGGGAGAGCACTGTCCTGGTCACGCCGCGCACCTTCATCCCCTCGTAACACGAGTAGTCGACGTTCATGTGATGCGTCCTGGCGCTGATGGTCATCTCTTCGTTCGGATCGAAGATGACGATGTCGGCGTCCGATCCCACTGCGATCGTTCCCTTTCGCGGAAACAGGCCGAAGATCTTCGCCGCCGACGTCGAGACGACCTCGACGAAGCGGTTGAGGCTGATGCGGCCGGCGGCCACGCCGCCGTTGTAGACCAGGCTCATGCGATGCTCCACGCCCGGACCGCCGTTCGGGATCTTCGAGAAATCATCTTTGCCGAGCTCCTTCTGCTCCTTGAAGCAGAACGGGCAGTGGTCGGTGGAGATGACCTGCAGGTCGTTCATCTGCAGCCCGCGCCACAGCTTGTCCTGGTTCCACTTCTGGCGGATCGCGGGCGTCATGACCCACTTCGCGCCCTCGAATCCGGGTTTGTCGTACACGCTGTCGTCGAGGAAGAGGTACTGAGGACAGGTCTCGGCGAACGCGGGGATGCCGTTGTCGCGCGCCCGGGTGACCTCCTGCAGCGCGTCGTCGCAACTGAGGTGGACGATGTACACCGGTGCATTTGCCATCTCCGCAAGCGCAATGGCCCGATGCACGCCTTCCGCTTCGGCCCTGGTCGGCCGCGTGAGCGCGTGGTACTTCGGCGCGGTCTTCCCTTCGGCCAGGGCCTTCTTGATCATCACGTCGATGACGACGCCGTTCTCGGCGTGCATGCAGATCAGTCCGCCCGCCTCGCCCGCGGTAGTCATCGCTTTGTAGATCGTCCCGTCGTCCACCAGGAACACGCCGGGATAGGCCATGAACAGCTTGAAGCTGGAGACACCCTGGTCGATCGTCGCCCGCATTTCGGAGAGACGCTGGTCCGGCAGGTCGGTGCAGATGAGATGGAACCCGTAATCGATCGACGTCCGCCCCTCGGCCTTTTCGAACCAGACGTCGAGGGCCTGGTTCAGCGACTGACCCTTGTACTGGACGGCGAAGTCGATGATCGTGGTGGTGCCGCCGTGCGCCGCGGCGATGGTTCCCGTCTCGAAGTTGTCGGAAGAGGACGTGCCGCCGAAGGGGAGGTCCATGTGGGTATGGGGGTCGATGCCGCCCGGAATGACCAGCCGCCCCTTCGCATCGATCACCCGGTCCGCCTCGGCCTCGATCCGCTTGCCGATCATGGCGACCTGACCCTCCTCGATGAGGATGTCGGCGTGGTAGTCGTCGACCGCGGTGACGATGCGGCCGTTCCGGATGATCGTTCTCATCGCCAGGCTCCCTTTCTGAATGAACGCGGGCGATTCTAGTGCATCGCCGCGTTGTGCCAGAACATGGGGGGTCCGCGAGCTCTGGACCGTAGACCGCGATTTCGGCCGCTATCCCGCGCTCCGCGTTCGCAATCCGCTGGCGTGAGGATCGTGCCGGCGTCTTTTGGCCGAGAAAACTTCTTGAATGATGCGGGCTGGTGCATCATGGCGGCCGCATATTGCGAATGAGCTGCCCCAGCCGCTATCTGGTCCCCCACTACGTCTGCCCGTCGAGGCTCGAACATCTCGGCGAAGCCGTTCTGGCCGCCGTGGCTTTCGGAGCGTCGGGAGCGGTGCCGGGTGCGGTCAGCGTATCGATCCCGATGCGCCAGCTCGGATCGCCGCATCATGAGGTGTGGATGGCGCGGCGCGAGCCGGAGCGGGGCGCGCACGGGGGCGTGGAGTTCGCGCATGATGGCGAGCTTCTGTTCGGCACGTTTGCCTCCAACGGTGCGAGCGACATCGAGCCGGTCACGCGCGACGCGTACACGGCGGCGCTGATGGCGGCACGTGCCACCGGCTACCCGAACCTGCTGCGGATGTGGAATCACGTCGGCTCGATCAACGTGCCGGAGGAGGGCCTGGAGCGGTATCGCCGGTTCTGCGCCGGGCGCTACGACGCCTTCGCCGCGGCGGGGTACGAGCTGGGCTCGGACCTCCCTTCCGCAAGCGCGGTGGGAATGGACGGGCGGGGTCTCATCACATACTTCATCGCGGCGCGTGCGGCGGGGGTGCAGGTCGAGAATCCCCGCCAGGTCAGCGCGTATCGCTATCCGCCGGAGTACGGCCCGCGCAGCCCGTCATTCTCGCGTGCCACGGTCCTCAGCGAGGACGCCAACTCGGTCGTTTACGTCGCCGGTACGTCCAGCGTCGTCGGACACGCCTCGACGAACGCGGGCGACCTCGCCGGCCAGGTCGAGGAGACGATCCGCAACCTCGAGATCGTCGTGTCCGCCTCGCTGCCGGGCGCGACGTTGCGCGATGTCGTGGCCGTGAAGACCTACATACGCCACGGCCGCGACTTCGAAGCCGTGGCGCGGATTCTCACTCCCGCGCTCTCGCCGTCCTGCCAGCAGCTCTTTCTGGAGGCCGACATCTGCCGCTCCGAGCTGCTGGTGGAGATCGAAGCCGTGGCCTGCCGGGCGCGCTGAGGCGCTACTGCAACGTCGCGAACGCGCCGTCCAGAGCCGTCACCAGCTCGTCGATGTCGCTCTTCGTGGCGATGAGGGGCGGTCCGATCCGGATGACGTTGCCGAACAGGCCGCCCTTGCCGATCAGCACGCCGCGCCTGCGCGTCTCCTCGAACACGCGCAGCACGGCGCCGGGCGCCGGGACCTTCGTCTTGCGGTCCTCGACGCATTCGATGGCCTGCATGAGTCCCATCCCGCGCACGTCGCCGATCACCTGGTATTTGTCCTTGAGCGCTTCCAGCTTCTCGCGCAGGTATCCACCGACGACGGCGGCGTTCTGCGGCAGCTCGTGCTCTTCCATGTAGCGGATCGTGGCCACGGCGGCCGCCGCGGTGACGGGATTGCCGCCGAACGTCGAGAACGTCAGCCCGGGGAAAGCGCGGGAGATCTCGTCGGTGGTGATCGTCGCGCCGATCGGGGAGCCGTTGGCCATGCCCTTCGCGAAGGTCATGACGTCGGGGACCACGTCCCAGTGCTCGATGCCGAACCACTTGTCGCCGGTGCGGCCCCAGCCGGTCTGTACCTCGTCGGCGATGAAGATTCCGCCGTATCGCTCCACGATCTTCTTCACTTCGCCGAAGTACTCTTTCGGCGGCACGATGAAGCCGCCCACACCGAGGATCGGCTCGGCGATGTAGGCGGCGATCTTCCCGTCGGTTGTGGTCAGGATCGTTTCCTCGACGTCCTGGGCACACTTCACGCCGCAGTTCGGATAGCTCTCGCCGAACGGGCAGCGGTAGCAATACGGAGCGATGGCGTGGTGGATGCCGGCCACGGCCGTGCCGCCATGCCGCCAGGTCGAGTGGCCGGCCGCGCTCATGGCCAGCATGGTCCGCCCGTGGTAGGCGTGGCGAAGGGCGATGATCTCCTGCCGGCCGGTGTAGAGGCGCGCCAGCACCAGCGCGGTCTCGTCGGCTTCCGAGCCGCTGTTCGTGAAAAAAGTGCGGGTGAGGTCGCCCGGTGTGAGCTCGGCCACCTTCTCCGCCAGCTCGGCGGCGGGCCGGTTCACGTACAGCGTCGACGTGTGGCTGACCTTGTCCACCTGTTCGTGGATGGCCCGGTTGACGTCCTTGTTGGCGTGGCCGACCGAGACGGTGAGCACTCCGCCGAAGCAGTCCAGGTAGCGGACGCCCTCCGAATCCCAGACGTGCATCCCATCACCACGCTCGATGAGAAGCGGCTTCTCGTAATAGGTCGACGCCGCGGCCCACGTGTGGCGCTTGTAGCTGGAGATCGTGTCGGTGAGAACGTCAGTCATGACGTTGTCCCTAGGGAACCTCTGCACAAGTAGGAGGCCCGCCGTTGCGGGCGCCGCCGTGCCGGATGCGAGCCGGCGCGACGCAGGCGATGCGGGACATCGCTGAGGAGCGCCGGCGAAGCAGACGGCCCGGCGCCGCCCGCAACCCGAAGGGCTGATGGCGGTTGCGGGCCGATCTCTTCGTCACTCGTCGTCGCCGATGTCCCAGCATCGCCTCCTCCTCGTTCCTTGATCTCGGCCCGCAAGCGCCATCAGCGGCGGGCCTCCTACTTGTGCAGAGGTTTCCTAGCGGCTCACGATGACACCAGGGCACCCGGCTGCGGCTTCGCGTATCCCTCGTGCTCCTCGTCGTACCCGCCGTGATAGTCGGCCGTGTCGGGCCGCTTGATCTGAGAATGCGACACGATATGGTCGCGGCGGATGCCGCGGAAGTCTTCCAGGCTCTTGAAGCCGCGCTCGTCCATGAACGACGACATCCCCGACGTCAGGGCCTTGATCACGTTCGGGCCGACCGCATGGTCGAGCATCGCCGCCGTGCACACCTGCACGGTCCCGCATCCGAGGACGAAGTAGTTGAGGGCGTGCTCGAACGTGGAGACGCCGCCGATCCCGGAGAAGGACCGGTCGGGGAACTTCTGCGTCAGCTGCGCCATCTTGGCCAGAGACAGCGGCAGGATGGCCGGCCCCCCCAGGCCGCCGGGCGACACCTGTCCTTCGACGTTCATCTCGAAATCGAGCGTGGCCGGATCGACCAGCGGGAGCGACGGGAACGTGTTCGACGACACCACCGCATCCGCCCCTCCGCGGAAACACGCCTCGGCCTCTTCGATGATGTTCGCGGTGGCCGGCGTCAGCTTGACCCACACCGGGATCCGCGCCACCTCTTTCACCGCCTGCGTGACGACCGAGCAGAGGACCTTGTCCTTTCCCACGTTGGATCCCATGTCGATACGGTCCATGTGCGGACAGGAGAAGTTCAGCTCCACCGCGTCGCAGCCCTCGTCCTGAACCGCCTTCGTCAGCTTCTGCCAGTTGTGCAGCTCTTTGTCGTTGCCGGAGCCGGCCATGACCGAGGCCACCAGGACCTTCGTCGGATGAGCCTTCTTGATCCTGGCCAGCTTGCCGAGCCACCAGTCCAGCGGCTTGTCGGAGATCAGCTCCCAGTTCCACGACGCCATCAGTGTCGTGTCCGGCCTCTTGTTCATCGACAGGCGCGTGCCGCTGTTCTCGGCGCGGAGGAACTTGGTCTTGGGGCCCTTGACGTTGACCACGGGATGAAGGCCGATCGTCTTGCAGACCACTCCGCCCCAGCCCGCCTCGAAGGCTCGCGTGATGTTCGCATCGGATTCCGTCGGCGGCGCGGACGCCAGCAGGAACGGATTCTCGAAGCGGATACCTGTGAAAACCGTCGACAGATCGGCCATGGAAACCCTCCGTTCAGCGGAAAAGGGAACTATACGCCCTCGCTGCGCCTCTGCATAACGGCCAGGTAGACCATGAAGCTGAGGCCGAACGTTACGAACCAGGCGTGCGTATAGAGGTGGTCGAACAGCGTCGGATTGGCCACGACTCCGCCCGGTGTCATGGCCGCCCGGACGAAGCCGGGGACCACGGGCGCCACCGCCGCGACGAGCGCGATGACCGCCCGCCAGTTCACCCCGTTCGTATACGAGTACTGCCCCTTGGGCTCGAACAGATCCCGCAGATTCAGCTTCTGGCGGCGTATCACCCAGTAGTCGGCGATGAGGATGCCGCCCAGCGCGCCCATCAGGCTCGAGTACCCGATGAGCCAGGTGAAGATGTACGCCGCCGCATCCGAGTAGAGTTTCCACGGCATCATGGCGATGCCGAGCACGGCCGTGATCAGGCCGCCGGTCACGAACGAGATCCGGCGTGGACTGAGGTTGGAGAAGTCGTTGGCCGGCGAGACGACGTTCGCGGCCATGTTCGTCGTGACCTGCGCGGCCAGCACGACGAGCGCGCCGAAGATGATCACGGCCGGACTGCCGATCATGGTGATGAGCTCAATCGGATCCCAGACTGCTTTGCCGAAGATGACGATGGTCGCGCCTGTGACGGCCACTCCGATGAACGCAAATGCGGTCATCGTCGTCGGCAGCCCGAGGGCCTGGCCGAGGGCCTGCGATCTCTGGCTCTTTGCGTAGCGCGTGAAGTCGGGAATGTTGAGAGAGAGCGTCGCCCAGTAACCGACGTTCGCCGTCAGTGCAGCCGGGAACAACGCCCAGAAGTCACCTGTCCGGCGCTGGAGTCGCGCCGACTCCGAGAGAATGTTGCCGAGGCCGCCGCCGTTGTTGATGGCCCAGACCAGCAGCGCCACGCCGCCGGCCAGCAGCAGCGGAGCGGACCAGCTCTCCAGGACCTTGATGCCTTCCGTTCCGCGGAGAATGATTGCCACCTGCAGGAGCCAGAAGGCCATGAACGCGACCGCCTTCCCGGCGCCGATGGCCGCCCAGCCCGGCCAGATTGCCGTGACCAGCGCGTTCAGCGCGAGACCGCCGATCCACGTCTGAATGCCGAACCACCCGCAGGCCACGATGGCGCGCAGCATGGCCGGGATGTTCGCCCCTCTCACGCCGAAGCTGGCGCGGCAGAGAACGGGAAACGAGATCCCGTAGCGGGTGCCGGCGTGCGCGTTGAGGATCATCGGTACCAGCACGATGGCGTTGCCGAGGAGAATGGTGATCAGGGCCTCGTACCACGTCATCCCCTGATCCATCAGGCCGGAAGCCAGCGTGTAGGTCGTGATGACGACGGACATGCCGATCCAGAGCGCGGCGATGTTGTAGGTGGACCATGTCCGTTTCGAGGGGGGCGTGGGCGCGAGGTCCTCGTTCCAGAGAGGGCTGTTCGAAACGTCCTCGCGGAGCTCGACGAAGTCGGTAGCAGTCATGGCGGTGGAGCGATTCTAACCATTCTGTTGCTGACAAGGGACGCCGGGCGTCCTACCCTACGCCTCATGCTGAAACCTGCCACCCTGCTCGCCTCGCTCGCTCTGGCCCTGTCTGCATCCGCGGAAACCGTGGTCTTTCAGAACGTCAACGTCATCCCGATGACGTCCGACAGGGTCCTGGCGCGGCAGACCGTCGTCGTCAAAGACGGCCGCATCGACTACGTCGGCACGGCCAGAATGAAGATGCCCGAGGGCACGAAGTCCGTCGATGGCCGCGGCAAGTACCTGCTGCCCGGCCTTGCCGAGATGCACGGGCACATCCCGCCGATGAACGCGCCGGTGCACGTGATCGAGGACGTCCTCTTCGAATACGTGGCGAACGGGATCACGACGGTGCGCGGCATGCTCGGGCACCCCGGCCAGCTCAACCTCCGCACACGAGCCGCCCTCGGCGAGATCGTATCGCCGACGCTGTACCTGGCCGGACCGAGCTTCAACGGCAACTCGATCAACTCCCCGCAGCAGGCCATCGAGAAGGTGCGGCAGCAGAAGCAGGAAGGGTGGGACCTGCTGAAGATTCATCCAGGACTCACGCGGGACGAGTACGACGCCATGGCCCTGACGGCCCGCGATGAGAAGATCCGCTTCGGCGGCCACGTGCCCGCGGATGTCGGCCTCCTCCACGCCATCGAGATGGGGCAGGAGACGTTCGATCACGTCGACGGCTACGTGGAGCTGCTCGATGGCGACAAGGGCCCGGTCGACGAGAAGAAGCTGGCTGATGCGGTGGCCAGGACGAAGGCAGCCGGCGCCTGGATCGTGCCGACGATGGCGCTCTGGGAAGTGCTCCTCGACACGATCGACCTCAAGACCCTGCGCGCGTACCCGGAGCTGAAATACGTTCCGCAGTCGACCGTCGACCAGTGGACGAAGCTGTACAACGACCGCCTCGACCAGGTCCCGCGCGCGACCGCCGAGACTATCGTGAAGAACCGCATGCGCATCCTGAGGGCGCTCAACGAGGGCGGCGTGAAGATCCTCATGGGAACGGATGCGCCGCAGCAGTTCAGCGTTCCGGGGTTCTCGCTCCACCGCGAGCTGGAGCGGATGCGCGACGCCGGAATGACGCCGTACCAGATCCTGGTCTCCGGGACGCGCAACGTCGGCGAGTACTTCAAGGCCAAGGACTCGTTCGGCACGGTGGAGAAGGGGAAGCGCGCCGATCTCGTCCTGGTCGATGCGAACCCGCTCGAGGACATCAGCAACCTCTCGAAGATCTCCGGCGTGATGGTGCGCGGCCGGTGGATGTCGCGCGCGGAGATCGACGCGGGCCTCGCCAAGATCGAGGAGCGATACAAGCGCTGACGTGCGTTTCCCTTCGAAGGTCGATGCCTGGCTGGTCCTGGTCGTGCGGATCAGTTTCGCGACGAGCTTTCTGCTCGTGGCCGGGGTGTGCGCCGCGGAACGGCAATGGGCGGCCTTGCTCTGGACGAGCGGTCTGCTGGCCGTCGTGCTGCTGTTCGTGGAGTGGCTGTTCAGGACGACGTATTACGTGATCGACGGCGACGAGCTGCTCATCCGCAGCGGCGTATTCCGGTGGCGCATTCCGATCGCGCGCATCGAGTCGGTCGAGCCGACGAACAACCCGCTTTCCTCGCCGGCGTTGTCGCTCGACCGCCTGGATATCCGCTATGGCAACGGCAAGAACATCCTCGTGTCGCCGGAGGACCGGGAGGGATTCGTGGGTGCGCTCATGGCGGTGAACCCCGACATCAGCGTCTGAGGGCGGCCGCCGCTAATCGAGCGCGAACGTCTCGCCTTCCACCGCCACGGCAAACCCCTCCTTCTGGATCGCGCCCAGCTCCGGCCCTTTCTGCAAGGCGGGGTTCGTATGGTTGAGATGGATGAAGCGGACCTTCGATGCCAGCGGCTCGAGACGCTTCATGCTCTCGACAATGAATGGATGGGGGATCTCGCTCATGCTCCGGCCGGGCACTTCCCCATCCGCGTAGAACGTGCCGTCGACGTAGGCGCGGTCGACTCCTCTGATGACGTCCTCTACGGGTCGATCCCACTTTTCCCACTTGTCGATGTCCGGGAGGAACAACACCTTTCGCTTCGGACCGGCGATGATGAAGCCGACCGTCTCGGAGAACTCATCGCGATGCGGGACGCGTATGGCCGTGACGGAGATGCGCTCGTTGAGACGGACGCCGTCCTCCACAGGCCGCAGGTCGATGTTGTGGAGAGATACGAGCTGCGACCATGGCCCCTCGTTCGTGAGGAACTCTCGCATCCGCGGCATCGCGTACACCGGAACTCCCTTCGCGCCCTCTGCTTCGCGGCCGAGGAACATGAGGCCGGTGTAGTGGCCGATGTGCGCGTGAGTGAGGAAAACGCCGGCCAGTGTTCCCGGCAGGCCGGCGATCTGGGCCGGGAAGTCCGGCGTGGCGTCCAGGACCCAATGCTGGCCGGACTCGGCATCGACGATGGCCAGTGAGGACACGTGACGCTTCAGCGCGGGATTCTCTCGCGCCTTCACACACTCGTCACGGCGGCAGCCGATGTGCGGCAGCCCGCCGTCCTGGGCCACGCCGAGGACGGCGACATACGTCCGGTGGCCGGTCAGCGGTTGCCCCTCGAGAGCGGCAACCGGAAACCGGCAACCGGCACCCCAGAGCAGCGCGAGCGCGACCGCCAGAACCCGTGCTACGGCCAGATCCCCCTGGCCAGCGCCACGGCGGCCACGCGCTGGATGGCGAGCGCGAACGCGGCCGTGCGCAGGTCGACCGAGGTGCCCTTGCTGTCCTTGATCTGGAGTTGCGTCTGGAGGACGGCGTCGGTCGCGGCATGCATCTTCAACCGCAGGTGATCATTGACGTGTTGCTCCGACCACTGCTCATTCTCGATGTTCTGCACCCATTCGAAGTAGCTGACGGTGACGCCGCCCGCGTTCGTGAGGATGTCGGGGAGGACGGGGATCCCGCGCTCGAACAACACCTTGTCCGCAGCCGGGGTGGTCGGACCGTTCGCGGCCTCGGCCACGACCCTGGTGTTGACGCCCGCGACCGTGTCGAGGCGGATCTGGTTCTCGAACGCGGCGGGAATGAGCACGTCGCATTCGACGTGCAGCAGCTCGGCGTTCGAGATGTTCTTCGTTCCGGACAGGCCGACGACCGACCCGGTGCGGGCCTTGTGCGCGGAAGCCGCGGCGCAGTCGATGCCGTCCTCGGAGAAGATTCCGCCCGTCGAGTCGCTCACCGCGATCACGCGCGAGCCGGCCTCGTTGAACAGTTGCGCGGCGATGCAGCCGGCGTTGCCGAAGCCCTGAATGGCCACGGTCGCGCCCTCCAGCGTGCTCAGTCCAGGCACCGCGCCCTGCTCGATGGCCCGCTTCGTGACGAAGAGGCATCCGCGCGCAGTGGCCTCGTTCCGCCCCAGCGAGCCGCCCATCGCCACAGGCTTGCCGGTGACGACCGGCAGGTTGTTCTTCCCGGGATGCATCATGGCGTAGGTGTCGTAGATCCAGGCCATGGTCTCGGCGCTCGTGTTGACGTCGGGGGCGGGGATGTCGGTGTGCGGGCCGATGTCGTCGCCGAGCTCCGCGATGAAGCGGCGCGTGATCTTCCGCAGCTCGTGAACGGAGAGCTGTTTCGGGTCGCAGACGATCCCGCCTTTGGCTCCGCCGAACGGGATGTCCGCCACGGCGCACTTCCACGTCATCCACGACGCCAGCGCGCGCACTTCATCGCCATTCACCTCGGGGTGATAGCGGATGCCGCCCTTGCCGGGGCCGCGGACCCGCGAGTGCAGCGCGCGGTAACCGGCGAAGGTGCGAACCGTGCCGTCGTCGCGCTCGATCGGGAACTCGACCTTGATCAGGCGGGTGGTGCCGCGCAGCCATACGCGCAGCCCGTCCGGCATGTCGACGTACGGCGCGGCGGTGTCGAACTGCTGCTGGGCGATGTCATAGGGATTGAGGTTCTCGGTCGAGGTGAGAGGGGGAGACGTTTGTCCACGCGCGTTCCGCACACCCATGTTTCCTCCATGTTCGAGAGCTGCAAAGGTTAACAGTTTCCAGGCGCGGAGCGTCTACATTTGCGTGACATGACGGAAGAGGCCCTGGTCCGTGCGGCGATGGCGGGCGACCGGGAGGCGTTCGGGATGCTGTACACACGTTTCTCCCGTGCCGTGCACGGGACGCTGCTCGTTCGCATGCCTCCGGCCGAGGCCGAGGACGCGGTCCAGGATGTGTTCCTGCAGGCGATGAAGAGGCTCTCGGACATTCGTGATCCCGCCACCTTCGGCGGCTGGATCTGCTCGATCGCCCGGCGGCGCGCCGTCGATCATTTCCGGCGGGGCGTCCGGCACGAGGAGCTTCCGGAGCATGTGCAGGCGCGGGCGGACTCCTCGCTGCGCGCGCAGGCGGCAGAGGCGCTGGCGGCCATCCTCAGTCTGCCGGAGGCGTATCACGAGACGCTCGTCCTCCGTCTGGTGGAGGGGATGTCCGGCGCGGAGATCGCGTCGATCACGGGCCTGACGCCCGAGTCGGTGCGTGTGAACCTGCATCGAGGGTTTGTCCTGTTGCGCGAGAAGCTGGGAATCGGAGCGTGATGACGATGGACGACTATCTCTACGACCCGGCTGCGCCTCCCGCGGAGGATGTCGTGGAGATCGAGCGGCGCCTCCAGCCGCTGCGATACCAGCCGCGGAACGTCGTCGCGTTTCGGAAACGGAGACGCCTGCCCCTTCTTGCGGCCGCGGCGGCCGTCGTTCTCGTCCTGGCCGGTGCAGCCTGGCTCTGGACCTGGCCGTCCGGACGCTCGTGGAAGGTGGAGGGTGGTCCGATCGCACGGCTGGTGGTGGGCGAGACCGTGCAGCCGGAGCAGTCCATGCTCGTCCGGGTGGCTCGTATCGGCTGGATGCGAGTCACTCAGAATTCGACGGTCACGCTGGAGTCGACGAGCTCGAATCGGCACCGGCTGGCCATGAGCTCCGGCGCCATTCGGGTCAGCGTGTGGGCGCCGCCGCGTAGCATCACCATCCGCACTCCCGCCGGCGACGTCACCGACCTCGGATGCGAGTTCGTCGTTCGCGCCGATGAGAAGGCCACCAGCGTGGACGTCGTCTCGGGATGGGTTCAGCTCGACAACGAGACCGGCGATGTGCTCGTTCCGGGCGGCGCGTTCAGCGAGATGCAGCTCGGCGGTCAGCCCTCCGTCCCGGTCTTTCACTCTGCCACGCCGGAGTTTCGTTCCGCGGCGCGCACGTTCGATGTCGAGACGCTGCTGCGGACGGCGCGGCGCCGCGACGTGCTGACGCTGTTGATGCTGGCGCGACGGCACCCGCAACATCGCGATGCCTTGCTCGTCCGTGCGCAGGAGTTGTACGCGCCGAAGTCGGAAGAGACGGTTCTGCGCGCACGGGCCGGTCATGACGACGCGATCTGGGGCTGGGTGGGCGATCTCCCGCTCCCGCCGGCCAAAGGCTGGGTCCGCAACTGGCGCGACCTGCGTTGAGGATGGGGGTCAGGTCCTAAGACATCCAGTTGGTGCCGGATTCTTTGTTCCACTTCGTGGTCATTTTCTTGGACTTGGTCCAGAACTCGATCGAGCTCTGGCCGGTGATGTCGCCAACGCCGAACTTGGACTCGTTCCAGCCGCCGAAGCTGAAGGGCTCGCGCGGGACGGGCACGCCGACGTTCACGCCGACCATTCCGGCGCTGGCCTTCTCCATGACGTAGCGCGCAACGCCGCCGCTCTCGGTGAACACCGACGCGGCGTTGCCGTACTTCGAGCCTTTCTGCACGCGCAGCGCATCATCGACGTCGTCGGAGCGGATGATCACCATGACCGGCCCGAAGACCTCTTCCTGCGCGATGCGCATCTCGGGGGTGACGTGGTCGATGAGCGTGGGGCCGATGTAGTAGCCGTTCTCTTTTCCGGGCACGACAAAATTCCGCCCGTCCACCAGCACCTTCGCGCCGGCGGTCTCGGCCTCGGTGATGTAGCGCTCGATGCGTTGCTTCGCCTCACGGGAGATGACCGGGCCGAGATGCTTGCCGGGCACCATCGATCGCACGATGTTCACCATGCGTTCGATGATGTGATCGCTCTTGCCGACGGCCATCATGACGGAGGCGGCCATGCAGCGCTGACCGGCGCAGCCGGACATGGAAGCGACGACGTTCGACGAGGTCATCTCCGGCTCGGCGTCGGGCATCACGATCAGATGGTTCTTCGCTCCGCCGAGCGCGAGGACGCGCTTGAGGCTTGCCGTGCCGCGGCGGTAAACGATCTTGGCGACGCGCGTCGACCCGACGAAGGTGATGCCTTCGATGTCGGGATGGTCGCAGATGGCCTCCACGGTGCCCTGTCCGCCGTTGACGATGTTGAACACGCCGTCGGGGAGACCGGCCTCGCGCAACAGATCGGCGATCCGCTGTGAGCTCAGCGGGACGAGCTCCGACGGCTTGAGGATGAAGCAGTTGCCGAGAGCGATGGCGTTCGGGATCGTCCAGTTGGGGACCATGTTGGGAAAGTTGAAGGGCGTGATCGAGGCGACGATGCCGACCGGATAGCGCTCGATGCGGCACTCCACGCCCCGGCTGACTTCGAGGACCTCGCCGGCGGTGATCTGCGGGAGCGAGCACGCGAACTCGGTCAACTCGGCGCTCTTCAGCACCTCCGCGCGCGCCTCGCTGTCGATCTTGCCGTTCTCCTCGGTCACCAGCGCCGCAAGCTCGTCGATGTGCTTCTCGAGCAGCGCCTTGTACTTGAAAAAGACCTGGACGCGCTCCTTGATCGGCGTGGCCGCCCACGCCGGGAACGCTGCGCGCGCCGCCGCCACGGCTCTCTCGACCTCCGATGCCGGCGACAGCGGCACTCTGGAGATCACGCTGCCGTCAGCGGGATTGAACACGTCGAGGTGGTCGCATTGCGGCGAGACGTGGTTGCCGGCGATGTAGTTCGGAACGTTTGGATACTTTGCGCGAACGGGCTGTTCGACAGCGGTCATGGCAGTCTCCTCGCTGCAGTCTCTACGACGCCGCAGGCGTCCAGTCGCTCCGTTTCCCGAAGAGCAGGACGACGGCGATGATGATAGCGCTGCCGGCGGCAAGTGATACCCACGGACTGAGACCGAACGAGGTGGGAATGTCGCCGATGAGCATCCCCAGGATGCCGATGGCGAGCGCGTACGGCAGTTGGGTCTTCACGTGCGCGATGTGATCGGAGCCGGCGCCCATGCTCGACAGAATCGTGGTGTCGGAGATCGGCGAGCAGTGATCGCCCCAGACGCTTCCGGCCAGAACCGATGAGATCGTTCCGAGCAGGACGATCTGATGGAGCTCGGATCCGGCCGGATGACCGGAGGCAAGGGCCAGCCGGTGCGCAACGGGGATGACCAGGGGCATGAGGATGGCCATGGTGCCCCACGACGTACCGGTCGCGAATGCCATCCCGGCCGAGGCGATGAACACGAGCACCGGCAGCCAGTGCGGCGACAGGACGCCCCTGGTCAGCCCGACGACGAAGTCCGCGGTGTGGAGGTCGGTGGTGATCCCTCCGATTCCCCACGCCAGGATGAGAACGAGGACGGCCAGCAGCATCGACTTGAACCCCTCGACCAGGGCCTCGAGCGCTTGCCGGAGCGAAAGCAGGCGCTGCACGAGCGGAAGCAGCAGCGCCACAACGACGGCGGCGAGGCTGGCCCAGAGAAGGCTGTCGAGGCTGGAAGCATTCGAGAAGACTTCGCGCAGCCATTCCACTGTCCCGGGATGGTCGGTGCGATTGAGCGAGGAGGCGCCCGACACGTACATGCCGCCGATCGCGACGACTACGACGACAAGGATCGGCAGAAACGCGTTGATGGCCCGCTTGGGGATCTCCGCCGGCGCCGCCAGCGCGCTGCTCGAGTAATCGGCCAGCGGCGTGTCCCCCGGCGCCACCACCGCGCCGGTCTCGCTGGCGCGAAGCTCGGCGCGGAGCATCGGCCCGAAGTCGCGGCATGCCGCTGCGATCGTGAATCCGAGCACCAGCGCCAGGATCGGATAAAAACGGTAGGGAATCGTCTCCACGAATGTGACGTAGGGGTTCATCGTCAGTCCGAGCTCGGTGAACGCGGCGGCGATCAGTCCGACTTCGAAGCCGATCCACGTGGAGATCGGGACGATGCTCGCCACCGGCGCCGCCGTGGAGTCGACGATGTAAGCGAGCTTCTCCCGGCTGATGCGGAGCTTGTCCGTGACCGGCCGCATCGTCGAGCCGACGATCAGCGTATTGGCATAGTCGTCGAAGAAGATCACCACACCCATGATCCACGCCGTGAGCTGGCCGCGGCGGGCCGTCGTCGCGTAGCGGCTGAGGCGGTCCACGATGCCCTGGGTGCCGCCGCTGCGGCTGATCAGTCCGACCATGCCGCCCAGCAGCATCGAGAAGACGATGATCTTGGCGTGATCCAGATTCGCCAGCGCCGGCACGATGATGCTGTCGATGGACCGCGCGAACGCGGTGACCGGGTTCCAGTGATAGAGGATCAGGGCGCCCGCGAAAATGCCGGCCATCAGCGAGAGAAGGACCTCGCGGAAGATGAGCGCGAGCGCGATGGCGACGATCGGCGGAACGATCGACAACCACCCCGGAATGGCCCGGACGGTGGTGGACGCTGATACCGCACCCGACCGGACTTCGACGCGTCGCGACCCGCCCGGCACCGGCACATCGTCGATGCCGATCTTCTGTTCGCCCTCTGCCAGCTTGATCTGCCGTACCGGCCTGCCGTCGAGGAAGATCGTGGCAGGGGCGTCCGCCGCAAAGCCCCTGGCCGTGACCTTCAGATGCAGCCGGTCGCCGGCGAGGACCGCGCCGTCAGGCGCGATCTCCAGCGCAGGCTGGGCAGCGAGAGGCGCGGCCGCGAACAGCAACGCCAGAAGAAACGTGACTCGAATCGTGCAGCCCCTCCGCGCGTTCAAGAGAGCGCGAAGCGTAGCACACCGAATTCGCTCGACCGCCCACTGCGGCGCGCCCTTACGGCGCGCCGCAGATCACTGCCACGACCACGCCCGTTCCCGGGTGGCCGGGGTTGCCCGCGTATCCGGGATTCGTCTGAACGACGACGATCTTGACCACGTCGCCTTCCAGCCTCGAGCCGTTCGCCTGCATCCTGCTCGACGCGAGCACGGCCAGGTATTCCGGCACCGCGGCAGGCGGCGGCGCGCTGTTCCCCGGATCGCTCGACCACTGCGAGCCGCATGTCTCCGTGCTCGATTCAGCGAAGCCCTTGAACGCCGAGCGCGGAGCGCCGCCACTCAGCGAGTTGAGCTTCCACCACTGCGAGCTCCAGAAAGTCACGTTACGGCCGACCGTCGCATTCGTGTCGCCGATGACGAAGTGCCCACCACCGACAAAGGCGTAGATCAGGGTCGGCGCCGCGGCCGACGAGGAGAGATAGACGTCGTCTCCGTCGAACGTGGCCATGACCATTCCCGGACCTGAAGGCTGCGACACCGTGTCGATCGAGCACTGCCCGTGACCGGAGGAATCCGTCGTGGCGCTGCAGGTCTGCGCATGTTCGCCCTCGCCGAGGGTCAGGGTCAGCGTGCGATCGGCGATCGGTGCGCCGCTCTCGTCTCTCAGAATCGCCGAGAGACTGGCGCTGCCGCCGTCGGCAATGACCGTGTCGCCGGTGTAGGTGAGCGTGGTCGGGGTCTTCCCTCCCTGCTCGAAGGCGTCCTGCGTGACGGTGAACGCATGTCCCGCCACGGTGATCGTCCCGGTGCGCGCCTCGCCGCTGTTGGCGCCGACGGAGTAGCCGGCATGCCCCGAGGAGACCGACGTGACCGTGATCCATTCATCGTTGCTCGAGGCGGTCCACTCGCAGCCGTCTCCCGCGGTGACGGTGATGCTGCCCGTGCCGCCGCCGGCAGTGAAGTGCTCACTGACCGGCGAGATCGAGTACGTGCAGGCCGCTGCCCCGTCCTGTTCGACGGTGAACGTCTGTCCGGCGATGGTCATCGTGCCGCTGCGCGATGCGCCGTCGTTCGCGCCGACGGAGTAGTTGACGGTGCCGCTGCCGGAGCCATTCGAGCCCATCTGGATCGTGATCCACAGGTCGTTGCTCACCGCCGTCCAGTCGCATCCCGCTGCCGTCGACACGTTCACGCTGCCTGTGCCGCCCGCCGCCGTGAAGTGCTCGCTGACCGGCGAGATCGAGAACGCGCAACCCGCGTCCTGGGTGACCGTGAACGTCTGCTCGGCGATGGTCATCGTGCCGGTGCGCTGAGGACCGTCGTTCGACGCCACCGAATACGTCACCGCATCAGCACTGACATTGGTGATGGTGATCCAGTCCGCGTTGCTCGTCGCGGTCCACTCGCAGCCTGCGGACGTCATGACGTCAACCTGGCCCGAGCCGCCGCCGGCGGGGAACGCCGCCGACTGCGGCGAGATCGCGAAGCTGCACGACGATGCCGACCGGCACGCCGAGAATTCCGACGTGTTTCCGGCCGCGTCGGTTGCCGTCGCGGTCACGACATGTCCGGACGCGAGCAGCGTGGAAGCGACGAAGCTGAACGCTGCGTTGCCGCCGGCGTCGGTCAGGACGCTCGTCGATCCGAGATGAGTCTGCCCTTCGCCGTGACCGGAAGCGTCACACGAGGCATTCGAGTAGAGGTCGACGAGGAAGCCGGTCGACGGTGTGGAGTTCAGCGTGCCGCTGATCGTCGTCGTCACGCCGTCGCTGCTCACTGACGTCACCACGGGGTAGTTCTGCAGGTTGTTGGCGCCGCTGTCCGCGTCGCCGGGATCGTTCGCGGTCACGCCGTCGCCGCCGAGGTCGATGCCCAGTCCGCCGTTGAAGAAGATGGAGTTGAGGCGGATAGAGTTCCCGATTCCGCTCCCCACCACGACGCCGTGGCCGGTGTTGCCGAGAGGAGTCACCCGGTCAGCGCCGAGACCGACGAGGTTTCCCTCGATCGTGTTGCTGTCTCCGCCTGAGACGAAGACGCCGATGCCGTTGCCCGAGATGACGTTGCCGGCGCCCGTGAACGCGGCGCCGATGAAGTTGCCGGTCGTCGGCTGGCTGCCGCTGCCTGAGGTGATGGCGACGCCGTGGCCGTTCGGCAGCGCGGCATTGCCCGCTGCGTTGGTTCCGATGTAGTTCCCCTGGACGACGTTTCCGGTCGCCACCGGGAAACTCGTCGAGATGTTCACGCCGATGCTGAACCCGGCGATGACATTGCGCGCCCCGGCGGTGCTGTTGCCGATGAGGTTGTTCACGGAGCTGTCGATGTGCACGCCGGTACCGGCGCTGCCACCCGCGGGGAGCACCGCCGTGCCGGCTGCGTTCGTGCCGATGAAATTGCCCTGGACGACGTTGCCATCAGCAACGCCGTTGACGCCGGAGATCGAGATGGCGCCGCTCGATGCCACGATGACGTTGCGCGCCCCGGCGGTCGTCCCGCCGATGAGGTTGTTCGAGCCGCGCTCGATGGAGATGCCTCGGTTCGCGCCGCCCAGCGCGGCGAGACCGTTGGCCGTGACTCCGATGAAGTTGCCCTGGATGCGGTTGTCGTGCGCGCCGTTCTCGTCGAGCTGAATGGCCGGGAGGAACCGCGTGGCGATGACATTGCGCGTGCCCAGCGAAGTGCCGCCGACCAGGTTGCCCGGGTTCGACAGGAAGATCCCCGTGCCGCCCAGAACGTTCAACCCGGTCGCGTCCGCGCCGATGTAGTTGCCCTGAATCCTGTTCCCGCCGGCGAAGTCGCCGGGATCGGACCCGTTCGGGACCGGCGTGTGAATGGCCGGGTTGGCGTTGCCGAGGATGATGTTGCGGTCCAGGGACGAGCTGCCGCCGATGACGTTGCGCGGGGAGTTGTCGATGAAGACTCCGCCGCCGCGGTTGTTGAGGTCGATCGTACCGGTGGCATCCGTTCCGATGAAATTGCCCGTGATGAAGTTGTCGCCGCCATCCCGCAGGATGATCGCGTTCGCCGCGAATCCGGCGTCTCCGAACCGGTTGATCGCGAGTCCGCTGATCATGCTCACGCCGGCGGTCACCACGAAACCGTGGTACGCGCCTCCGTTGCCGTTGACTTCGATCAGCAGCGTGGCGTCGTTGCCGACCAGCTGGCTGTTCGGGGCCGAGCCGGGCTGACTGTAGCCATTGATCTCGACGGGATCGGTGATCGTGGGAAGCGCCGACAGGACAGTGATCGTCTGGACGCCGGAGCCGGGAATGTTGAAGAGGATGAGGTCGGGGCCGGGGTTGCCGTTCGCATCGAGGATTGCCTGACGAAGCGAGCCCGATCCGCCGTCCGCAGTGGTGGTGACTTCGAATGCCGCCGCGGCGAGCAGTGAGGGGAAGAGGACGATGGCAACCAGGAGAAATACGGTCTTTTTCATGATTTCCCTCTCGAGGTATCGAGGGTAGAGCCGTAACCATTCGCGGCCGGTGAGCCGGGTCACCGGAACCGTCCACTTTCGAACGGTCCGTCCGAAAATGAACGGAGTGTCGCGTGTAAGCTATTGGATCTAAAGGGTGATGTGCTGGCACTCCGTTCGCGATAGAGCACCCTCATGGATCGGGAAATCGCACCGGAGATCAGGCGGCGGCGAGTGATGCGAAAGGCTGGCGTGGCTGCCGTCGCCGTCGCCGCGGCGGGCTTTTCGCTGGCCGGGGTGGTGGAGTGGCTACGGCCTTCGATCCGCCTTCGCGACGTGCAGTTCGCGCGGGTCGAGCGCGGCGACGTCGACTCGACCGTGCAGGCGAGCGGGATCGTCGTGCCGGAGGTCGAGCAGGTCGTATCGAGTCCCGTCGAAGCGCGCGTGATGCGCGTAGGGCGACGGCCGGGCGATCACGTTCGGGCCGGCGATGAGCTGCTGACGCTCGACACATCGGGATCGCGTCTGGAAGCAGAGCGCCTCGGCGAGCAGCTCGCGCAGAAGGAGAGCGAAGCCGCGCAGCTCCGCCTGCGCATCGAAGAGACGACGGCGACTCTGCGTGCGCAGCTCGAGCAGGGAAAGCTCGATGCGGACATCCTGCGCCTGCAGGCCGACCGCAGCAGGACGCTGCAGGGCGAGGGTCTTCTCTCTGAACAGCAGGCTCTCTCCGATGCAGCGGCCGCGAAGAAGAGCGACATCACCATCCGGCATATCGAAGAGAACATCGTCCGCGCTGCGCGAACGGGTGAGGCGCAACTCGCGGCTGCGGCGCTCGACATCAGCATGCTGCGCAAAGAGCGCGACCAGGCGCGGCGGCAGCTCGAGCTGGCGATGATGCGGGCGTCGCGCCACGGCGTCATCACGTCGATCGTGCAGGAAGAAGGCGCGACGATCCGGCGCGGCGACGTGCTGGCGCGGATCGCCGACCTCCGGACGTTCCGGGTTACAGCGACGGTGTCGGACCTCTATGTTCCGCGGATCGCTCCGGGGATGCCGGTGCGAGTCAGAGTCGACGACTCGACCAGCGTGGCGGGCGTGCTGGCGTCGATCGATCCGCGGATCGAGAACGGGGTGGCCCGCCTCAACGTGGCCCTCGATGCGAGCGCTCATGCCCGGCTGCGCAACAACCTCCGCGTCGATGTCTTCGTGATCAACGGCCGGCGCGGCGGCGTCCTGCGCGTCAAACGGGGAGCGAATGCACAGGCGCAGCGCGAAGAGCCGTTCGTCCGGCGTGACGGACGGCTGGTCCGTGTGCCGGTCCGCTATGGATTGATCGGTGAAGAAATGGCGGAAGTCGTCGGCGGCCTCCGCGAAGGTGACGAAGTGGTGATCTCGAACATGACTGACTACGACGGTGTGAAGGAGATGCGACTCAAATGATCAGCCTCGAAAACGTTGAAAAGGTATATCGCACGGATCGTCTGGAGACCGTCGCGCTGCAGAACATCAATCTGGCCATTGCTCCGGGCGAGTTCGTCTCCGTGATGGGGCCGTCCGGCTGCGGCAAGAGCACTCTCTTGAACCTCATCGGCCTGCTCGACGCGCCGACGCGTGGACGTCTCACACTCGACGAAGAGCACATCAACGGTCGGGGAGATCGAAAGCTGTCGGCGATCCGCAATCAGAAGCTGGGCTTCGTTTTTCAGAGCTTCCACCTCGTGCCCGATCTGAAGGTGGTCGACAACGTGGAGATCCCCCTGCTTTATCGCCGGATGTCAGGTTCGGAGCGCAGACGTCTGGCGCTGACGGCGCTCGATCGGGTCGGCCTCGCCTCGCGAGTGCATCACTTCCCGACGCAGTTATCGGGCGGACAGCAGCAGCGCGTCGCCATCGCGCGGGCCATCGTCGGCAAGCCGCGCATCCTGCTCGCCGACGAGCCGACCGGGAACCTGGACAGCGCCATGGGCGACGAGATCATGGCCATCCTCGAAGGCCTGAATCGCGAGGACGGGACGACCGTCGTGATGGTCACGCACGATGAGCGTCTCGCCGAGCGGACGCATCGCACCATCCGTCTCTTCGACGGCCGGCAGGTGGCCTGATGCGCGCTCATCTCTCGCTCGCTCTCGCAGTCCTCGGACGCCGCAAGGTATTCACGGCGATCTCACTCTTCGGCATCAGCATGACGCTGGCCGTCCTGCTGGTGATCACGGCGATCGTGGACAACCTTGTGACGCCGGGCGCGCCGGAGAGTCGCTTCCATCGCGCGCTGACGGTCTCCCGGATCGGCCAATACGGCAAAGGGTTCACGATGACCACGGATCCGGGATACGGATTCCTCGATCGGTATGTGAGGACTCTGCCCAACATCGAAAAGGCGTCGATCTTCACGTTGCTGCAGGGAACCGCGGTCTATCGCGATGGCGGCCGTATCGACACGATGATCAAGCGGACCGATGGCGCGTACTGGCAGATTCTCGATTTCAAGTTCGTCGAAGGCGGGCCGTTCTCCGCGCAGGACGATCGAGCCGGGCGGCACGTCGCCGTCATCAACGAAGACATCCGCGAGAAACTGTTCGACGGCAAGCCTGCCGTGGGCCGCACCTTCAACCTCGAAGGTCGTGAGTTTCGCGTGGTCGGCGTCGTACCGCGTGTGCCATTCCTGCGGCTCTCGGCCTACTCGCAGATCTGGGTTCCGATCGGAACGTTGAAGTCTGCGGACTATCGCAACCAGATCACCGGCAACTTCCAGGGCGTCGTATTGCTGCGTGACCGTAGCGACATCCCGGCCGTGAAGCGCGAGTTTCAGAGCCGGCTGCCGCGAGTCCCGCTGAGCGATCCCAAGCAGTTTCAAAGCCTGAAAGCGGGTCTCGATACACCGTTCGAGGCGTTCGCGCGGATGGTGACCGGCGGCCGCCCCGATTCGGCGTCGCCCGCACGAGCCGTGACGATCCTTGCCGTTCTGGCGGTGATGTTCATGGCGCTGCCGGCCATGAATCTCATCACGCTCAATCTAAGCCGCATCCTGGAGCGCGCGTCGGAGATCGGCGTTCGTCGCGCGTTCGGCGCGCCGAGAGGCTCTCTGATCCGTCAATTCGTCTTTGAAAACGTCGTCATCACCGTCGTCGGCGGCCTCGCCGGATTCATCCTCGCCGCAGCATTGCTGCCGGTGCTGAACGAGGCCGCCCCTGTCCCTGACCTGCGGTTCTCGATCAACCTCCGCGTATTTGCGTGGGGGATGTTCTTCGCGGTGTTCTTCGGCGTCTTCTCCGGCGTCTATCCGGCCTGGAAGATGTCCAGGCTGCATCCCGTCAATGCCCTTCGTGGAGGTTCGCAATGATCCGGCACATCCTGAAGATCGTCTGGAACCGCAAGCGCGCCAATGCGCTCATCGTGGCGGAGATCTTTCTGTCCTTTCTCGTGCTCTTCGCGGTATTGACGCTCGCTTCCGCGCTCATCGGAAGCGTCACCAAGCCGCTGGGTTACGAGTGGCGCAATGTCTGGAATATCAGCCTCGAGAATGAACGGCCACGTCCGCCCGCCGACGGGCCGTGGGCGAAGACGGCAGGCGGAACCGAGAAAGAGCCTGACGTCACGCAGTTGATCATGCATGAGCTGCGCGCGATGCCGCAGGTCGAAGCGGTAGGCGCCTCGGCGACGCCGCCGTACTCCATGTCGGCGAATGAGGGAAGCTGGGGCTTCGGAGGCAAGACCGTCTCCCTCACGATCGACTTCGCCACTGATGGTTTCGCCGACGTCATGCAGCTCGAGATTCTCAGCGGCCGCTGGTTCCAGCCGCAGGACGACGCCGCGAACTACACGCCGGTCGTCATCGACACCGACCTCGCTCGCACCGTATACGGAACGGAGAATCCGATCGGCCGCAGGTTCAACGAGGAGGCCGAGAAGGAGATGCGAGTGGTCGGTGTGATCGCGCCGTACCGCAAGAGCGGAGAGTTCGCCAACTTCGGCAAGCCGGTCAACATGATGTTCGAGCGGGCATCGGCCGCGAAGTCCGACACGCTACCTGGAAATGTTGTGGTCCGGCTGCGTCCCGGCACGCCGTCGTCGTTCGAAGAGACACTCAGTGACCGTATCCACCAGGTCGCGCCGCAGATGAACTTCCGCATCCGCCACATGACCCGCATGAGGCAGTTCGCTCACCGGACCGCCCTCTTTCCGCTGGTCGTGCTCCTGACCGTGGCCGCGTTCCTCATCGCCATGGTCATCCTCGGCCTGTCCGGAGTTCTGTGGCAGAACGTGACTCGGCGGACGCGCGAGCTCGGACTGCGCCGGGCCATTGGCGCGAGCGCTGGCGCCGTGCAGCGTCAGATTGTCGCCGAGGTGGCCATGTTGACGACGCTCGCCGTCGTGGCAGGCCTGGCCGTGGTGGCGCAGTTGCCGATACTCGGATTGTTCAGCCTCATCACGCCGGGCGCTTTCGCAGGAGGGCTGGCTGCTTCGCTGGCGGCGATTTACGCTCTCACGGTACTGTGCGGGGTGTACCCGGGCTGGCTTGCTTCACGCGTTCAACCGGCGCAGGCTCTCCATTACGAGTGAGCGGTCCCATCCTCATCGTCGACGACGACGCCGCAGTCACGGCGTCGCTGACCCTTCTGCTGAAGCAGAACGGCTACGCCACTGCGACGGCACACACACCACACGAGGCAATGGCGCGGCTGCGCAACGAGCAGCCGCGCCTCGTCATTCAGGACATGAATTTCTCCCGCCGCACCACCGGCGAGGAGGGTCTGCAGCTCCTCGACTCGATCCGGTCCCAGGCGCCGAAGATCCCGGTGATTCTGATGACGGCCTGGGGGTCGATCTCGCTCGCGGTCGACGGGATGAAGCGCGGCGCCTCGGACTTCATCACCAAGCCCTGGACGAACGCCACGGTGCTGCAGTGCGTCGAGACCGCGCTGCGCCTCGCTGATGCCTCGGAACAGCGGACGCCGGCCGGTCGCGCGGAGCTCGACGAGCGATTCGATTTCAAGAACATCATCGGCAGCGACCCCAGGCTGTTGCGCGTCCTGGAGCTCATCGGCCGCGTCGCTCCCACCGACGCTTCCGTCCTGATCCTCGGCGAGAGCGGCACCGGCAAGGAGCTCGTCGCGGAGGCGATTCACCACAACAGCCGCCGCCGCGGCGCAGCATTCGTGAAGGTGAACCTCGGCGGGATCTCGTCGACGCTGTTCGAGAGCGAGATGTTCGGACACGTGCGGGGGGCGTTCACCGACGCGCGTGAGACGCGGAAAGGGAGGTTCGAAGTCGCCGATGGCGGAACGATCTTCCTCGACGAGATCGGCGAGCTCGATCCGTCTTCACAGGTGAAATTGCTCCGCGTTCTGCAGGATCGTACGTACGAAGTGCTCGGTTCCAGCCGGAGCCGCACGGTCGACGTCCGCGTCGTCTCCGCGACCAATCGAAAGCTCGACGAGCTCGTGCAGCGGGGCGAGTTTCGCGAGGACCTGCTGTACCGGCTCAACCTGATCACGGTGAATCTTCCACCGCTTCGCGAGCGGAGGGGAGATGTCCCGGAGCTGGCCGGGCACTTCCTGCGGTCGTGCGCTGCCACGTATCGGCGCGACGTGCCGGCGCTCTCTCCGCGCGCGACCGACTGGCTGCGCTCCCAGAGCTGGCCGGGCAACATCCGCCAGCTCAGACAGGCCATCGAGCGCGCCGTGCTGATGCACGAGAGCGGCGAGCTCGACGTCGGTGATTTCGTCGTGGGCCGCGATCTCGAAGCGCGCGATGGATCGCTTCCCGATGCCGGCAGCATGACGCTCGACGAGATTGAGAAGGGCATGATCGTGAAGTGCATGAAGCACTACGACGGCAATGTGACGCGCGTGGCCGAGGCGCTGGGCCTCAGTCGCGCGGCACTCTACCGCCGGCTTGAAAAGTATGGCTTGAGCACCGAGGCCTGAACGGCCAGTCATGACTCTCCGCTCCAAGATCATCACGTACTTCGTCATCCTTCACCTGGTGATGGCGGCGGCCGCCGTGTTTTTTCTCCTGCACAACCGCGTTCTGCTGTTCGCGGTAGAGGCGTTCTTTCTGATCTCGATCATGGTGAGCTTCCGGCTGGTGCGCGCGCTGTTCGTCCCGCTGGATCTCATCACCACCGGCACCGAGCTGATGAACGAGCGCGACTTCGGCTCGCGATTCGTTCCCGTCGGCCAGCCGGAGCTCGATCGCCTCATCGAGATCTACAACGGCATGACGGATCGTCTCCGCGAAGAGCGGCTCACGGCCGAGGAACAGCATCAGCTCCTCGGGAAAATCGTGCAGGCGTCGCCGTCCGGCATTGTCATCTGTGACTTCGACGGCAACGTCGACCTGATGAATCCGGTGGCGTCGCGGCTCGTCACGCCCGAGTTGATGAGTGAGTTGCGAAGTGTCGCAGCGGGTGAGTCGCGTCTGGTGCCTTATCAGGGAGGGCGGCGCCTCAAGGTCTGGTGCGCAGAGTTTCGCGACCGCGGATTCCCGAAGAAGTTCTATCTCATCGAGGAGCTGACCGAGGAGCTGCGAGTTTCCGAGAAGGCGGCGTACGAGAAGTTGATCCGGATGATGTCGCACGAGGTGAACAACTCCGTCGGCGCCGTGAGGTCGCTGCTCGAGTCATTGCTGCGCTATGCCCCGGACGTCCGGCAGACTGATCGAGTCGATTTCACGGATGCCGTGATGGTCGCATCCTCGCGGATGGACGCGCTGAACCGCTTCATGCGCGATCTGGCCGACGTGGTCCGCATCCCTCCGCCCCATCGAACGACGGTGGATGTGGGAAGCGTCGTTCGCGAGATCGCCGCGCTGCTGCGGCCGGAGCTGGAGGAGCGGCGCATCGACCTCCGCATCCATGTCGATGGCGCCGCCGTGATCGTCGCGGACCGCAGCCAGTTCGAACAGGTGGTCCTGAACATCCTCCGGAACGCCGTCGAGGCGATCGGCTCGGCCGGCTCGATCGAGGTCTCGGTCCGCGATGGTGAGCTCTCCGTGGCAGATACCGGCACCGGGGTGGCCGAAGAGGTCCGTGCAGAGCTGTTCAGCCCCTTCTTCAGCACGAAGCGCGACGGCCGTGGTCTCGGATTGACCGTGGTGCAGGAGATCCTCACGAATCACGGCTTCGGATACGCCCTGGGCAACCGCAGCGCCGGCGGGGCGGAGTTCCGTGTGACGTGGTGAGGTGGAGCGCCGCCGGCCGGGTGCTCCAGGTGACGTCTGTCACACGGACGGGTGACCTCCGCATCTGCGGCGGAGCGATGAGCCGTCCTAGATTATGTGATGTCAACGGATCGGTGGAGTCACCAACTGATCGGAGGTCGCAATGCCGTCGCCCTACAACCTGGAAGTCGAATACAACTGCGGCGAGTGCCGCGTTCGCGCGGAGCGCCTGTTCTGCAACATGTCTCAGGACGTCGTCGATGCTCTCGACGCGGTGAAGTTTACCGGCCTGTATCCGAAGGGCTCCCTGCTCTTCGTGGAGGGTGAGGAGCCGCGCGGCGTCTTCATCCTCTGCAGCGGGCGGGCGAAGCTGACCACTTCTTCGACGGAAGGCAAAACCCTCATCGTCAAGATCGCCGAGCCGGGCGAGGTTCTCGGAGCCAGCGCCACGATCCTCAACAAGCACTACGAGGTGTCCGCGGAGACGATCGAGCCCTCCCAGCTGAACTTCATCAAGCGCGAGGACTTCATCCGTTTCCTCGGGAGCAACCCCGAGGCGTGCATGCACACCGCGCAGCAGCTCAGCGAGAAGTATCACTCGGCGCAGCGCGAGATCCGCTCACTGGGGCTCTCGCAGACGACCGGCGAGAAGCTGGCCAGGCTGCTCCTGGACTGGTGCGATCGCGGGGGCGAGCAGACGACCAAGGGAGTCCGGCTCAAAGTCCTGCTCACGCACGAGGAGATCGCTCAGATGATCGGCACGACCCGCGAAACGGTGACGCGGCTGCTGAGCGATTTCAAGCGCAAGAAGATCATCGACGTGAAGGGCTCCAGCGTGTTCGTGACCGGTAAGGCCACGCTGGAGGGCATGGTCAGCGTGTGATCACGTCCTCACGTTCACGCGTAGCAGCAGTCACATCAGGCGGAAATCCGGCCCCGTAGCCTGCTGAAAAGGAATCTCAACTTCCCATGCGAGGTGTTTTGTGGCCACTCAGATGCTGACGGAACCCCAACCAGCGACGGCGTTCGTGACGGAATCGCTCCGGCCGTTCGAGGTGACGGAAGGCTTCAAGCCGGGAGTGCAGCTCTTCCAG
This sequence comes from Thermoanaerobaculia bacterium, assembly GCA_035544675.1. Taxonomy (GTDB): domain Bacteria; phylum Acidobacteriota; class Thermoanaerobaculia; order Gp7-AA8; family Gp7-AA8; genus DATKCA01. The sequence goes on along the minus strand of DATKCA010000119.1, from coordinate 8,220 downwards.
GAAGGGGAGGAGCCGCGCGGCATCTACTTCGTCCACTCCGGCGACGTCGAGCTGGTCTACTCGTCGCGGACCGGCAGCGCGAAGCCGCTGCGGCGCGTCGAGCCCGGGTCGTTCCTCGGGCTCAGCTGCGTAGTTTCCAACCGCAAACACGACTGCTCGGCGACGGTTCGGTCGGAAGCCCGCATCGGCATGGTGCCGAGGGAGGAGTTCCAGCGCCTCCTCGACGAGCGCCCCGACCTGTGGATGACCGTCCTGCAGATCATCAGCGGAGACATCAACTCCTGCTGGCAGTGCATGCGCTCGCTCAACAGCAAGTGCTGAGAGGAGTTCTCCCCTCCCAACCCTGCCGCCGCCGGGAGAGAGCTCCCGATCGCCGCTTACTGCACGACCGCGTCGACCGGCCGCCGGGGCATCGGCTGCACGGGAGCCGGCGCGTAGCCGAAGCGGACCAGCAGTTGCGGCGGGGTGGCCGAGCGGATCATCGACCAGAGGGAGTGCCGCAACGCAGGCACCTGCACGGGCTGGTTGAGGAACGAGTAGTCGATCGACAGCGTTGTGAGCAGCAGGAGCAGGCGCTCCAGAAGCTCGCCGGCCCGGACCAGAGACAGGCGGTCATCGTAGGCTGTCACGACAATCAGCCCGGCAGCCTTCTCAGCAAGCGAGCGGTCGAATCGGGCCTGCGCGCCGCTCATGTCGAACTGCCGGATCATCCAGGGCCCGAGCGCCGACAGCGGTCCGGGGATGCCGATCGCATCCCCGCACATGCCGTCCCTTGCTGAGCCGGCGTTGGGGCGGAGCCAGTGGGCGATCTCGTCCCGGAAGGCGGTGTTAGCCATGAGAAGCCGGTCGCCCTCTTCGATGAGACGCGCCGCGCGCTGGACATCGTGCGGCAGGACGAAGTGCAGCTCGGAGTTGTCCTCGACGAAGTCGCAGAGCCGCGTCAGAGCGTGCGGATCGATCTCGCGCTCCACGAACGGCTGGCGGTTGGTGTGCCGTTTTGCGATCGATGGGAACAGGGCCCGCAGACTGGCATCGGCGTCGCAGGTCTCGCGAAGAGTGACCACTGCTACAGCCGCGCTCTCCGCATCGCTCTCGTACAGAACGCTGGTTTCGAAGCCGAAATGCGCCGCTGCCACTCGAAGGTTCGTGATGGCGGCTCCGAGACTGATGAAGAGCTCGCGACCCTCCGGATCGGCGACGGGGAGCCGGCGGGTGAAGTCGGCGGAGATCTCGACGCCGTCATCGGTGATGCGGAACGTCCACGGTTGCGTGTTGTGTGAAGAGGGCGCCAGGACGGCCCATGAGATCAGGAAATTGACCTGGTCGGTCCTGCTTTCCAGCTCGTAGAACTCGGATTCGTCGAGATGCCACGGGGTGTGCCTCGGATCGTAGTCGCTCATGCTGCACCTGGCTGATGACTGCACAACGGGTCTGAGGAAAACAGGTCGCCGGTCATCGCGAACGCACGAGCGCGCGATCCTCCGCAAACCTGCCGGTATTCGCACCGGCCGCATTTGCCTTTGAGGTTTCCGGGATCGCGCAACGCCACGATCAGGTCGCTCTGTCCGGCGATGAAGGAGAGGGGTTGCAGGCGTACGTTGCCCGCCGTCATGGGGAGGAAGGGGCTGACGCTGACCTCACCGGTGTGCGAGATGAAAACGACCTCGGCCGCCACGTCTTTGGCGATGAACTGGTCGATGGCGGGGTGCACGTTCTGCAGGACATGACGGCGGAAGTGCGGCGCCTCGAACGTCCGGATGGAGAATCGCGCGAAGTTGCGGATCTCCTGCAGCGTGGCGAACGTCCGCTCCACCTCGCCGGCCGTAGGCATCTCGATGTGCTTCCCACCGGCCGGAACCGGGAAGTACACGTTCCATCGCTTCGCGCCGATCTCCGTGATCAGGTTGGCGATCGGCATGAGATCCAGGAAGTTCTTGTGCGTGACGAGCGTGTTGACTTCCAGCGCCAGATCGGAGCTGCGCGCCCAGCGCGTGGCCAGAAGCGTGGCGGTGAACTGGCCGGTGATGGCCCTCATCGCGTCGTGGCGGGCCGGAGTGGCCGAGTCGATACCGAGAACGATCCGGTTCAGCCCGTTTCTGCGGAGCTTGCCGACGGCGTGTCCGGTCAGCATCGGCGTGGGACTGACCACGAGGGCCGGATCGAGCCCGCGCCGTCGCGCATACTCGACCAGCTCGAAGATGTCCGGCCGCTCCAGCGGGTCGCCGCCCGTGAAGGTGACCTCTTCCGGCCGGATCGCGACGATCTGATCGATCGTCTTGTAAGCTTCGTACGTGGAAAGCTCGTGGGGACTGCGGCGCGGGGCTGAGATCGCGCCGTGCATGCATGATAATTTGCAGGCACGCGTCACCTCCCATTCCACGAGGCGTGCTCGGACACTTGCGGACATGCTCACCTCACAGTCTTGCCGATGGATCAAACCACGACGGCGGATGGCGCGCCGATGACCCTGCTCACCCGGCCGGGTGACGTCGCGCACCGGGGGCGAGCATGAGTTGTTGCGCGCACGGGCCGGCCGAGCACCACGTCATCCAGACCTGCGAGCAGGTCATCCACTATCCGTCCGAGGACTATCCGTGCCTCTGTTCCGGGTTCGAGCAGTCGGCCCAGCCGGACGTCTGCATGACATGCGAGCACGCCCTGGCGCGTCATGCCGTCATGCGCGTCTGCCGTCCCGACTCGGACGACTTCTGCGAGTGCCGCCTCGTCAGCGCGTGATGAAGCGGCACGACGCGCGGCAACGTTTGAGATCGTGCGGGACACCCGCCCGTGTGTCGATGGTCACAATGCGCGCACCCGGCGGAGCCTACGTTCACTGATATGAGCGTGAGAGTCGGCGACATCATGACAAGAGGCCCCGCATCGTGCGCCCCGGCCACCACTCTGCGGCTGGTCGCCCAGCTGATGGCGGATCACGATTGCGCCGCGATCCCGGTCGTATCCTCCGGGAAGCTGGCCGGGATCGTGACCGACCGGGACATCGCCTGTCGCGCCGTCGCCGGCGGTGGGGACTCGCGCACGCTCACCGCCGCGCAGTGCATGTCGCAGCCGGTGATCGTCATCGGGCCGGACGAGCCGATCGAGAGAGCCATCGAATTGATGGAAGAAAACGCAGTCCATCATCTGCCGGTGATGGACCAGGACGGCCGGCTTGTCGGGATCCTCGCCCAGTCCGACGTCGGCCGCAGGATGACCAATCGCCAGTTCGGCGCCATGGCCCGGATGACCTCGATCCGTACGCGGCACTCGCGCGCGTTCGTATCCGCTCTGGTGAAAACGGAGCACTGAGTGGAGCCGGAATTCGATCTCGATCAGGATTTCTCGGATCTCGTCACGTACGAGGCGGCCGAGGAGCTCTGCTGCGGTGAGAAATCGCGGGAGCGCGACCGGCACCGCTGGGAGCTCGATCCCGCGTCCGCCGAGGATTACGGTGAGCACGGGGCGTTGGCGCCCGGGTCCGCCATGAGGTGGCGTCACTTCGGGCACTAGGGAACCTCTGCACAAGTCTGACACACGGCGTTGCGTGCGCCGCCGCCGTCGGATGCAAGCCGGCGCGACGCAGGCAATGTGGTTCATTGCTGAGGAGCGACGGCGTGGCAGCCGACCGGCGCCACCCGCAACCCGAAGGGCCGAAGGCGGTTGCGGCCGACATCGCGGCGGCGATCTCGGCACGCAAGCGCATTCGGCGCCGTGGGTCAGACTTGTGCAGAGGTTCCCTAGTGGCCTGTAACTAGAAGCGGATGCCGACCGAGACGCGGTACGTCCGGGCCTGCTGGAAATCGAGGTAGTTGTCGCGGTCCTGACCGAACTCCTCGTGCAGGCGGTAATGCACGCCCTCCACCGGCGTTTCGGTGAAGGGGTTGAACGGCTGAAGCGTCTTGTCGTTGTCAAACGTGAAGACGGAGGTGTGGCCGGCGAACACAGCGTCGTTGTTGAAGACGTTGATGATCTCGGGCTGCACGAACAATTCGGCGCGGCCGGCCAGACGGATACGGTAGTTCAGCGAAAGATCGGTGGAGTGAACGTCGTCCCAGCGATACTGCCCGCGGTCGCTGAAGTAGTAGTCGATCGTGGAAGGAACCCCGGCGTAGCCGTTCGCTTTTGCGTATTCGAATCTCGAGCTTGCCACGAAGTTCACGGTGCCGGGCGCGGAATAGGCGGTACCCGAGTCGAAGCGGTGCAACGCGCTCAGAACGAAGTGCCCGGCCGCGGTCGGAATGGCCAGAGTTCCCCACGCCCGGACCTTGTGAGTCTGATCCGACCGGAGGAAGCCGGCCGGATTGTTCTGCGCGAATCGGGTGAACTCGGGGTAGTAATCGGGTCCCCTCTCCGTGACCGGGCCGCTCCCCCTTTCCTCGGCAGTGACATTCCCTTCTGTCTGCGACCAGGTGTAGTTGCCCCCGAGCTGCAACCGCTCGCTGAACGGGTAGCCGCCCTGCACCGAGAACCAAGGGCCTGAATGCGCGCGATCGATTTTCCGAATCTGGCATCGCTGGAACGTGAGGTCCGCCGGCGCGAACCTGGACATCACGGGACGGTGCGGTCACGAGCAGAAACGAATCAGTGACGAAACTGGTTCGTCAATGTGGCGGCGATCTCGGGGTATTGAAAGCGGAACCCCTCCGCCATCGTCCGCCGCGGAAGCACCCGTTGTCCGCCCAGTAACGCCTCCTCGGCCATGTCGCCGAGGAGCAAGCGGAGCGCGAACGCGGGAGCGGGCATCACCGATGGCCTTCGCAGGGCCCGGCCCAGAGCCTTCGCGAAGTCTGCGTTGCGAACCGGCTCCGGCGCTGTGATGTTGAGCGTGCCGCGCACGGTGTCGGTGTCCAGTGACCATTCGATGGCGCGCAGGGCGTCTTCGAGCGCGACCCAGGCCATCCACTGCCTCCCGCTGCCGACACGACCACCGGCCCCGAAGCGGAACGGCAGCGCCATTCTGGGCAACGCGCCCCCGCTCGACGACAGGATCACTCCGAAGCGAAGCACCACCAGCCGGGCCAGGTGATCCGCCGCGCGCGCCTCTGCTTCCCATCGCGCGGCGAGGTCGGCGAGAAACCCCATCCCTCGCGGCGCACTCTCGTCGAGCTCCTCGTCGCCGCGAAGTCCGTAGTAGCCGACTGCCGATGCGGAGAGGAAGACCCGAGGACCCTCCGGTCTGCTCCGGATCGCCTCGACGAGCGCGCGCGTCGCGTTCACCCGGCTGTCCACGAGCCTCCGCTTGCGCGCGTCGGTCCATCGCCCCGCACCGATGTTCTCGCCGGCGAGATTGATGATTGCATCGGCATCGGCGACGACGGCCGACCAGGCACCCTGTGTCCGGCCATCCCAGACGAGCGGGTTGCCCGCCGTGACGCTGGCCGCATCGCGCGTCAGCACGGAGACTTCATCGCCATGAGCGATGCGCCGCTGGACCAGCGGCGTGCCCACAAACCCCGACCCGCCGGCAATCACGATCTTCATGCAGGCATGCTCAGCAAGAAAAAAGCCGCCGTCTGAGCAGGACGGCGGCTTTTGCAGAATCAGGTGAGAGAGTAGGAGATTACTCTTCGTTAGCTCACTGAATGGGACGGGTGGGACTGCCGGAAGGTTTCGTCATCCGATCCGGGAGCGGGCCACCACCCGGCGGGGGTCGGCCGCCTCTGGCAGCCTCTGCAGTCCCGCGAAGGCGATCATCGCCGCATTGTCGGTGCAGAACCCCTTTTCGGGAAGGCGGACGATCAGGCCGCGCTCCTTCCCCCAGGCGGCCATGCGCTCGCGGAGAACGCCGTTCGCCGCCACACCGCCGGCGATAGCGAGCTCGACCGGGTGCGGAGCCTCGAAGCGCCGCCACGCCGCCTCGAGCCGGTCGAACAGCTGCGCGAAGAGTGCACCCTGGAACGTGGCGCAGAAGTCGGCGAGCGAGCGCCCCTCGCCGGTGGCACTGATGCCATGCTCGCGCGCGAGCCGGATCGCGCCGGCCTTGATTCCGGAGTACGAGAAGTCGATCGACTCATCCTTGAACTGGGGAACGGGAAACGGGAAACGAGCCGGGTCGGCCTGCCCCTGGCGCGCGTGCTTCTCGATCTGCGGGCCGCCTGGATACGGGAGACCGATGAACTTCGCCACCTTGTCGAAAGTCTCGCCGATGGCGTCGTCGCGCGTGCGGTTGATCATCTTCACCACCCCGCGCCGGACGTCGTAGATCGAGGAATGGCCCCCGGAGATCACGAGGCTGATGAATCGCTCCGGCAGCTCGATGGCTGTCCCGCTCTTCTGAAGATAGGGAGAGAAGATGTGTCCCTCCAGATGGTTGATGGCGATGAGCGGCACACCGAGTCCGTAGGCGACGCCCTGCGCACCGGCCACGCCGACCAGCAGCGCGCCGATCAGGCCGGGGCCCGAAGTCACCGCTACCGCCTCGACGTCACTCCAGGCAACCTTCGCATCGGCGAGCGCCTCCTGCATGAGCGGAAAGAGATGCTGCAGGTGCTCGCGCGATGCGATCTCCGGCACCACACCGCCAAACGGCCGGTGCCGCTCGATCTGCGAGGCGATCAGGTTGCTGCGCACGGTTCCGTCACGCTCCAGGAGCGCGACCGACGTCTCGTCGCACGAAGTCTCGATTCCAAGAATCATGAAAAATAGGCGTTAGGCCTTAGGCGTTAGTCCTTAGGCATCAGGAGAACGCCGAAACGAAGCCTCTTCTTTCGCACTCCCAAGGCCTAAGGACTAAGGACTAAGGACTAAGGACTAAGGACTAAGGCTTAACGCCTAAGGCCAAAGGCCTAACGCCTATAATCCCCCGCTCGCCCATGAAGGACGAACTGGCCACCCGTTACGACCCGAAGTCATTCGAGCAACGCCTTTACGCGCTCTGGGAGGAGCGCGGCTTTTTCACGCCGTCGGCAGACCCGGCCCGTCCGAAGTTCACGATCGTGATTCCTCCGCCCAACGTCACCGGACGGCTCCACATCGGCCACGCTCTGGTGAATACGCTGATCGACATCATCATCCGGTGGAAGCGCATGAGCGGCTACAACACGCTGTTCCTTCCGGGCACCGACCACGCCGGCATCGCCACCCAGATGGTCGTCGACCGCGAGCTCATGAAGCAGGGCACGTCCCGCCTCGAGCTCGGCCGCGAGAAGTTCCTCGAGAGAGTCTGGCAGTGGAAGGAACAGCACAGCACCGAGATCAAAGACCAGCTTGTCCGCCTCGGCGTATCCGCCGACTGGACGCGCGAGCGCTTCACCCTCGACGACAGCCTCTCGCGCGCCGTCCGCCATGTCTTCGTGAAGCTGTACGAGGACGGCCTGATCTATCGCGATCTGGCCATGGTGAACTGGTGCCCGAACTGCCGCACCGCCATCAGCGACGTCGAGGTCGAGTTCCGCGAGCGAGAAACGAAGCTGTACCAGATCGAGTATCCAGTGGAGGGCTCCGGGCGGCGGCTGCCGGTGGCCACGACCCGTCCCGAGACGATGCTCGGCGACACGGCCCTGGCTGTCCATCCCGAGGATGAGCGTTACCGCGAGCTGATCGGGAAGTCGGCGCTGCTGCCGATCGCCGAGCGCCGGATTCCGATCATCGGAGACGCGACCCTGGTCGATCGCGAGTTCGGCACGGGTGTCGTGAAAGTGACGCCCTCCCACGACAAGAACGACTACGAGGCCGGACTGCGCAATGGCCTGCCGCAGCTCCAGGTGATCGGCGAGGACGGAAGGATGACCGCGGCGGCCGGCGCCGGGTTCGAGGGGCTGGACCGCTTCGCTGCGCGGAAGAAGGTCCTGGAGCGCCTCGAGGAGCTGGGCCTGCTTCGCGAGGCGAAGCCGTACGCGCACTCGGTCGGCGTGCACGGCAAGTGCGACACGGTCATCGAGCCGATGATCTCGCGACAGTGGTTCGTGCGCATCGAGCCTCTGGCGAAGCCGGCCATCGACGCGGTGCGTGACGGCACCATCGAGATCATTCCCGAGAGCTGGCAGGCCACGTACTTCAACTGGATGGAGAACATCCACGACTGGACGATCTCGCGGCAGCTGTGGTGGGGCCACCGCATCCCGGCCTTCTACTGCAGCAACGGGCACATGATGGTCAGCGAGGCCGATCCGGCGGCATGTCCGGAATGCGGCTCGACAGAGATCCGCCAGGAGACGGACGTCCTGGACACCTGGTTCTCGTCGGCGCTCTGGCCGTTCTCGACGATGGGCTGGCCCGAGGAGA
>DATKCA010000118.1:0-3792 GCA_035544675.1 Thermoanaerobaculia bacterium | reverse complement strand
GCACGATGACGTTCGCCCCGCGAGCACGCTCCAGCTTCATGAGCAGATCCATCACCTTCCGAGCCTCGGCGCCGCGGTCGAGGTAATCGCCCGTCTGAACGAATGTCGTTCCCGCCCCGGTCCAGCGCAGCTTCTCGTCGAGCAGTCCTGCCTGGCGAAGAATCGATACGAAGCCGTCGTATTCACCGTGGATGTCGCCCACGGCGACGATGCGCTGGGGCCCTACAGACGCGCAGCTCGCCGCGCCGATCAGTGCCAGCAGCACGAAGAGCGATCGGATCCATCGCCACGGCATCAGTGGCTCCTTTCCATTCGCTGAATGAGATGACGGAACAGCGACTTCACTACGTCGATGTTGTTCGAGAGCAGGTCGAAGAAATCCTCGGCCTGGATCGCCAGAACGAGCGCCGGAGTGGTGGCGACAGCCGTGCCGGAGCAGAGGCGCCCGCTGAGCACATCGACGAGGCCGAGAGCCTGCAGCGGCCCGGCGGTCTCGCGCTTTCCGTCGCGGGCCGTGACCTCCACGTCTCCACGGATCACGCAGTACAGCGTATCGGAGGGATCGCGTTCACGGAAGAGCTCTTCTCCCGGCGCGATCGACTGCTCGCGCGCGATGGACGCGATCTGCAGGACCTCTTCGGCCGTGCAGGCGCTGAAGAAGTCAATGCTCTGCAGGACGACGACCGTTTCGATGCGTGCCAGTTCAGGCATGCCTGTCCTCCCTCAGCCGTTCGATGCGGCGGGCGATCCACTCCGCGGTCTCCCGCGCCAGCGGATCAGCGCTCTCGCTGTTTTTGACCTGGTCGACGCGCGGGTAGAGGAGTGAGGCGCGCGAGGAGTAAACCTCGTAGAGCGCGGCGGCACCCCATCCCGATCCGTCGCGTCCGTCGGTGAGGCACTCCTCGACCAGATGCGTGAGAACTTCGAGACGCGATCGCAGCGTGATGCCGAACGACCGCCTCGCCGTCTCCAGGCGGTCGCCGAGCTGCTGATCCTCGATGACCGGAAGGACGGCGCGCTTCACTGCCGGCGCGAGCACGTTGTCGAGATACTCGACGGCCGCGGAGATCAGATGGCCCTGGCCGCTGGTCACGCTCCGATGCGCGTCCCTCAGTTGAGGGCGATCGTAGAGGAGCATCAGAAGACCGAAGATGTTCCGCACCGAGTCGCTCATCTGTTCGGCGAGAAGCCGCTCGAGCAGTGTCGGTTCATGGCGTTCAGAATCCCAGACCATGAGAGGTCCGGCAAGCCGGCCGCGCTCCACCGAGCCGAGTGCGGCAAGACTGGCGAGCGCGCGGAAGTAGGCTGCGCTCTGCGCCGCGATGGCGTCGCCGAGGCTCCGCTCGTGACCGTGGAGCGGCGTGTTCACCGAGCCGAGCGCCTCCACCAGCTTGCGGAACAGGATCCGATCCGATGCCAGCCGCAATGAGCTCGTCAGGGCGGCCATTGCGGCCGGTCCCCCGATCATGGCGATGGTTTTCGGAAGCGCGCGGCGCACCCACATCCGCTCGTCGGCGCTGTTCATGAAGTGCACAAGCGCCGGGATCGCCGCTTCGCCGAAGGCCACGAGCGCCTGTCGTGCGTCGTGCTTGAGGCGGCGGTTGTCGAGGAGGGCGACCAGAGACGGGACGTAGATCGGAGCCGGCTGATGGCGGATCACGCGCCGGCGCACGGCGGCGATGGCCTCGCGCGCCACACTCGAATCGCGATCACCGAGCAGAAACAGCAGCGCATCGTGGTCGTCGCCGCGGAGGGCTCCGAGAGCTCTCGCCGCCTCCGCACGCGCCGCCGGACGGCCGTCCGTGACCAGGTTCATGAGCGCCGTCCCGGCGCGCTGCCGGATCTCTGCGTCGGGCGCATCCCACAGCGCGACGATCGCCGCCGAAACAGGGCCGGGATCGTGGGCATCGAGGTAGGGACTCATGAGGGAGACGACGTCCGTCTTCCGAAGGTGTGCAACGGCACTGACCGCTTCAGCGCGCACGGCGGCGTCGTCGTCGGCAAGACATCGCTCCACGAGCGGAAGCGCGTCCGATCTTCCGGCGGCCGCCATCATCCGCAGAACCGCGCGCCGCACCGCCGGGCTGTCGTGATAGAGGAGGAGTGGCGGAACGAGCCGCACACGATCGTTTTTCTGGAGCAGGCGAAGGGCGTGAATGACCTGACGGGGATCGGTACTGCCGAGGGACTGGACGACCACTTCGAGAGCGGTCGCGTCGTTGAGGTCGATCGCGCCGGGCTCGACCGCCCCCTTCTTGAGCCCCACGCGGAACGACTCGGTGTACTGCCGTTGTGCCCTGATCGTGGTTGCGATCCAGACCGCGATCAGGCCGAGGGAGATCCAGCCGGCCTGTGGCGCGGTCAGCAGACCGAAGGTGACGGGAAGGAGGAGCAGGGCAGCTACCCCTTTCGCGGCGCGCTGCACGAAGACGTCGATGAACGCTTTTGCCTTGGCGCGGGCGCGCGATGGAATGGGCAGATAGAGCAGCTCGCGCGTCGCCTGGTCGAGCGAATAGCGTACGCCGTTCTCCCCAACCTTGAGGACGAGCGCCGCGCCGAGCAGCAGTTCCGGAGCGCCGGCCGCCGCGCCGATGAGCGCGAGCGTGCCGAACGTCATCGTGACCGGCAGCACGCGCATCGCGAAACCCACTCCGAGATGGCGGTGGATGCGCGCGGTGAAGATCAGTTGAAACAGGAACGCCATGATACCCATGACGCTGTAGAAGTTTCCGAAGAAGGCCGTCCGCTGATCGAGCGATGTGGTCGCCTCCTGCACCGCCCAGTTGAACTGCAGGTCGACGACCTGGGCGACGATCACCGTCAGCAGCATGATCGCCGCGACGAGGCGCAGGTGTGGCGAGCGGCGCAGCAGTTCGAATCCTCCTTTCGCTTCGTCGAGGCGTTCGAGGCCGGCAGATCCGGCGACGCGACGTTCGTCCGTGCGTCGCACCCGGCGCGTCACCGCGATCAGGACCGCGACGAGGAAGATCACCAGCGCCGCCACGAGAAGGGCGTAGCGCGTTCCCACCGCTTTCGTCGCGAACCGCGCCATCTGCCCGCCGATGATGCCGCCCAGAAGACCGCCCGCACCGACGAAGGCGAAGAGCCGCTTGGCCTGCCGCGGATCGAACATGTGGTTCGAGAACAACCAGAACTGGCTGACCAGCATCACCACCGTGATGGAGATCCAGACATAGAAGGCGAACGCCACCCATTGCCAGGGGTACTCGTAGAGCCACCAGAAGAGGACCATCGTTCCGGCGGTGAAGAGGCAGGTGGCGACGATGAGCGTGTCGCGGCGGAGTCTGTCCGCGAACCGGCTGTAGATCCGCAGAAAGGGATACGAGGCCAGGGCGATGAAAAGGTAGACGTACGGGAGGCGTTCCGCACCGAGCGAGTTGATGAACGTCGACTGCCGGACACTCTTTGTCGTGTACTGGAAGGTGATGAGAAGAAAGAAGATCAGGAACAGAAGGAACGCGGGTCGGGCCTCGCCGGGGTCGAAGCGGACACCCAGACGGCTCATCAGATGGCGCCAGCGCGAGTTCTGCGCAGTCATAGCATCGCCCTTTTATGGAAAGCGCCATTCTAGACCACTCTGTCTTACGCGGCGAAGCGTGAGGGATCGGACTGCTTCACGGCCGCCCGCGTTTGTTGATGTCGCGCTCGAATGACGCCCGCATCGTCCGGCGCTTCGCGGCATCGGCCTGTTCGTAAGCGCGGCAGAGCACCGCCGCCTCGCCTTCATCCGCGGGGGCTCGGATCGTGAAACCATCGGCAGGCTGCGCCGGG
>DATKCA010000117.1:0-4119 GCA_035544675.1 Thermoanaerobaculia bacterium | reverse complement strand
CACCGGCTCCGACTCCGGCTTCATCTTCAAGCTCTACGGCTTCGATTACATCCGTGAGCTCGAGCTGCTGCAGGAGGCGGGATTCCACCCGCTGGAGGTGATCCGCGCGGCGACGGTGTGGGGAGCGGAGGCGCTGTACGGGGAGGGTGCGGAGCTCGGGAGCGTAAGGCCGGGCAAGCTCGCCGACCTGGTCTTCGTCGATCAGAACCCGGTGGCGAACCTCAAGGTGCTCTACGGCACCGGCTGGATCCGCGTGGACGACGAGACCGGCCAGGCCGGCCGCGTCGGCGGCGTCCGATACGTGATGAAAGACGGGATCCTCTACGACGCGAAAAAGCTGCTCGCGGACGTTGAGCAGATGGTGACCGAAGCAAAGGAGAAACAGCGGATTCGTTGACGGTTCGCTGGTGGAGGCGGCGGGAGTTGAACCGTAGGAACATCTTGTAGAATCAGTAACTTACAGCAAACATTAAGCTCCGATTCCTCTGATCGCTCCCAAGACCACCCGATCAGGTACAAAACAGGTACACGGGAACGGCGTGCCGGCTGCGCATCAAGCTGCCCCGCGGAATTCGAAGCGGTGACCGGCGCTTGACTCCGTACCATGGTACGGACGCTAAGCTCTCTCACGCGAAAAACATGGCCCTGACCATCGGTGACGTTGCGAGTCAAGCCGGCGTAGGCGTAGAGACGGTCCGTTTCTACGAGCGGAAAGGCCTCATCGATCGCCCGCGTCGCCCCGCATCCGGCTTCCGTCACTACGACGACCAGATGCCGCGGCGCATCCGCTTCATCCGGCACGCGCAGGAGCTCGGCTTTTCGCTGCGCGAGATCCGCGAACTGCTCGACCTGCGCATCGATCCAGACGTGAGCTGCGCCGACGTGAAGGCAAAGGCCATCGCCAAGGTGGCGGAGGTCGAAGAAAAGCTCGCCAGCCTCGCGCGCATGCGCGACACGCTGCTGGCCATCACCCGCAGTTGCGCTGGTGAAGGTCCCACGACCGAGTGCCCGATTCTCGACGCGCTCGACGAGCCGCAAACGCACGGGAATACGGACCGTGGTACGGCCGAAGTTGTGCGACGCGAAAGGAGACGAACCCATGCCGTTTAGAAAAGGTGACCGTTACCAGTGCCCGGAGCCGAGCTGCGGGTGCGAGATCGAAGTGACGAAGGGTGCGCCAGAGTCGTGTCAGGGAACCGAACAGCCCCGCTGCTGCTGCGGCCGCACGATGGAGAAGATTTCCCGATGATGCATCCGCTTCGATACCTCGTTGTCGTGCTGCTCTTCGCTCTCACGGCGAGTGCCGCAGCGGAGCAGTTCGTTGTCGAATTCGAGGTCACCGGCCTCGCCTGCGATGGTTGCGCCGCGACTGCCACCGACGCGCTACGCAAGCTGCCCGGCGTCACCAGCGCAAAGGTCACGTTCGCAACGCGCCGTGCCCATGTTGAGGCGAACCGTCGCATCGAAGACGCCGAGCTTCGCGTGACAGTCGCGAAATTCGGCTTCGAGGCTCGCTTCCCGAACGATGCCGTCGCGAAGCCGCTGACAGCCGAGGAGCGGTCCCGTCTAGATATCAAGGTCGCTTCGCACGGAGAGGCGTTCGATGTTCGGAAACATCTCGCGCGCGGGAAGTTCACGATCTTCGACTTCTGGGCCGAATGGTGCGGGCCGTGCCACGTGCTCACGCAGAAGATCGAGAAGCTCGTGCAGGCTCGGTCGAATGTCGCACTTCGCACAATCGATCTAAAGCAGTGGGACTCGCCGGCAGGCAAACAAGCCACGAAAGAGTTCAAAGTTCCCGGCCTCCCATACGTGCGCGTCTACGGCCCTGACGGCCGATTGGTCGGCGAAGTCGTCGGGAACGACATCGGCAAGATCAAGCAACTCGTTGGGTCAGGGAGTGACTGAATGCGTCTAACACACGTCCTGCTCGTCGCGCTGATGGCGATCAGCATCGCGCTACCGGCAACCGGCCAGACGTGACCCGCTTGAAGCAATCCCGCGATCCCGCGCGGCGGTGATCGTGGGTTGGAGTCCGGGCTGACTCCAGGCACGTTACGGTTTTCCCTGACCACGCTCTACGGCAGCAACTTCGAGGGCGGTCACTTCTCGCGTGGCGGCACGGCCCCCGATGGCAGCGGCATGCCCGTGCCTATCTACCGGCACGAAGTGTCTCTCGACTATGTGCGTGTCGAACTCGGGCTGCAGTACACGATCGCGCCCGGTTGGGACCTGATCGGCCGCATCCCGTGGGAACACAAAGATCAGCAGGCGGCCGTCGCATTCATCGATGCCGCCACTCCGGCCGAACGCGACGCCATGCAGCGGAACATCGATCTCCATCACCGCAGCGTCACGTTGCGGGGTGTCGTTGACGTGATGCTCCTGGGTCGCGGGCGCTGGTCGGGCATCTGGCGCGAAGGAGATGCATTCGCGATCTCCGCCGGCGCGAGCCTTCCGACGGGAAAAACCGTCGAGAATCCGTACCTGCTCGGCGCGCAAGGCAAGCAGCACATTCACATTCAGTTCGGAACGGGCACGATCGATCCACTTCTCGAAACGAGCTATCACATGCCGCTTGCCGGTCGGTTCTCCGCGGGCGGATATCTCGCCGGGCGATTTCCGTTCTACGATAACGAGCGGACGTTTCATGCACCGCCTGACGTTACGCTCGGAGCGCACATCGCGCACCGGTCGACGGATCGCCTCCAGCTCCGCATCGAAGGCGCTATGTACGCGCAGGGCTACGGCTATTGGGATGGAGTCCGCGACGAGAACACCGGGCTTTTCGCGACCAGCGCCACTATCGGCGCGACGTACCAGCTCCGCGACGTTTCGATCAGCGGCGATATTCGCTATCCGATCTCGCAACGCACGTTGACCGAAGGAGACGCGTTCAAGCAAGGGCCGACGATCGTGATGAGCATCGGCGGTCGAATCCGCTAGCAGCGTCCTCGCTTCTCGCGACTCGCCGTGAACCGCTCCGGGTGTCGTGGCGGCGGCGGGTGCTGCGCCGCAGTCACGAGCGAAGGTTTCTGAGGCTAAGTTGTTAGCACAAAGGAGGGACGTCGCGAGGGTGCGTCAGGCGCAAGTTGAGTCAAAAGTTATTTGCAATGGTGGAGGCGGCGGGAGTTGAACCCGCGTCCGAAAACAGTGGCAGCCTGGCTACTACATGCTTGTCTCTCCATTAGTTCTCGTCCGAACCTCCCCGGAGAGCGAGGAGCGGCTGCGGACCAGCCTCTGATTTTTCGTGACCGGCGCCGAGACGCTCGACGGTCCTTAGCTCACATCATGGCGCCCGAGTCACCGGCGTGAGCGGCCGGTGAAGAGGCGTCGCAGTCAATTAAGCCGCGAGTGCGTAGTCGCTGTTCGCGAGTACAGTTGGTGATCGTTTTTACGAGGCAATCAGCTCGGCATGCAACCATGACCCCGACTGATCCCGTCGAAGCCGGTGCGCCCCCAATTTGTCAACGAACTGCCGATGAAAACCCCGCCGATCCTGGCAGAATTTCTGCCCTGACAACAGCTTATGCTCGATTCCAGACTCATCCGTGACCTCGTCCAGCGCGCGCTCGGCGAGGACCTGCCCGACATCACCAGCGAGGCGATCTTCGACCCGGGAGACCGCGGCACGGCTCTGTTCGCCGTGAAATCGCCGGGCATCCTGGCCGGCCTCCCCTTCGCCGAGGCCACCTTCGCGGCGCTCGATCCCTCCAGCCGCTTCACGTCGCGTACGAAGGATGGAGCCGTGGTCAAGCCGGGCGACGTGGTCGCCGAGGTGAGCGCGTCCGTCATCGCTCTCCTCTCCGGCGAGCGAACCGCGCTCAACTTCATGCAGCGCGCCTCCGGCATCGCTACTGCCACGCGCCGTTACGTCGAGGCGGTGGCCGGGACGAAGGCGAAGATCTACGACACCCGCAAGACCGCTCCCGGTCTCCGCCACCTCGACAAGTACGCGGTCGCGGCGGGCGGCGGCCGGAATCACCGGCATGGCCTCCACGACATGTTTCTCATCAAGAACAACCACATCGATCGCGCCGGCTCGATCCGTGCCGCCGTCGATCGCATCCGCTCGAAGCGGATGGAGCAGAAGCTGATGATCGAGGTCCGCAATCCCGA
>DATKCA010000116.1:0-8965 GCA_035544675.1 Thermoanaerobaculia bacterium | reverse complement strand
CTGAACGAGCACGGCTCGTGGCAAGTGGAACCGGCCGCGCGGGTGAACGCGTGATACGTTGTGTGGCGAGGATAGGTAAACAGGTGGCCCATGTACTACCTTGTTGAAACCGGGAAGTCATTCGATCAAGCGTCCGGAGATCTTGAACGCGCCGTTAAGCGCCTCGGCTTCGGGGTGCTGCATGTTCACGACTTAGCCGCCACACTTCGCAGCAAGGGCATTGCATTCGAAGAGCAGTGCAAAGTGTTCGAGGTCTGCAATCCGCAGCAAGCTGCCAAGGTCTTGTCCGCCGATATGCGCCTGAACATGGCGTTGCCGTGTCGTATCTCTGTGTTTACGGACAAAGGCAGCACAAAGATTGGCCTCATCAAGCCTGTGCAAATGCTCGCAGCGCTATCGCAGAATCCGGCGCTACTTCAGGTTGCAAGAGAAGTCGAGGAAAAGACCATTCAAATGGTTAATGAGGCAAAGTAGCGTTCGCCACATAACAACGTGTTCCAGCCACGGAGGCGGAGAATGGCTCGACTACCCTGTACGCATATGCTGCTACTATGCTTGTTGGCCGGCCCCTTCGCTATTCATGCCGAGGTCGGCGACCGGGCTTCTCAAGAGCTTCAGAAAATTGCTTCCCTAATCATTACAGGTACAGTACAGAGAATCTACGAAGCAACTGAGGTTTCAGATGGCTTCGAACACACAACTCGCGTCGCCGAGATCTCCGTACAGTCAACTGATAAGGGTGCAGAAGACGCTCCTCTCGTTTATGTGCGCTATTGGTCGAGGCGGTGGATCGCCGAGACTCCGCCGCCAACCACTGGATACGGGCATCGTGGTGTCCCTACTAAAGGCGACACGGTTCGGGTTTTCCTCACCCGCGCTCGAGACGGTGGCCTTGACATCGTCTATCCCAACGGCTTCCAAGCACCGGACTAGCCCGGATGATTCATGAGGCTTTCTGCTGCGGCAGCCGATACGAGGCAGCTCAGCGCTTTGCGGTTATACTCTGGGTATGAAAACCGCTGTCTCAGTTCCTGACGATGTGTTCGAGAAGATCGAGCGTCTCGCCCGCCGTTCGAGGAGATCTCGAAGCGAGGTTTTCAGCGCCGCGCTACGAGAGTACGTCGCTCGTCACGCACCCGACGAGGTTACGGAATCCATGAACAAAGTGTGCGCTGCCGTCAATGAGCGTACGGACGAGTTTGTGGCTACTGCCTCGCGACGAGTGTTGGATCACACTGATTGGTAGTTTCACAGGGCGAGGTTTGGTGGGCAGATCTCGAACCGCCGGCTGGATCGGGGCCCGGCTTTCGTCGTCCGGTAGTCGTAGTGCAGGGCGATCCGTTCAATCGTAGCAACATCTCGACGGTGGTCTGCGTTCCTCTGACCAGCAACCTCGCGTGGGCAGATGCGCCTGGGAATGTGCTGCTGCAGGCGAGTCTTACCGGGTTACCAAAAGACTCAGTCGCAAACGTTTCGCAGGTTGTGACGCTTGATAAAGATGTGCTCACGGAACGAGTCGGCAAAGTGGCGCGGGCGAAACTCGAGCTGGTACTTGCGGGACTGGACGTCGTTCTCGGGCGGTGAGATTCGCTACGAGACGTGGGCGCGCGATCCAGCAGCAGCGGTCAATCCTGGTTCAAGCGCGTCAACCCCTACTTCACGGCGTTGCGCAGTTCCTGAAAATCCAGCGCGCGCGGCGGCATTCCGGCGCTGACCGCATTCGTGAACGTCGCGCTCTTGCCCAGAGCCGTCAGTGCAGCCGACAGGGAGTTGCGCAGCTCGAGAATGTGCGCGGCCTTCACCGTGGCGCCTCCTGGTGATGCATCGGTCCACGAAGACGCGCCCAAACCCGCGGCCTCACGCGCGGCGTTGACTGCCGTCCGGATTTCCGTGACGTGCACGGCCCGCATCATCGTCACATTCGCGATCAGCGGGTCATCGGTGAACGCGATCGTCGTAGCGTGATCGAGGTTGCTCCACGCCGATCCTCCCACCGGGCGGACGCGATAGAGATACGTCTGGCCTTGCCCAACGGTGTTATCGGCGTAGCCGGTGGACCCCGTCGTCACCAGAGGCGCGAACGGAACGTTGCCGGCGCTGCGCTGCAGCTCGTATTGCGACGCGCCCGCCGACGACGTCCAGCTCACCTGCACGGAGCTCGTCGAGAGCGCCGTTGCCGTCAGCGTCGGAGGAGGGATCACCGCGTCCACCCAGTCCGCGCACGTCCCGGCCGGCCCGATGCCGAACGTGCCGCTGCTGGGATGGCGCACCGGCTGGCCGCCCGAGTCCAGGAACTCGAAGTAGTAGCGATGACATCCGCTTCCCAGCCCGTTCACGGTCGTCGTCCACGCGCCGTTTGTCGCGGTTCCGCGACCGAGGACCATCGGATACGACACGGCGCCGATGATGACGCGAGCCTGCGACGGTCCCGCGGCGTCGTACCAGTTCGCCCAGAACTCGATCGACGACGCCTGCTGCGGATAATGGGCGCCCGACGGGATCTTCGACACCTCACCGCCGTTGCCGAAGTCCCCGGTGTAGTACCGGCCGTAAGGTCCGCCCGTCGCGTATCCCGTTCCGACCGAGCCGCCGGACTTCAGGATCAGGTATCGATGACCGTTCGTGTCCCCGAAGCCGTTCAACACGAACGTGCACTGCGCGGTGCTCGAAACGAACTCATGCAGCCAGCCGTAGAAGGCAGCGACCGGATCGGCCTGACCCGCCGCGGCGATCTCGCCCGAATACCCTGCGCCGAAGAGCCCCACGCGAGCCTGCGCGGATGTGACTCCCGCTCCTGAACACGCGCACGCCGCGGAACCGTCACAACTGCCGGGGTACAAACTGGCAATGTCGTTCCGGAGTGCGCACGGCGTGTCGTGGGCAAAAAAGCTTTGCAGCGCCATGGACGCGCTGTGAAACCGCGCCGCCACCGTGAGCTCGTAGTCCCACGTCAGCGGCGGCTGGGGCGTGTAGCACGACGGCTCCATCTCGGCGGGGCTGCAGTTCGAACCGCAGCCGGCCAGATCCTCTGCCGGGTCGACGCGGGCGCGGTTCATCCATTGATGCATGACGCGCTCTTCCCAGTTCGGGAAGCCGTTCACCGGCGCCGCGGCGGTCACCTCGGGCGTGAGCTGCGCCGCCGCGGGGACCGCCATCGACACGAGTAGCGACAAAAGGACTGCAACAGGGTTCCGGACCATCTCCGATGATTTGAGCCGATCAGGAGCGAATTGCGAGTGACCAGACGCACGATGGGGGTCAGGTCTTGCCTTTTCCCTTTCTCCACCACAGGTAGAGCCGTCGATCTATTTGTTGGCGTGGCTCTACCTGTGGTGGAGAAAGGGAAAAGGCAAGACCTGACCCCATCGAGGCTACGATTCTCCCGTGGATCCGCGGAAACGGACGCCGGCACGCCGGCTGGGGTACGAGAACCGGCTCACCGCCATCGTGGTGGTGTGTCTTCTCCCTCTGGTGGCCGCCGTGCTGCTGTTCCTCGTCTTCGGCGACTTCTCCGCGAAGCTGGTGTGGACGGTCGCCGTGGTGATGGCGGCGTGGCTGGCGATGGCGATCCTCATCCTGCGCAGCGAGATCGTCTACCCGCTGCGAACGCTGGCGAACCTGCTGGCGGCGCTGCGCGAGGAGGACTTCTCGATCCGGGCGCGCGGCGCGCGTGCCGACGAGGCGCTGGGCGAAGTGCTCGTGGAGGTCAATCAGCTCGGCACGACGCTGCGCGAGCAGCGGCTGCAGGCCCTCGAGGCGACAGCGCTCGTACGCGCCGTCATCGCCGAGATCGACGTGGCCATCTTCGCGTTCGACAGGGATCAGCGGCTCCAGCTGATCAACCGCGCCGGCGAGCGGCTGCTCGGCTCCCACGAGCAGCGCCTCCTGGGGAAAGCCGCGGACGAGCTCGGGCTCGCCGATTCCCTGGGCATCGACGGCTACTCGAGCGTCGACGCCTCCTTCCCCGGCGGGAGCGGCCGCTGGAGCGTGAGGCGGACGCGATTCCGCGAAAAGGGACTCACTCATCAGCTCCTGGTCATCGCCGATCTCAGCCGGGCGCTGCGCGAAGAGGAGCGCCAGGCCTGGAAGCGCCTGGTGCGCGTCCTCGGCCACGAGCTGAACAACTCTCTCGCACCGATCAAGTCGATCGCATCGAGCCTGGAGGCCATCCTGGCCAGCGAGCCTCTGCCGCCCGACTGGAAGGACGACATGGATCAAGGACTCGGCGTCATCACGTCGAGGGCCGAGTCGCTGACGCGGTTCATGGAGGCGTATGCGCGACTGGCGCGCCTGCCGCGCCCGAACCTCCGGCCGGTGGATCTGCATGCGCTCGTCCGAAGGGTGGTGGGACTGGAGCACCGGGCCAGAGTGGAGGTGGTATCGGGACCGCCGATCGTCGTCTCCGCCGATTCCGATCAGCTCGAACAACTGCTGATCAACGTGGTGCGCAACGCGGTGGACGCCGCGCTGGAGAGCCGCGGGCGCGTCTCGATCTCGTGGGCGAAGCGGCGCTCGGCCGTCGAGGTGATCGTCTCCGACGAAGGTCCGGGGCTCAGCGGAACGACGAACCTGTTCGTGCCGTTTTTCACCACGAAACCGGGCGGCACGGGGATCGGCCTCGTTCTCAGCCGGCAGATCGCCGAGGCGCATGGGGGCAGCCTGGTGCTTCAGAACCGGACGGGTGGACGAGGATGCGAAGCGCGCCTCGAGCTTCCCCTCGGTTAAGATCTCACGTCCCATGAACGTCAGGCCGGCCGCTGCACTGCTCACCTTGTTCCTGTCGAGCGGTGCTGTCATTCTGATCGGATCTTTCGATCGGCAGACCGGCGAACGAATGCTGACGGAGGAGGCGTTCATCGAGGAGGCCAGCATGATCCTCTGGTTTGGCGCCGCCGCCGTCTGCGGGCTCATCGCCGTGCGCACCCCCTCTGCGCGAGTGGATTTTCTGCTGCTCGGGCATGTATGGATCTGGGCCGCGCTGCGAGAGCTCGGCATCAATCCGGTGCACGACCTGCCCATGCGGCTCGAGTATTCGCTCATCCTGACGAGCGTGGCCGCGGCCCTGCTGACCGCAGCGGTTCTGCTGGGAGTCTTTCGCTGGCAACGTGTCTTCCGCAACGCGTGGAAGAGCGGCGAACCCTGGACCCGGGACGCGATCTGGTGGGCCGGGCTGATGGCCGTCGGCCGGGTCGCGGAGAACCTGCACGGCTGGACGCCGAATCGTGACGCGCGGTTCGCCTACAGCGCCATCGAAGAATCAGCCGAGATGGCAGCGCCTTTCCTGACGGTGATGACCCTGAGCTGCTTTCTCATTCGCCGCCCGGCGCGACATTTCGAGCCGAAGAGCGTATCCTCGAGGTCCGTCGAGGAAACTTCCTCGTCCCTTCAGTCCCTCTGAACTAAGTCAGAGCTCTGGACTCACCCCTCTTAGTCTCCCTTCTCCGGTCGAGATCCGACTCAATCGAACCGGGAATGGCCGTCACAAGCGGCCAGGAGCCTCAAATGAAACTGTATGTAGGAAATCTCTCGAAGAAAATCACCGATGCGCAGCTCAACGAGCTGGCGCTGCCGTTCGGCAAGCCGATCTCGGCGAACGTGGCCACGGAGCGTTCGACCGGTGAGTCCAAAGGCTTCGGCTTCATCGAGTTCAGCAGTGACGACGAAGCGCGCGCAGCCATAACCGGCCTCGACGGCCGCGATGTGAACGGGCAGGCGCTCAAGGTCAACGAAGCCAAGCCGCGCAAATAGACTGTGTGGGGAGGACGGTCAGGGCGATCGTCCCCCCTTCACGCAACCGGACCGGAAAAGGAGATCCATCATGTCGTTCTGGCTGACGCTTCTCGCCGTCGTCGTCATTGCAGTTCTGGGATGGAATCTCTACCGCCGGTTCGGCACGGATCACCTTGAGGCTTTCAACGAGAAACGCCGCGCCACCTCGCGCCTCGTCGGCCGCGGCGAGCTCGTCGATGGCAACCGGCACATCCAGGTGGCCCTGGCCGTGAGCGATACGACGTTCTTCTATGAGAACGCCGAGATGGAGGCGTCCATCGATCTGGAACGGCTGCGCGAGATCGAATACGACACCGATCTGGCCACCGGCACGGCGCCTCCGGAAGGAAAAGTCCTTCGCCTCCGCTCGAACAGCCAGACGTTCGAGTTTGTGCTTCCCAGTGCATCCGTGGATCGATGGCATGCGATGCTCCCGCCGAGCCAGGCCAAGGCATCGGCAGCCCGCGTGTCGGGAACCTGAGCGAGCAGTCCCACATCTGCCGGCGCGCACCTAAGACGCGGGACTACCGCTGTGCGTTGCGCAGGCGCAGCACCGTCGCGGCCAGCTCCGCGGGATCGAGCGGTTTCTTGAGAAAGGCGTCGAAGCCCGCGTCGAGAACCTGCCTGCGGTCTTCGGGACGTCCGAACGCGGTGACGGCGATGATGGGGATCGACCTGGACGCCGACTTGCGTGCCCGTACGGCGCGGACGAACGCGAAACCGTCCTCTTCGGGCATGGCCAGGTCGCAGACCACCACGTCCGGCCTCTGAGCTTCGAGCTGTTCCAGACCCTCGCGCACGGAACTGGCCGCATAGACTTCCGCGTCGACACGCCTGAAGATCGCGGCGATCAGCTCACGCGTGTTCGGCTGGTCGTCGATGACGAGCACCTTCACGTCGCTCAGCGCCGGCAGCTCGGCCCGTTCCGCCGGTGAGACCGGAGGGCGGCCCTGAGGCGGGCGCTCGACGATGGGGGACGATTCGACGAACGGCAGCTCGACGGTGAACTGCGCGCCTTTCGAGACTCCGTCGCTCCAGGCGCTGATGGTGCCGCCGTGCAGCTCGACGAGCGAGCGCACGATCGAGAGACCGAGGCCGATCCCTTCGTGCGAGCGGGTCATCGAGCCGTCTTCCTGGCTGAAGGGCTCGAATACGTGCGGCAGGTAACTCGGATCGATGCCTTTGCCGCTGTCCTGCACCATCACACGCACTGCCGACTCCAGGCACGTCAGCCGCACGGTGATCGTGCCGCCGCGTGGAGTGAACTTCACCGCGTTCGAGAGCAGGTTCCAGATGACCTGCTGCAGGCGGCCCTCGTCACCCATGATGCGGGGGATCGCGGGCGGGATGCTGCTCAGGATCTCGATCCCTTTCGCGGAAGCGGCGGGGTGGATCGTCGTCATCGCGGCTCGGAGCACGGTTCCGATGTCGACGGGCACGGGCTTGAACGTCAACTTGCCGGCGACGATGCGTGAAACGTCGAGCACGTCCTCGATCAGTTGCGCCTGGATCTCGGCGCTGCTCTCGATGGCATCGAGGGCCCTCCTGGCATCCTCCTCCGGCAGACCGATCTTCAGCATTCGTGTCCAGCCCAGGACCGCGGTCATCGGGGTGCGCAGCTCGTGGGAGAGGGTGGCCAGGAACTGGTCTTTCCTCCGATTGGCGTCTTCGAGCGAGTGCTGGGCCCGCAACTCGTCGCTGATGTCGCGGAACTCGAGCACGGCGCCGGCCGGTTGTCCGTCGCGCTGCAGCGGCGAGAGCGAGCAGGACACCGGAAATTTCGTGCCGTCCTTTCGCACGAAGCAGTCACGGTGGTTCTTGAGCTGCCGCAGTTGTTCGCGTGCGTTCTTGATCGGACACTCCTCCAGAGAGTGGTTCTCGCTGTCGGCCGGCGCGTGCAGGACATTGTGAAACGGCGCCGTCGCGAACTCCTCCAGCGTGTATCCGGTCTCCTTGATCGCCGCCGGGTTCATGTACGTGGCGATGCCGCGCTCGTCGAGCATCAGCAGCGATGACGCGGCGTTCTCGGCGATGGTGCGAATGATGGCGTTGGCGCTCTCCAGCTCCGTGGTCCGGCTCTCCAGCGCCTCCTTGGCCGCGACGAGATCCCTCTCCGCCTTCTGCCGGGCCAGGAGAATGCTCTGCGCGTTCTGGATGGCCACCGAGCGCAGCAGCTCGTCTTCATCGTCTTGCAGCAGACCCATCGTCAGCCGCCCCCGAGCCGTTCGGCCGCCAGGGCGGTACCGACGATCCGCGCGCGGATCTTCGCGAATGCAGTGTCGCGAGTCGTCGACGTGTCATCGCTGAACGGCGAGAAACCGCAGTCATCCGTGGTGCCGAGCTGGTCCATAGGGATGTACTCGGCGGCTTCGAGCACGCGGTCGCGTACTTCCTCCGCCGTTTCGACGTGCGGATCGATCGGCGCAACGACGCCGGCGAACACCCGCTGGTCCGGCTTCATGTACTTCCGGATGATCTTCAGCACGTGCGGGCGATCCTTCTCCCCCGCCAGCGCGATGTAGAAGTTCCCGGCCTTCAGCTGGAAAAGGCTTGGCAGAAGATCAGAGTAGTCGACTTCGGCGCTGTGGGTCGAGTCGCGGTCGCCTCCCGGACACGTGTGCACGCCGATGCGGGCGCGATCCGCCGCCGAGAATCGCGAGAGGGCCAGGTTGTTGAGGTCGATGAAGCTGCTCAACAGGTCGCCGGAAGGGTCGATCTTCACGGCCAGCCGGGCCTCCGTGAAATCGATCTGCACCTTGTGCGCGCCCCTGGCCAGGCATCGCCGGATCTCCGTTTCGTGCTCGCGGAGGAGATCCTCGATGAACTGCTCCCGCGAATACCCCGCCAGGCCTTCAGCCGGATACATGAGGCTGAGCGCCGAGGGAGAGATGACGGCCTGCTTAACCGGGCGGTTTGCGTAGCGCAGGGCGACGTCGAGGTAGCTGTCCGCGTAGCGGCGGTAGCGGAACGGGCCGGCGGTGAGCCGCGGCATCCGCCGGACGTGCCCGGCCGAGAACGGGATCTTGAACCCGTCAGGGGCCGTGTTGTTCAGACCGTGGACCGAGTACGTCCAGAAGTTCTGGTACTTCCGCTGTTCGCCGTCGGTGATGACGGGTGATTCTGTCTCCTCGAAGCGCGCGATCGTGTCGCGAATCGCGGCCTCGTACAGCGGATCGAGGGCCGGGGCTTCGTTGTT
>DATKCA010000115.1:0-4339 GCA_035544675.1 Thermoanaerobaculia bacterium | reverse complement strand
GCCGCCAGCGAAAGGAGCTCGCGAAGCTCCTCGGGGAGGCGTTGAATCCGCTTCTCCACGGTCTGCTGGATCGTCGCGGGAAGAGCGTCGGAGGAGATGGCCATCTCACCCGAAAGCGTCCACGCTCCATCCGAGAGCGCGATTCCGCCGGAATCGAGAAGCGAGCGCACCAGCTCCTTCGTGAAGAACGGATTCGCCTCGGTGGCCTCGTACAGCCGGTCCGCGAGTCCTTCGCCGAGTTGCTCGCCGCCGACGATCGTCTCGATGAACTTGCGATGCTCCGACGGGGTGAACGGACCGAGGATCATGGAGTGAAAGCGGGGATCGGCGGCGAAGCCGTCGAGCGTCTTCACCAGAGGATGTCGCTTGTCGACCTCGGTCTGACGATATGTGCCGACGATCAGCGTCGGCGTCGGCCCGAGCCGGCGGACCACGTACTGGAGCGCGTCGAGCGATAGCTCGGCGGAGTGTAGATTCTCGAAGACCAGCATGAGCGGCTTGCCGCCGCCGATCCGCGCGAGCGTTCTGGCGAGGAGCTCGAGGATGTAGGTCCGGTCGTCGGCTTTTCGCGCCTCCGCGGCGCCCGGTGTGGTCTCGCTGCTGCGCGTCGGGCGGATCTCGCTGATCTCGCTGAGCACCGGGAAAAGCGCGACGAGGTCGCCGGCCAGGTCGGAGAAATCGCGCGACTCCCGATTGTCGCCGGAACGGAAGTACTCCTGGATCGCTTCGCAGAATCCCTGATAGGCGAACGTGCGGTCCTGCTCCATGAATCGGCCGTGCAGCACGGTGATCTTCCGAGCCCGCGCGAGGTTCTCGATCTCTTCGATGAGGCGGGTCTTTCCGATCCCCGGCTCGCCGGCGATCACGACGAACTGGCAATCGCCTCCGACGGCGGTGTTGAGCCGGCGCTGCAGCTCGGCCACTTCCTGCTCCCGTCCGATGAAGGGCGCGGCGGCGGCGGCGCGGTGCTGCATCGTCATCACGGTCGAAAGGACGATCGATCGTCCGAGATCGCTGTCGCGCAGCGTGGAGCGGTAGCGACGGAGGGCATCCGCGAGCTCGCCGGCGCTGGGAATCCGCCGGGCGGGATCCTTGGCGAGGGTTCCGAGAATCACCCCTTCGAGCTCCTGGGAAATCTCGGCGCCGAGGGAGCTCAGAGGGCGGGGATTTTCGTGGACGATCCGGTAGAGGATCGACTGCATCTCACCGGTGAATGGAGGCTCGCCCGCGATCGCTTCGTAGAGAACCGTACCGAGAGAGTAGATGTCCGAGCGGTGATCGACTTCCTTCGACACGACCTGCTCGGGACTGAAGTAGGCGACCGTCCCGACGAGCGTTCCGGTGCGCGTCAGCCGCTGATCGGAGGATCCCTTGGCGAGGCCGAAGTCCATGATGCGGACGCGGAAGCTTCCTTCCTCTTCCGACACCATGATGTTTTCCGGCTTGATGTCGCGGTGGATGACGCCGCGGGCGTGGCTGTACTCGAGCCCTTCCGCCGCCTGAATCGCTATGTCGATGATGTCGCCGAGGCGGCGGGGAGAGGCGCGAAGGAACGCGCGGAGGTTGTCCCCCTTGATCACGGGCATGAGGAAGAAGAGGGAGCCTTCATGCTCGCCGATGTCGAAGATGGGAACGATGGCGGGATGGTCCATCTGCGCCACCATCTGCGCCTCGCGCTGGAATCGTTCCTCCGCCTGGGGAGTGAGGAATCCGGGGGAGACGAGCTTCACGGCCACTTCGCGATTGAGGAGGGGATCGCGGGCGCGATAGACGACACCCATCCCCCCTCGACCCAGCTCGCCGGTGATCTCGTAGCGCTTTCCGAGTCTGGTACCGATCATACGGGCGTGGCTTCTGATGAAGGCGAAACGGGATCGTATCACGCAATTTTGGTGGGGAGAGAACGCAGGATGACTGCGGGCGGGGGGGGTCATTCAGAGGCCGCACGGGAGATCGTAATGGCGGGAAAATTGGACTCTCGGCCGAAGAATCTCAGAATGCGCAGAGCCGTCATCGGGTTCTTATGCCGGTGCAGTCGCATCCTACGAACGCGTCTGGACGTGTATGAGAACCCGACAGCGATCATCGCGGCTGAGATTCTTCGGCCGCGACGCCATCTCATATTCTGCCCGGCTGGCGCGTGCGGCCTCTGAATGACCCCCGCGCCGCTGCGAGTTTCTGCTCAATGGTCATCTCCGCTCCACCAGCAAAAGAAAGGCTCCGGGTCGCCCCGGAGCCTTTCTGGTTTGCGATGAGGTTGCAGATCAGAAGGTGACGGTTGCCTCATTCGAGCAGGTCGTCGTGCCGGCTTCGCAGACCTTGTAGGTATACGTGCCGCTGCCCTTGAGCCCGATGTTGTCGGTGTGCGCACCGTCGTTTGCGGTGGTCGTGATCTTCGATCCATTGCGCCAGACGTCCACGCTGGTCGAAGTCGCGCCGCTCCAGGTGAGGTCGGCGTGGTGGACGCCCTTGACCTTGTATCCCGTCGCGCTGAGCGTGATGCCTGTCGTGGTGGTCGTTGAGACCGTGACGCTTTGGGAGGTGGATCCCGTCGCTCCCCCGTTATCGGTCACAGTGAGCTGCACGGTGTACGTGCCGGCCGCCGCATAGGTGTGGCTCGGGTGCTGCTGCGTCGAGGTGGCGCCGTCGCCGAAAGCCCAGCTCCAGCCGGTCACCGAGCCGTCGGAGTCGGTGCTGGTGTCGGTGAAGGAAGCGGCCAGCTGGCTCGTCGTGAACGTGAAGTTCGCCGAAGGTGGACTGTTGACCGTTCCGCCTCCTCCGCACGCGGTTTGGTTCGGGTCGAGGTGGCAGAGCGCCGCTCTCGCGCGGACCAGGCCGTAGCCATATGAGTTGTCCTTGCCGGCGGCACCGAGGTCCTCGGCCGTCGCCTGCATGGCTTTGCGGATCTGATCGTTGGTCCAGGTCGTGTTGTGGCTCCAGACGAGCGCGGCCACGCCGGAAACGTGGGGAGTGGCCATCGAAGTGCCGTTCCACGCTTCATATCCGCTGGCCGGCTGCGTGATCTTGCTTACGACCGTGCCGCTCAGTCCAACCTTGGTTTTTGCTGCCGCCCCGTCCGTATCGCTCAGGCTGATCGCCGGAATGGAGCAGCTCGTGCCGGTACCGTCGTCGCACGTCCCCAGAAAGCCGCCCGAGACGTTGTTGTAGATCGCGACGGCAACGGCTCCGCCGAGACGCGCATTCTCGACCTTGTCACGGAAGCTGATGTTGCCGCGCTGGCAGAGAACGACCTGACCCGTCCAGGATCCGACGGATTCGCAGGTCGACCCATCCGCGAGGATTCCTGTCGTGCCGCTGGTGCGGGGTGAGGCGGCAATGTGGCCGCCGCTCCAGGTGACTCCGTCTGCTGAAAGTGTATTTTCTTCGAGGTAGGGAACGGTCGAGAGCACCGCGACGCCGGGCGCCGCGAGCTCGACCTGATCGTTCTTCTGGGAAAAGTCGGCTACGAGCTTGTTCGAGTCGAGCGCTGCGACCGAGACGACCGAGTTGTGCGAAGCGGGATAGGAGTAGGCAGTATTTCCTGCATTGCCCGCCGCGGCGATCGAGAGAACGCCAGCGGAGTATGCGCTATCGAACGCGTTCTGCTCCCAGGGGCCGATCGGCTTGCCGCCGCCGAGGCTCATGCTGACGATGTTCGAGCCGGCCTTGCGGCAGGCGTCGAGCGCCGCGATCAGGTCGGACGAATACGCCCAGGCGCAGTCGTCGCCGAAGACCTTGATGATGTGGAGATTCACTTTGCCGTTCGGAAGAACGCCGACGACACCCGTGGTGTTGTTGATCGCTGCAACGGTCCCCGCGACGTGCGTCCCATGGCCGCATTTATCGGTGTACCAGTTGCCGGTGCCCGTGTTGTTCGTTCCATTCACAGCGTTCCCGGTCAGATCTTCATGTCCGGTGTAAAAACCGGAGTCGATGATGCAGACCTTCCGGTTCGACGCAGCTCCATCGCTGAGCAGATCCGCCTGAACCATCGGAATGCCGTATGGAACTTCCTGCGCAAACGGATAGCGCTTCGGATCTTCTGCGATCAGACGGACGTTCGGGTTGGCCGAGAGCGCCTGGTAGGCGCGCTGCGGAAGGTAGGCCGCCACCACACTGAGATCTGGAAACACGTGAACCGGTGAGCCGCCCGCCGCGCGCACGGCCTCGGCCGCTCCTGCGAAATCGGCGAACTCGATCATGTACCGGCCAGTGGAACCTTCGGAGGGGGGCGCCGCAAACGTCGCGGCCGGGAGCAGGAGCGTGAATACGACAGCCGAGATCATGAGTCGAAACATATTTTGTGCATAGCGATGCGTCATTCAGTTTCCTCCCGGAA
>DATKCA010000114.1:0-7181 GCA_035544675.1 Thermoanaerobaculia bacterium | reverse complement strand
GTCAGCCGATGCACTGGCCCGCGTCGACGCGGAGAATCTGACCGGTGATCCTACGTCCGTCCGGGCCTGAGAGAAATGCGACCATGGCGGCGATGTCCGACGGCTCGACGAGCTCTCCGAGCTGCGTCTCGGCGACCGCCTCATCCCGCCACCTGTCGTCGAGAGCCTCGGTCAGAGGTGTGCGTACCCAGCCCGGCTCGACGACGTTCACGGTGATACCGAACCGTCCGACTTCACGGCTCACGGTCCGCGACAGGCCGAGCAGGCCGGACTTGCTAGCCGAATATGCTGAAGTTCCGTACTTTCCACGCGAGCCATTGATCGATCCGATGAGAATGATCCGCCCGCCGCCACTCTTCCGCATGAGCGGAACAGAGTGCCGGATCAGCAGAAAAGCCCCGCGCAGATTCACCGCCTGAATGCGGTCCCACTCGTCGACACCCAGCTTCCACACGACGGCGTCGCGAGAGATACCCGCGGCGTGAACTGCGACGTCGAGCCTTCCGGACTCGGATTCAATGCGTCCCACGGCCTGGCTCACGGAGGTGTCGTCGGTGACGTCGCAGTGGATGCCCGCTCCGTCCTTCGTGTCGAGCGACAGCGCGTTCGTGCCGCCACTTCGCAGCCTCTCGATGATCGCGCCTCCGATCGCACCGTCGCCTCCGGTTACGATGGCAACCCGTCCAACGAGCTCATTCATGCGACAGTCGTCCGCGTTGCGAGCACGCGGTGCCGGAACGCGCCCCAGAGCGCCGCGCCAATGGCGCCCGCGTGGATCGAAAGCTCGTGGGTGTGCACCTGGGCGTCGATACCGTCCTCTGAGAGCTTCTCCCGCAGGGCCTCCGCCAGTCCGCCGTCTGCCGCCAGCCCTCCGGTCAGTGCGATGTAATTTTCGGCTCCGATCGAGCGGAGAAGTTTGGAGTAGCGTCCCGCCATCGACAGGTGAATTCCGCGCAGGATGTCCGGCGTCTGGATTCCGCGGCTGACCATGTTGATCACGTCGGTCTCGGCGAGGACGGCACAGATGGAGCTGACCATCTCGGGACTCCTTGCGCCGGCTGAAAGCACACCGACGTCCTCGAGCTGGATTCCGAGGTAGCGGGCGACGTTCTCCAGAAACTGGCCTGAGCCCGACGCGCATTGTGAAGTCATCTTGTACGCCAGCACTCGCGCATGCTCGTCCATTTTCATGGCGCGCGCATGAAGCGCCCCGACGTCGAGCACCGCACGCGCCTGCGGCATGAGGTATTGCGCACCGCGTGCGTGCGTGGTCATTCCGTAGAAATGTCCGCGGCGGAAATCGACCAGCTCTCCCTCCCCGGTGGTTGCTATGTAGGCGATGTCGTGCTCCGCAACCCCCGCCTCATGCAACGCGACTTCGAAACCCTCGCGCACGACCTTTCGAAGATCACGCCGCCGGATACGCTCGAGCCTCGTGGTGAGAATCTTCGATTCACCCTCTGCGTCAGTGACTGCCACCGCGGTCTTGACGGCACCCGATCCGACGTCGATCCCGACGCTCAGCAGCCCTTCGTCTGTCATGCGGCCGCCTTTTCCGCCCCGCGCCGGGCGAAGAGCGCGGCACCGAGTGCGCCCGTGTAAATCGATTCGGTGGAGATGTTGAGCGTGCGGTGGCCGTAGTTTTCCTCGACGAGGTCGCGCAGCGCGGCGACTGCCGCAAGATTGCGCGCGACACCGCCGGTGAACGTGAACTCCTCCTCGATGCCGCCGGAGCGCGCAAGCAGAGACAGGGCGCGAAGGATGATCGCGCGGTGCAGACCGGCGAGAATATCCTCACGCCGTTGTCCGAGCGAAAGACGGTCGCGAAGCTCCGCTCCGGCGAAGACCGTACACGTACTGTTGATCTTCACGCGG
This sequence comes from Thermoanaerobaculia bacterium, assembly GCA_035544675.1. Lineage (GTDB taxonomy): Bacteria > Acidobacteriota > Thermoanaerobaculia > Gp7-AA8 > Gp7-AA8 > DATKCA01. The sequence continues at coordinate 5,306 of DATKCA010000114.1, read as the reverse complement.
CAGCTGCTCTTCTGAGCGAGCGGTCCGAGCTCGTGAAGTCCGAGGTTCATCTCGTCCGCGATGTAGCCGAGGTAGCGCCCGCAGCCTGCAGCGCAACGGTCGTTCATCTGAAAACTGGTGACGATTCCGCTGTCGTCGGTCTGGATCGCCTTCGTGTCCTGGCCGCCGATGTCGAGCACTGTCCGGGTTCCGGGAAAAAGAGCGTGCGCGCCCAGGCCATGACAGAGAATCTCACTGCGGATCTGTTCTTTCGGAAAGGGAAGCCGCTGCCGCCCATAACCGGTGCCGACTGTGTTTTGATCGAGAACCTCAGTTGCGCGTACGGCTTCGACCGCCTCACGCAGCCGGCCGGCGTGCGGCGCGAGCAGGGGACCGGCCTCGGCGAGCGTCTTTTCGAGCGCGGGCACGATGTGGCGCGCGAACGCACCGTCATGAGCCGAGTTCTCGACGACGAGAATCGCTGCGTCGAAAATGCCGGAAAGCGTCTCGAACGTGATTCCTTTCGGATCGGCATGCTGTTCGGCGAGCCCCATGTAGTCCGCGGCCGCGAGGTCGCGGAAAAAGTCGCTCTTGCGCGTCGACCGTTCGGAATAGTGTACCCGCGAGCGCGCGCTCATTTCATCGGCGATCGACTCGATCAGCTCGCGGAGCTCGCGCTGGTAGCGCTCATGACGCGGCACGAGCGCAACGGCCTGCATCTCGTCGCGTAGCGAATCGAGCTGCTCGAGATGCTGATGCAGCCGGAAGTCCCTCTCGAGAGCGCGGACGAATTCTTCCTCGGCAACGCCCAGACCCACCTGATCGGCGACCCGCTGGTGCATCAGCGAAAAGCGGGTGTTCACGAGCGCCTCTTCGCGCACGATCCGGGCAGCCACGTCGTAATTGCTGCGGCTGTTTGTGATTCCCCGTCCGACGATATCGCCGCTCTCGTCCATCACGACCGCTTTGGTCGTGGTCGAGCCGAGGTCGATGCCGATCCAGACGTCGATGGAGCTCATGCACTCACCGTTTGCCGTTTCTGGTCGAGCATCTGCAGGTAGCTCTCGATCCGGTTCTTCACGTTCGCGGCGGAGAAATAACGGGGATCCACCAGGTCGCTCTCGATGAAGGCTCCGGGAATTCCGGTCTTCGCTTCCAGCTGTCGCAGCATGAGCAGCTGCCCGACACTGAACGAGTTGCAGCTCTTGACGCTGTTGATCAGAAATCCGTCCGCCTTGTACTCGCGCACGTACTGCTCGAGGAGCGAGAGTCGCGTAGGAAGTCCGAGGTTCGTGTAGCAGCCGAGGCAATACTCGGCGAGCGTCTCGAGCGGGCGCGAGGGATCGTGGCGGAAGCCGCGGTCGTACAGACCTCCGACCTTCGTGTAGGTGCTGGCTACGACCACGGCACCCTCGTCGTAGAACATCTTCCAGAACTCGCGGAAGCTCGTCCAGTTCGGTGGGCCTTCCACGATCAGCCGATAGCGCTCCGGACCCATCGGGCCGTCGGGCGTGATCGGTCCCTCTCCCGCAGTGATTCTGGCTTCCACCTCCTCGCGCAGCGTGCTGTAGTAGTCGACTGCGCCGGGCAGACCACGGAACGCGCTGAAGATCGGTCCGATGTAATAGACGCCGCCGAAGTAGGCATCGATCGGCGATGGAACGTGCTTCGCACTCTCCATGACCGCGACCAGATCGTCCTCAGCCTTCGAAGAGAGGGCAAGCATTTCCCGGAGCCGGTCCTCGTCGTATTTCCGGCCGCTCACCTCCTCGAGTTTCGGGATGACCTCCGTCCTGATCTGCTCGACGACGTAATCGCGCTGGTGCGGATGAATGATGCCGTCCGCCTGATACGGAACGTGAAGCATCGCGACCGGACAGTCATACTCCTCGCGGAGCAGCTCGAACCACTTCAGGAACGTGAAGCAGCCGGTGTAGGAAAGGAGCAGGAGGTCGGGCTTAGGCAGTTTCGTGCCGGTCGGACCGATGTTGCCCTTCTTCAGCATGCCGATGTCGCACTTCACATACGTGCAGACGTCTTCACTGTGACCTTGTTTCTCGGCTTCCGCGATGTACTCGCCGGAGAGCTTGCGCATTCCGGACTGAAGCGCATTGATCTCCGGGAGCACGGGAAGAAGATCGAACGAGCGGACCAGCTCATTGAGATTTCCCGGAACGAACGTGTAGACCACCTTGCGGCCGTCGTCGTTGGAGGTTGCAAGGGCATCGTAATGCGCAGAGATCATCTCCTTCTGCATGAGCATGCTGCGTTCCTTCGAGACGGATGCCGGGTGCTCGATGATTTTGGTCATGATTCGCTCCATAGTCGGATCGAGTCGGAAAATGTTCCCGCCTGTTCCCGGATTACGGCGAACTGGCCCGTGTCCTCCGAGTACTTGAATTCGGTGTGAGGGATCCCGGCGCGGTCGAGAGCGCTGACGAGCATCGGCTGATCGAGCAGCGCCGGATCGCAGAAGCTCGCTGCAGAAAAGATCACGCCCTCCGCACGATTCCGTCGGGTGGAGTCCACGAGCCAGGCGCCGCGGTTCCCTTCTGCCGCGTACCGCGACGCGGTCGAGACGCTCTGTGTGAGATATGCATGCGAGAGATTCTCGAGCGGGTCTCCTTCGACGTCGATGTCGTCGACGATCCAGCGCAATCCGAGGAGCAGATCGTCGTCGACGACCCAGCAGCCGGCGCGTTCGAGCGTGACGAGCAGGCCGTGCGGGGGTTGTTCGCAGAACATGCCGACCAGAACGATGCGGCTCTGGTCCTGTTCTTTTCGCTCGGGGTCTCGCGGAGCTTCCTCGAGGTACTTGCGAAGAAGCACTGTGTGCTCTTCTGGTGGAAGCACATTGCCCGCGCGGAGAAAATAGTAGACCTCCGAGAGCGGGAAGAACCACGGAGTGAGACTGCGCGCGCGATAGAGCTCGCGGAGTTCAGCGCGATTCTCGTTATACACCGCGATGCTCTCGCGGAGGTTTTCATCGGTGACTTCACGCCCGGCGATCACGGCAAAGTCATCGCGGAGCTGGACCAGCTCGTGCTTCCAGAACGACCCGCCGACCCGGCCTTCGAAGTTCTGAGGACCATCGATGTAGCGAACGTAGCGTTCTGGAAAAAGAATCGACCACATGCCAGAAAGGTTCCGGATGACATCGCAGATTGCGGGGAAGAGCATTCCGTCGAGCATGTCGAGACGGCCGGACAGCGCGAGCTCGATGGTGCTGCGCGGAATGCGGCAGATGTAGCTCTGGAAGTAGGCGTCGCCGCGGACGATCTCGAGCCGGTCGCCGCCGCCCATGATTCCGACCGGAAGCATTCCCGCGGCATGGATCAACTCGCGCGGAACGTAGATCGGCATGTGACCGATCGCTTTCCTTCCCTCGACGCGGTTCTTCCATCCGCTGACGACCGTGAGGTCGACATCTTCGTAGAGCAGGCGCGCATACTCGATGAGATCCTGCAGTTGCTGTCTCATTGCTCGACTTTCGCCGCGGGGGCCACCCATGGCGCGATTTCCTCGATCAGATCATCGCCCCATGCGGCGCCCTCGGCGAGCCTGCGGCGGAGCAGAATGAAGTCGACTTCGCGCTGCGTCTTCGTGCCGTGATGGAAGGCGCGGAAGCCCGCGTTCGCCTCCGTCATCATGTTCAACGACAGCCAGGCGCGGTTGCTCTCACGGTTCCGGTCCCAGTGCTCGAGCTTGTGCTTGCGGATGCTCTCGACCGTCTTGGTCAGGCAGTCGGGCATCGTGTAGAGCAGCTTGGTCGCCAGGTCATCGACGGCGTCATCGAGCAGCGTAAGGTCGACCGTGCCGCTTTCGATCAGCCTTTTCGCTTCCTCCCGGGCGGCTCCCCCCTTCGATTCCCCGATCACGACGCGGCCCCAGTCGTCGAGAACACGGTCGGTCACCACCATCGGATTCGGGACCCAGTCACCATCCACCCGGAGTGCCGGGACGATCTGCGTGAGCCCACCGAGCCAGTAGAAGCGGTGCGCGCTCCAGACCTGGCAGAGTGTGGCGCTGTACATGGCCCTCTCGATGCCGACGAACAGCGGAAGAAAGTCGGTGCTGCCGCCGTCGGGTGCCGAGCCATGTTTCGGTCCGGCCTGACTGAAGACCGCAAGGTCGCTCGCGACCGAGAAGTCGCACGCCATCCCGATCTCCTGCCCTCCGCCGACCCGCATCCCGTTAGCCCGGGAGATCACGGGTTTGTCGCACTGCAGCACGGCGGTGACCATGTCATTGAACAGCCGCATGTACTGGCGGTACTCGTTCGGCCTTCCTGCGTACACCTCGGCGTACTCGCGGGTGTTGCCGCCGGTGCAGAATGCCTGCGTGCCGGCACCCGTCAGAACGACCGCCACAGCTGCGCGATCGTTGCTCGCAGCACGCAACGCGAGGATGATCTCTTTGAGCATCTCGGTCGTGTAGCTGTTCAGCTCCCCCGGGTTGTTCAGCGTGATCCACACGTTGTGCAGCCCATCCACGGGCACACCGCTCCGGTCGAGAATGGGCCGCTTCGACACTGCGATCATGCGAGGCTCGGACTCTGGTACGAGGTTGTGGTCTTTCATCGATACTCCTTCCCGTTCGGCACGACGATCGGACGGCGGCGAAGCTGGTGATTCGCGGCGCTCTGAAAGAGCTGTGGAAGCTCGTCGAGCGCGTGTTGCTCGACGAACGGTGCGAGCTTCACTTTGCCGCCGAGTACGAGGTCGAGTGCGGCGGGATAGCGCGCGGGATCACAGCCCCAGTTGCCTCGAGCGGTCGCGTCGAACGCCATCAGGTTCGAAAGCCGCAGCGAAACCTTGTCCGTGGTGAATCCGACGACGGCGAGATAACCGCCGTGGTCCAGCAGACCGAATGCGGTCTCCTGGCCGGCGGCCGTGCCGCTCATCTCGAAAATCTTCAGCCCCAGTGAGCCCTTTCCGCTCGTGCGCGAGAGCTCCCGAACTGCATTCCTGATGTCTTTTGCAGCGACGTTCTCAGGATTCAACGTAACGGCCGCACCGTGGTCTCCCGCCACTGCCAGGCGTGCATCATCGACATCAATCGCAACGACGGCTGCGCCGAAAGCGGCCGCGATCTGGACGCCGAAGCTTCCGATCCCACCCGCACCGACCACGACGGCGACGTCATCATTTCCGAGGCCTGCCCGAACGATCGCCTCGTAGGGAGTGGTGACGGCGTCAGCGACGACCGACAGCATCTCGAGCGAGAGTCCGGGTGGCAACTCGTCGGGAACGGTGCAGAGTCCGCGGGCCGGCACCAGCACATGCGTGGCAAAACCTCCGTTGCCGTCGTTGCCGGGCATGAACTGA
>DATKCA010000113.1:0-13536 GCA_035544675.1 Thermoanaerobaculia bacterium | reverse complement strand
ACCTACGAGCGGGTCAGCGACACGAAGGGGGTGATCCGCACCTTCGAGGCGAACATCGTCTCCCGGAACGATTGCCTGACGGTGGCCGGGTGGCACCGCAAAGCCATCGAGATCTGCGGCGGGAAGAATGCCCGCGTCACCGAGACACAGTGCCGGGCTCGCGGCGCGGAGATCTGCGAGTACGTCTGCGAGTGGAGCTGAACGGCAGAGCCCGGAAACGACTGCACAAGTTTCGTGACACTCGTCACTCTGCCCCGGATGCCCCGGCTTTATCCGTATTTGCGTGAGCACCACGCCTCTCTCCGCCGGGGTCCGCGTTCTTCTGGTAGAAGATGACGCCCGTTCCGCCGCGGTGCTGCGCGAGCTCCTTTCGACATCCAGCTCTTCCCACTTCGCGATCGATCACGTGACCACGGCCGCCGCGGCCTGCGCCGCGGTGGCCGACAGCCGTCCCGATCTGGTCATCCTCGATCTGCCCGATGCCAGGAATCTCGACGCACTCGGCGGTCTGCAGAGCGCCATCCACGAAGTTCCCGTCATCGTGCTCACCGGATCGCGCGATTCCACGCTCGCCGCCGCCGCGCTGCGCCGCGGCGCCGAAGATTACCTGCTCAAGGGATCGTTCGATTCGGAGTCGCTGCTGCGCTCGATCCGCTACGCGATCGAACGTCATCGGAGCGTTCGCGATCTCGCCCATATGACCAAACAGCTGGAGACGATGAACCGCGATCTGGAGCGGCTCTCGCTGATCGATCCCTTGACCGAGTTGCTCAACCGCCGCGGGCTGCAGCAGGCGGTCTCCCGCGAGGTCCAACACGCGCAGGCCGGCCTCGCCGGCGCGGCGGTGATCGTCCTCGACCTGGATGATTTCAAGGCGATCAACGAATCGCTGGGACACGCCGTCGGCGACGTGGTGCTGAAGGAAATGTCCCGCCGCCTCCGCGCCTCCGTGCGCGGCATCGACTACGTCGGCCGCATCGGCGGCGACGAGTTCATGCTCATCCTTCCCGAGACCGACCCTCCCGAGGTGGCCCGGATCGCCGAGCGGATCCGGCTGGCCATCGCCACCTCGGTCATCCAGCACAGCACCGGCACGGTCACGCTCACCGCGTCGCTGGCGTCGATCCTCCTCACCTCCGACACACCGGCCGTCGACCAGCTCATGGCCCGCGCCCACATGCTCCTCTCGCGCGCCAAGGGCGAAGGGAAGAACCGGGTCGTGTTCGAATCGGACGACTTCGACGACAACGACAAGCGCCTGTGCGCCCAGGCCGACATGTGCAACAACCTCACGCACGGCATCCACATGCTGACCGTGAAGCAGCCCATCTTCCGGCTCGACGACGAGAGCCCGGTCGGCTACGAGTTCCTGACTCGCTACTCGAACGGCGCCTTCGAGATGCCGGAGAACTTCTTCCGCATCTGCGCCGAGCGGAACGTCCTCTCGCTGGTCGACCATATGTGCCTGCGGAAGGCCGTCGACGCCGCCCTCCACCTCCCTCCCTACGCCCGGTTCCACCTCAACGTCTTCCCCAGCACGCTGCTGGCCGTACCGGTCGAGCATCTTCTGGACATCTTCCCCAGACCGCTTCCGGCGCAGACCTTCTGCCTGGAGATCAGCGAGCAGCAGATCATCGGCGATCCCTCCTACCTGCTGGCCATCGTCCGGGAGCTGCGCGCGTCGGGGATGATGATCGCCATCGACGACGTCGGCTACGGAAGCAGCTGCCTGGAGAGCCTGGTGATGCTGCAGCCGGACATGATCAAGCTCGACAAGCGCTGCGTGATCGGTATCCCCGGCGATCCTGATCGCATCGACAGCCTTCGCCGCTACACCTCCATCGGCCGGACCCTCGGCTGCGAAGTGGTGGCCGAAGGGATCGAGACCGCCGAGGAGCTGGCCGTGGTGCGCGAGATCGGCATCGAATACGGCCAGGGCTACTTCTGGGGCAAGCCGGCCTGAGCATCCGTCATCTCCCCTCGAGCTCGCCCCGCCAGTTCATGAGGATGTTCAGCCGATTCACCACCTGATTCCCGACCCGCGCGTTCACAAGGAATCGCTCTCCATCCGCCGCCGCGTCGAAGACGTCGACTTCGATGAAGAGGTTCGTCACGGCCGGCCGGAAGAGAACGGCCGGCGCCGCGAACGAGAGCGTGGCGCCGCGCGTCACCGCCGACGCCATCAGCTCCAGACGCGGCGAGAGGAAGAACAGCTCGCGCCCGTCGCGCCGCCACACCGGCATCACTCCCCCGTCGTGCGAGACGCGCGTTGCTGTCCCCGGCCCCGGAAACGGACGGACGTAGACTTCGTTCCGCCCCGATTCGTTCGAAACGTATGCGACCCATTCTCCGTCGGGTGAAAAGCGTCCCGTCATCTCGTTGAACGGACCGCCGATCCACGTCTTCTCCGGCTCCTTGCCGTCGGCCGGCGCGATCACCAGGTCCCACAGCGTTCCGTCGCGGATCTGCTGCGCGAGGATGTACTTCCCATCCGGCGACCAGTCGTTTGGCATTTCGAGCGACGGATTCGTGATCACCGGCTGCTCCTGCGACGGATCCCCCACCGGCTTGCGGAAGACGTCGAGCGGCGTATTGCCGGGCGACTGCCCGTATGCGATGTGCTGCTGATCGGGCGACCACGCCAGCCCTCTCGTCTGCCGGTCGCGGAACGTGAGCCGCTGCGGCGCGTCACGTCCGATCTCCTCCACCCAGACATCGCCGGTCCTCGTCCCCGGATCGGCACGAATCACCAGCACCCGATCGTTTTTCGGCGACAGCCTCATCGCCAGGAAAACGCCCGGCTTGCCGACGGTGCCGAGCATCGCGCCACGCCGGTCGAACCACGTGAGCTGGCTCGTTGCGATGTCGCTCTCCTTGAAAGCGATCGTTCCGTCGCGCGCGAGCGAGAAATCAGCGAAGTTGAACCCGATCGAGGTCGCCACGCTCTCGCCGATCGCGACGAGAGGGCCGCTCACCTGCCGCGCGTCCGGATCGAACGCCTGCGCGACGAGCACTCCCTCCCGCGCCGTGACGAGATGGCCCGGCTCGACGAACACCGCCTGCGTCAGGGAGTCGGTCACGTGCCGCTCCTCGGGGTCGTCGAGCGACGCCATGTAGATCCCTCGCGGCCTTTCGATGCCGACGGCGAAGTAGAGGAACCGTTTTCCGTCGGGGAGAAACGAAGGCCAGCGCCGAGTCCCCGGCCACACATCGGGAACCTCGATCGCCGGCGACGACTTGCCTCCGGTCGCGGCGACGCGATGCAGCGGGCCGCGCAGCGTCGGCGCGAAGACGATCACGTCGTCGCGGCTCCAGGTCCCGCCGCGCCCTGCCGGAGCGTCGGCCAGCCGCTGCACCGCGCCACCCTCGGCAGGGATCTTCTTCAGCTTCCCCTCCGCGAAGAAGGCGATGAACCGGCTGTCGGGCGACCAGAATGGAAACGAAGCGTCCTCGGTTCCGGCGAGCGGCCGCGCCTCGAAGCCGCCGAGGGGACGGACCCAGAGCATGCTGTCGGCGCTGGCGGTCGGCGCGATGTAAGCGACGCGGCGTGCGTCGGGAGAGAGCGCCGTGTGGATCAGCTCCGGCAGCACATGCTCGCTCGGAATGATGATCGACAGACGGACGGGGAAGGCGCCGCCGCCGTTTCGCTCGCCGCGCGCGGCGAAGAACATCGCCGCGGCCAGGCCGGCGAGAGCGGCGCCCCACGCGATCCACTCCCGCAGCGTCGCAGGCCGCTTCGCCGGGTGCGCTCTCCGCGACGCCGTTTCGCCCGACGAAATCGCCTGCAACTGGAGCCGGACGTCGTGCGCCGTCTGCCATCGCTGTTCCGGATCTTTTTCCAGAGAGGTGCGGACGACCTGCTCGAGCGCCGGAGGCGTCATCGGTTGCAGGGCGGAGACCGGCTCCGGATCGTGCTCGAGGATCAAGGCGATGATGCCGGTGCGGCTCGTGGCGTTGAAGGGACGGCGTCCGGTGGTCATCTCATACAGAATCACGCCGAGGGCGAAGAGGTCGGTGCGGGCATCGGCAGGCTTTCCTTCGAGCTGCTCCGGCGCCATGTAGTGGAGCGTCCCGAGAACCGTTCCCTCTTCTGTGATCGGCTTGTGAACCGTAGCGCCGTTCGAGACGCCGGCGATGCTGGAAACGTCCTGTTTAGATAGCCCGAAATCGACGACCTTGGCGCCGGAGCGGGCCAGCATCACGTTGCCCGGCTTGAGATCGCGGTGGACGATGCCTTCGCGGTGCGCGCGTTCGAGCGCGGCGGCAATCTCGGCGCCGATGCGGAGCACGTCGCGGAGCGGCAGCGGCCCGCGGGCGAGGCGATCGGCGAGCGTCTCCCCTTCGATCAGCTCCATGACGAGGAAGCTGATGCCGTCCTGGTGACCGACGTCGAAGAGCGTGCAGATGTTCGGGTGCGTGACGCGGGAGATCGTCCGAGCCTCGCGATCGAATCGTTCGCGGACCTCCGGAGTCGCGGAGAGGTGCGAGGGAAGGATCTTGATTGCGACCGTGCGGTCCAGGCGGGTATCGCGCGCTCGGTAGACCTCACCCATCCCGCCGGCGCCGATCGCCGCGACGATCTCGTAGGGGCCTAAACGAGTGCCATGGTGAAGGATGGAACCATGATACCGGGATCACCTCGCTCGCGCCGCGTCGGGTGTCGTCCAGTCACGGACGCTGCGCTCGAGCTGTTCGAGCTCCGCGCGAAAACTCTTCGACTTCCCTTCCCGCACACGCGTCGTCGCCGGCCACTACTTCGACAGCGGCCCGTTCCGCAGAACACCCGCCGGTTCCACGCCTGGTGGAAGTCCTCGGCACTTCGACGCGGCCGAGGTAGGATCGAGTCGTGCCCGAGCCACTCGGTTGGGACGACTTGATTCGCTTTCACCGGGAAATCATCTTCCCGGACATCACGAGAATCGTGTCCCGTCTCGATCGAATCGACATCAGGTTCGATGATGTCTTTTCCCACTTCGATGCGGTTTACAACCGACTCGAGGGGCTGTCAACGGAGTACCAGGCACTCCGCGCAGCAGTCGAGCGCCTCGAGGTTCGGGTCGAGCGGCTCGAGGCTCGGGTTGAGCGCCTCGAGGCTCGCGTCGGCGGACTCGAAGAACGGATCACCGCCGTACAAGAGCGACTCGACCAGATCGCGCTGCATTCCGATCTCACGAACATCGAAGCCCAGATCGTCAGACTGAGAGAACGCATCGCCCGGCTGGAGAGCGGCGACGTCGATTCGCAGATCGCGGACGAAGAAACGCTGCGTACAGAAATCGACGGTCTGAAGAATCAGGTGGCCGTGTTACGGCATCGCGTGGAAGAGCTCGAACGGAAGCTCACGTCGTAAGGATCGCGCCGCAGGAACAGACGCAGAGGTCGCCGCGGGCCGGCAGAGCCAGCCCGCAGCGCGTCCCGCGGCCGGGGCAGCGTCAGATCTTCGCAATTTTGTCGATCACGAGCTCCTGCCCTTCGTCGCAGGAGACGAGTTTGCCGCTCACCCGGACTTTGGAGCCGTTGAGCTTTGCCAGGTCGGCGGTGCTCTTGTGGCAGATCGAGTACGCCTTGTCGCTGTCGGCGACGCGGAATACACGCACTTCGCCGTCCGCGCCGCTCTCGACTACGACTGTCCCGGTGAGCTGCACCGCTTTCGCTGCCTGACTGCGGTCACAGCTCTTCCCTTCACCGGCGAACAGCGCGCCGGCCGCCAGCAGCACTACGACGATCAACATGAGCTTCTTCATCGGTCGTTCCTCCTTCGATTGATACGCCGAAGATAGAGCCGAGGTCACGCCGGAGATGTGCCAAGTGGTGACAAGAAGTTTCGGGCTCGCGAACTGTCACTTCACCGGGCCGAGCGTTTCGTCGAGCCACGCCTGCATCGTCGGAATCAGGACGTTGGAGGGAGCGACATGTCCCCCTTCGAAAAATTCGACGCGCTTCGGCTCGGGCAGCTGATCGAACAAAGCGCGCCCATCCGTCTCCCACGGGGCCGTCTCGTCATAGCGGCCGTGGAAGACCAGCTTCCGGCCTCCCATACGCGGAGCGAAATTGATCCGGCTGGCGGCAGCGGTGACGCCTTTTTCCCGCTCTCTCAGCGAACTTCCCATGAGCATGACCGATTGATAGCGATTCTCCAGCGCCGCCAGCAGGACTCCTTCCGCCGCTCCGGCGCTGATGGCGAAGAAGGCCAGGCGCGCGCTGTCGACGTCAGGCCGCGTTTCGAGATAATCGAGCCCGCGCCGCAGCTCCGTCACCTGCGTGATCATGTAGTCGGCATACTCAGGCGAGCGTGAATCGGGCAGCGTCATTTCGCGAGGCCGGCCGAGATAGCCCTGCCCGATGACCGCGAAGGCGGCGCGGCCGGCGCGGATGGCACCCCCCAGCCAGATCTCGATCGCCGCGTCGAGCCGTCGCCACCCCGATGAAACGTCCGAGCCCGGGCTGAACTGAATGACCTGATACGGCGGCTCATATCCCTTTGGCAGAAAGAGGTAGGCAGGCACCCTCTTCCCTCCGGAGGTGTACTCGATCCGCTCGATCGCCCACGCCGGCCTGTCGATTCGTTCGACCACACGGGCCTGCAGAGGCTGAGGAGCGTAGTCGTACCGGCGGCGGATCTCCTCGAATTCCTCATGACCGACAGGGTGGAACTCCGGGGCTTTCGTGGACGTCGCCAGCGCGAACGCTCCCTGGTCTGCCGTGCTGCCGCCGATCTCCTTGACGCAGCGAAATCCGAGTGTCGAACTGGAATAGAAGGAAGGAAAGGCGCCGGTCGCGCCGAATGCGTAGACGGCATCGTTCCAGGCGCCGCCGCGGACCGTGAATCCCGGCTTTTTCGGGTTGCGGCACCACTCCGCGACGTTTCCGGCCATGTGATGCGCTCCCCACGGGCTGATGCCGAACGGCATGCTGTCGACCGGAACGGTTCCTTCTCCGACGAAGTTCGCGCGATCGGTGACATCGTCACCTTGTGTGACGACCCCCCATGGAAAGGGAGTGCCGAGGGCGGTGGCGGTCGGATGTGCCACCGGATCGCGCGCCGCTCTCTCCCACTGATAAATCGTCGGCAGCTTCTTCCCCTTCCATGCCGCGAACGCCGCCGCTTCGTACCAGGTGACGTTCGTGACGGGGTGGTTCTCCAGCCCGGCCGGAGGAGCGCCACGGACCCAGTGGCGTGGACCGGCCAGGCCGGTCGTGTCGCGGAAGCGGCCCATGGCCTCGCTGAAGGAGAGGGTCTTCCCGCCATCGACGAAGGGATCCTTCCACAGCTCCGCTCTCCGATACCCGCCGGCGCGGACGAACTCTTCGAAGTCGCGGTTGGAGACTTCGTAGCGGTCGATCAGAAAGTCGTCGAGCTCGACGGTCCGGTCGCTCGGCCTCGACCAGCCTGTGAGCTGATACTGGCCGCCGCGCACGTGAACCATCCCTCCTTCGAGCTCGCCGTTCCTGAAAAGCCGAACCTGGATCGGCGCCGGCTTCATACCGATCGAATCGCCGCCGTGCAGCAACGGCTTCGTCGTGAGAGGCCGGCTCGCCGGGAGGTAGCCTTCTCTCTCGAAGGTGACGACGTAGTTGCCGTGAGGAAGACGAGGGATGGTGAGCGGCGTCGTTCCGGCAGCCGTCCTCCCCTCTCCATCGATTCGTTGCAGAAAGACCGTGGCGCCGCGAGGATCGCTATCGAACACCGCCTCCTCGGACGTGAGAGCGAGCAGCTCATGCAATCGTCTGTGGCCCGGCACAATCGCCGCCGCGGCGATGGCCTTCTCGTACGCCTGCGCGTAATCGCGCTCCCCCAGCCGCTCCTCGGCCGCGGCGATGAGATCGCGCGCGACCGCTTCCTGCCGCTGCCTGTACATCCACCAGCCGGCGGTCGCCAGGATCACAGCGAGGGCCACCGCGGCGGCGGCTTTCCACAAAAGATCTCGCCCCACCGATGACGGTGCCGCGCCGGCGATCATCGCTTCGCGGCTGATCTGGCGCAGCTCTTCGATGATCTCTTCCGCCGTCGCGTAGCGTTCTGCGGGATCGCGGGCCAAGGCTCTGGCGATGACGCCCTCGAGTTTCGGCGGAACGTCATGCCGCCGGAGGCTGAGCGGCTCCGGGGTTTTCGTGAGGATCGAGGTGATGATCTCCCTGGCGTTCGAGCCGGGGAACGCGCGCGTGCCGCTCACCATCTCATAGAGAACGACGCCAAGGCTGAAGACATCGGCCGCGGGCGTCACGTCGCCGCCGCTGAGCTGTTCGGGTGCCATATAGCCGAGCGTCCCGACGGTCATCCCCGCCTGCGTTTTGAGGATGGTGGCCTCGTCGTCGCCGCGGCTCTCGCGCAGCTTGGCAAGCCCGAAGTCGAGGATCTTCACATAGCCGTCGGGGCGGATGATCACGTTCTCCGGTTTGATGTCGCGATGGACGATCTGCGCCGCATGCGCGGCGGCGAGACCACCCGCGATCTGGAGCCCGACCTGCACGACGTCGTCGAGCGGCATGGGACCACGCCGGAGGCGCTCCCGCAGCGTCTCTCCTTCGACCAGCTCCATGGCGATGAAGTGGACGTCCTCGAAGGAGCCGACTTCGTAGACGTGTGCGACGTTCGGGTGGCTGAGCGCTGAGGCGGCTTTCGCTTCCTGAACAAAGCGGCGTACGCGGTCGCCGCTGCGCTCTCCGTCGCGAATGATCTTGATCGCCACGTCGCGCCCGAGGCTCGGATCGCGCGCCCGGAAGACCTCCCCCATGCCGCCGGCGCCGAGAGACGCGCGCACCTCGTATCGCCCGATGCGGGTTCCTGGGGAGATGCTCATCCGGAGTGGCGCGATTCTAGCCCCGCCGGGGCGCTACTCAAAACCAGCGATGCGTCGGCGGAGAGCACTCCCCGGCGCCGCGAAGAGGATGCCCGGCACGGTCGACGGGAGCGACGCGCCACACGTCCGTCGACGTCGGACACGATCGAGCCTGAACATCGGCGTCGGCAGCTCTTCTCGTGAGCGCACCGACCGGACGGCACCGAGCTGCGCGATGACCGGACAAATTTGGTGAGAAGTTGCTTTTCCAGACCTGACACCTACTTTTCCAGGCTGGAGTTTTGCTCGCCGGCGTGGTAGTTCTACTACCGCTAACTTCCTTCGAAAGAAAGGCGCCTCTCATGCGACGACTGATCCTTCTAATCCACTCCCTCGCGTTCCTCGTTGCCTCCTCCCTCTCCGCCGCCACCACCTCCGTCATCGTCGAGCTGCCGCAGGAGCCGGCGGCCGTCGCGGCGGACGGCGGTTCGATCTCGCAGGCCGGCATCGAGAGCTACCGCGCCTCGCTCCGCGCCGAGCAGAACGACTTCCTCGCCGCGCTCGCGGCGAAAGGCGTCGCCTTCCAGGTCGGCGGCGTGACGCTGCAGAACGCGGCCGGCGAAGAGGTCCGCTACCACTTCGCCTACACGCTCGTCTTCAACGGAATCAACCTCCTGGTCGACGAGGGCGCCATCGCAACGATCGAAGCGATGCCGGAGGTGAAGGCCGTCCACGCCGACGAGATGCTCTACACGCAGCTGAACGCCAGCGTCGCCTACATCCGCGCGCCCGAGGTGTACGGGGCGATCCACGAGCTGACGGCGACCGACACCGCCAACGAAGGGCTCGAAGGGCAGGGCGTCCACATCTCGGTGATCGACACCGGCATCGAATGGTTCCACGAACAGTTCGGCGGCGACACCACGCCGCCCCGCCTCGGCGTCGATCCCGTGAATCCCGACGTCCCCATCAATGGCAAGGTCGTCTACTACCTTCCCTTCCTCCAGGCCGATGTGATCGTGGAGGATGGATTCGGACACGGCACCCACGTCGCCGCCACCGCCGCAGGCTACCTCGGCTTCGCTCCCGGATTCGACGGTGTCTCCGGCACGGCCGACGACGTCCGCGTCCACGGCGTTGCGCCGCAGGCGAAGCTCCTCTCCTACAAGGTCTGCAGCGACGTGATCTCCACCGTCTCGCAGGTGCGGCCGATGGGCGGCTGCTTCTCCTCCGCCATCATCGCGGCGCTCGAAGACTCCGTCTCTCCGACGACGCAGAACGGCTTCCCGAAGCCGGTGGCCGACGTGATCAACATGAGCCTCGGCGGAAGCGGGACGCCCGACAGCATCACCGCCATCGCCTCCGACAACGCCTCGCGCGCAGGCGCGGTCGTCGTCGCTGCCGGCGGCAACTCCGGACCGGGTGAAGGCACGGTCGGCGCGCCGTGCGTCGGCCGCCACGTGGTCTGTGTGGCGAACAGCATTGATCCTTCCGCGGCGTGGTCGACGGATGTCCTCGATGCGACATCGATCGATCGCAGCACGACCGGCGCGGTAACGCCGGCGAGCAGCTTCCCCTACGCCGAGGGACAACGGCGCGACATCACGATGTTCCCGATGGCGGGGACGACGCCGCCGCCCGGCGACGGGATGGCGCAGTACTACGTCTTCGTCAGCGGCGGCGAGCTGCTGGCGAACTGGCCGACGAGCGCGCGCGGCCGGATCGCCATCGTGCAGAACTCCCTCCCCGCGACGTTCGGACAGATCGCGAACAACGGATTCCTCGCCGGCGCAGTTGCGGTGATCTTCCGCTCCGCCACGGCAAATCCGACGGCCGTGAAAGCGGCGCTTCCGGCGGCGAACATGCCGCCGGCCGACTTCGATTACCTCAAGACGCTGATCAACGGGACTCCGAATCCGCCGAACGGCGCGCTCTCCACCTACCCGATCCGCATCAACGCCTTCTTCGCGAATACCTCGCTCAACAACAGCAGCTCCCGCGGGCCGGTGGCGGGATACGGGCAGGTCAAGCCCGACGTCACCGCGCCGGGGACGAACATCCTCGCCGCGGTGCCGCCGGCGAGCCTCCTCGGGGCGCTTTCGCAGGGCCGCTACGGATCGGTCAGCGGCACGAGCATGGCGTCGCCGCACGTAGCCGGCGCCGCGGCGCTTCTCCGCCAGGCGCATCCCGGCTGGAACGTCGACATGATCCGCACCGCGCTGCAGAGCACGGCGACGAACCTGCGCGACGGCCGCCAGACCATCAAGGCGGACAGCACGACGGGCCAGCGGGTGCTCGATCAGGGCGCCGGGCTCGTCGATGTTTTCGAGAGCGTCCACAGCAAGGCGATGATGGGTGTAGTCTCCTCCGATCCGAAGTTCCCGTCGATTCTCGGCAGCCACTCGTTCGGCGCTGTCGCGGCGATCAACTCCGGAACGGTCATCAGCCGCTCGGCCGCCGTGGTGGTCCGCGACGTCTCCGGCGAGGGAGGTACCTACGACCTCGCGGTGGTGAACAACCGCAATCTGGAGCTCGACGGCGTGACGGTGACGCTCTCCTCCACGCAGGTGAGCGTCCCCGCCGGAGGCGAGGCAAGCTACGACGTCACGATCAGCATCGACGGCAACATCGTGACGAACGCAGCGCTGGCTCCGCTGCAGATCGAGTGGTACGTGACGGCGTCTCGGAGCGACGGCGGCGAATCGCTGCGGATGCCGTTCTACTTCCGCGCCACCGCGCCGGGACAGGGTGCGCCCGAGCTGACCATCGGCGACGACGCCGATCCCGATCAGCAGGACGGCGTCGATCGCGACGGGAACTACACGCTGCGCTGGACGTATCCGGCCGACGATCTGCGGCCGTGCGGGTATCGCGTCGAAGAGGCCACCGAGAGCGCGGCGCAGGTGCTGCTGTCCGACGACGGGTCGGAGTTGCTTCTGGCGGGATCGAACTCGCGCTGGAGCGGCTCAGCCGAATGGACGAACATGCTCCATCCGACCACCGGCACCCTCGGCTACTCGCCTCTCTACACCGACAATCTCGACGTCTCGCTGCAGAGCGCCCAGGCGATCGAGCTCCCCGCGGGGGCGCGCGTCATCCTGACGTTCGACTCGTCGGAGGACATCGAGACCGACTTCGATTACGGGCACGTGGAGGGGAGCGCGGACGGCGGCGCCTCCTGGACGACGCTCGCGACGTACACCGGTGTCTTCGCCGGAGAGCGCTCGGTCGATCTCAGCATCTTCGCCGGCAGCTCGACGCTCGTCCGTTTCCGCTTCTTCACCGACGGGGGCGTCGCCGCACCCGATCATCGGGGATGGATCATCGACAACATCCGCATCGTCGCCAGCGCCGGCTTCACGACGCTGGCCACCGTCGGCGCCTCGACGGCGCATTACGACGTGACGGAGCGAAGCGACGGCACGTACTTTTATCGGGTGTCGTCGCTCTTCGGCGACTGCGCGGCGCCGTCGGCGGCGGTGCCGTCGAACGTCGAGCAGATCACCGTCAGCCGCGTGCTGCCGCCGACCGCTTCGTTCACCTCGTCGCCGAATCCGTCGTACGCCGGCGACAGCGTGACGTTCGACGCATCGGCGTCCGTGGACAACGACGACAAGGGGAGCGGCCCGGCGATCGTCCGCTACGACTGGTCGTTCGGCGACGGCGCCACCGCCTCGAGCACCACGGCCGTGGTCTCGCACACCTACACGGCGTCGGGGACGTATCGTGTCCTGCTGACGATCACCGACAACGACGGCCAGTCGGCGACGGCGGAGGCGACGCACCAGGTCAGCAGCACGAGCGCGGCGATCTCCGGGTCGGGGTGGATTCCGGTGACGGGCGGGAAAGGGATGTTCGGCCTCGACATCACGATGGTCGACACCGTCGCGAGCGGCACGGTGCGGTATCACGATCAGAAGCTGCGCCTGAAGCTCGAGTCGACCGCCATCACGAGCGTCTACCGTGACGCCGGCACGGCGACGATCCACGGAACGTGCACGATCAACAAGGTCCGTACGACGTCCTTCACGGCGACGGCGGTCGACGGAAGTCCCGATCGCTTCTCCATCACGTTCGACGACTACTCGGCGTCGGGCGATGTGGAAGGCGGAAGGATCACCGTCCAGTAGTTCCTTCCTGGTATGGGGCGCGGGTCCGGCCTGGCCCGCGCCCCCTCGGAGGAGCCGCCGGTAGTAGCACTCCCGCCGAGCGTCGGGTAACCTGATCGCCGATGAGCGGCCAGGAGCCCCCAACCACCCATTCCGCGCGCGATCGTCTTCTCGCCTCCGGCAAGGCTCTCTTCGCGCGTCTCGGTTACGAGCAGGCATCCACCTCGGCGATCGCCCGCGAAGCCGGCACGTCGGAATCGCAGCTCGTGCGCTATTTCGGGAGCAAGAGCGGCCTGCTCGAAGCGATCTTCAACGAGTCGTGGAGTTCTCTCACCGAACAGATCGCCCCCGTGGCCGCCCAGGCCCCGCATAGCCGGGAGGCATTCCTCCGGATCCTCAACATCGTCCTGGCGGCCTTCAACCGCGATCACGATCTGGCCTCGATCTTCCTGTTCGAAGGACGCCGCGTCCGCGGACACGACGTGGCGCTGTCGAAAGGCTTCCTCTCCTTCTATGAGCTCGTGCATCAGCTGATCCGGAAGGGGCAGGAGGATGGCTCCTTCCGCGCCGACATCTCCGTCGACATCCTCGGTGCCGCGCTCCTCGGATGTGCCGAGGGGATGATGCGCGACCGCATCATCGCGGAG
>DATKCA010000112.1:0-3916 GCA_035544675.1 Thermoanaerobaculia bacterium | reverse complement strand
CCTCGAGCAACCTCAGCAATGGCAGTTCGATATCCCGACGCTGCAGGCTCTTCCGGAGAGTCACACTCTGGGTCAGGCCCTTGTGGCGCTGGTCGAGGCCGCAAAGGACGGCTCCCTGCAGGCATTTCGAGATCATCGCCGCCAGAGGAAGACCGGGTCCGGCAGGACTGTGAACGTGTTCTGGATACGGGTCACCTTTATGGGCCGATTTCCGCAGGCCCGGATCACAATCACGACCGGGAGGGAGCAGGAAGTGAAGTTCTATAGCCATCCGATCGTCACGGAGAAGGACGGCCAGATCCGCCCGGTTGAAGTGCCGGAAAAATATAAAGGTGGGGATTTGCGGTGGTTCCGGGAATTTACCGACACCACGGTGTTCGCGATCGGCAGCCTGCTAAAGACCTGAAAGGACAAGGAATTGATTGTAGATGATCTTCGGTCCGACGATGCCGCTCGACTGGAAACGGGAGAGGTGCGTCCGCTCGGCTCCGATCTGCTGCGCGGTGCGGATCAGATCGCCGAATTCATGTTCGGCACGGCCACCGAGCGACGGAAGATCTACCACCTCGCGGAGAGCTCGAAGATCCCGGTGTTTCGGCTCGGAGCGCTCCTTTGCGCGCGAAAGTCCACGCTCCTGACGTGGATCGAAGCTCAGGAGAGGCACGCCTCCACGCGCTGACAATTTGACGGACCGCGGGGCGCGGAATGATGACCGGGCTGGCGGTCGATGCAGATCAGATAGCGAGCTTCGTGAACGCGTTGTTCCGGCATGCCTCGCCTGGCCAAATGGTTGCGCTGCGATCGTTTGTGGAAGGTGAGAGCAGGCCGTTCAGGATCACCGTGGCTGAGTTGGGCGACGCCGGCCTGGAGCCCGTCATCAAAGCTGCTTGCTGCCTTGCGCAGTCGGCGGCGGACGCCGATTCGCCCACTGTTTTCTGTCCGCCCGTCGCCGGTTTTGCAAATTTTGAGGACCCGTGGCGAGCCCGCGAAAAGGACCTGAAGGAGGCGTTCGCGCTGAGCGTGGAATGCGACCAGCGGCCGTTCGGTGCCCGTGGCCTACTTGAGGAACTGCTCGGTCCCGCTACGGTCGTGGTCGCATCGGGGGAAGAGTGGACCAATCCGATCACCGGCGACATCGAGCCCAAACTTCATCTTCATTGGCGGCTGAGCCGACCAGCCGCCGGCGATCACCTAGCGGTCCTCAAAGAAGCGCTGTTGAGGGCGGTGGCAAAGTCGGCCAGTGGAGCGGCGCCTTGGTGGCGTCGTAGGGCGGCGTAAAAGCCGGCCACTGGAGGATCGGCCCCTTTCGCGGACGGAAGAGGCGATCGGCCGACTTTGCCACCGCCCTCAACAGCTCAAGCGTTTTGTATAATTAAGGAGTTTTTCGCTGCAGCACGAGATGGTCGGGTGCAACTTCAATAAACTCATTTCCTGGTAAAACAAAATCCAAAGGCCTTTCAGCGCTGGGCAGCTCTTCCCGTGAAACATCGACATTGGTGCGGCGATGCATTGGATCCGGCACTGGGACCGCCGCCAAGAGCTTCTTCGTGTAGGGATGGCGAGGGTCCTCGAAGATTTGGGCGCGCGGGCCGATCTCGACGATCTCGCCGACGTACATCACCGCCACGCGGTGGCTGACCCGCTCGACGACCGCCATGTCGTGGCTGATGAACAGATACGAGAGCTTCAGGCTGACCTGGAGGTCCAGCATGAGGTTGAGGACCTGGGCCTTGACCGAGACATCGAGGGCGGAAACGCATTCGTCCGCGACCAGAAGTTTCGGCTCGAGGGCCAAGGCCCTGGCGATACAGATCCGCTGTCGCTGGCCGCCGGAAAACTCGTGCGGAAATCGTCGCGCCATCGCGGGGTCGAGGCCGACACGCTGCAACAGGCTTTCGACGCGCTCCCTGACCTTGCGCTCGTTCATCGTGCTGTGTACCCGCAAAGGCTCGGCGATCGCGGAGCCGACCTTCATGCGGGGATTGAGGCTGGCGAAAGGGTCCTGAAACACCATTTGCACGTGTTTGCGCGCGCGCTCGTAGCTGGCGCCACGACGCCCGAACACCTCGATGCCGTCGATGACGATCGATCCGCTCGAGGGCTTGACGAGCCCGGTGATCGACCGCGCCGTGGTGGACTTGCCGCACCCGGATTCGCCGACGAGCGCCAGCGTCTCCCCTGGCTTGAGCGTGAACGACACATTCTCGACGGCGTGCACGCGCCCGCGGACGCGGCGCAACAGGCCGCTGCGGATATCGAAGCGCGTCGTCAGGTTCTTGAGCTCGAGCACCGGCGGCGCGGCGTGCTGCACCGTGTCCTCCACCTCGCGCGGCACCTCCGCGGCGCCCGTCGCCATGTCCACCGCAGCGAACCGTTGCGGACGGTCGTGCCCGGCCATCGATCCGAGGCGCGGAACGGCCGCGAGCAGCGCGCACGTGCACACGTGCGAGGGTCGCTGAAAGAGTTCGACCACCGGGCCGGTCTCGACGAGGCGGCCGCGGTGCATCACGGCGACGCGGTCGGCGGTCTCGGCGACGACACCCATGTCGTGGGTGATGAACAGGAGGGACATGCCGAACTCCTCCTGCAACTCCTTCAGGAGCGCGAGGATTTGCGCCTGGATCGTCACATCGAGGGCGGTGGTCGGCTCGTCGGCGATCAGGAGCTTGGGCTGGCAGGCGATCGCCATCGCGATCATCACGCGCTGCCGCATGCCGCCGGAGAACTGATGCGGGTAATCGTGAACGCGCGCGGCGGCCCTTGGGATGCGGACGCGGTCGAGAAGGCGCACGGCCGCGCCGATCGCCTCCCTCCGGGTGGCGCCGCGATGCAGGATCAGGGCCTCGGCGATCTGATCGCCGATGGTGAGGACGGGATTGAGGCTCGTCATCGGCTCCTGAAAGATCATCGCGATATCGTCGCCCCGGATCTTGCGTATCGCGGCATCGGAGAGCGTGTGGAGCGGCTCGTTGCCGAGATGCACCGATCCCGTGACGCGGCTGGTCGTCGGCGGCAGCAGGCGCAGAATCGCGAGGGCGCTGACGCTCTTGCCGGATCCCGACTCCCCGACGAGGGCCAGTGTCTCCTTCGCGGCGACCTCGAATGCTACGTCATGAACGACCTGCTGCCAGCCGTCCTCGCCGAGAAACGAGGCATTGAGGTCGGCGACGCGCAGGACCGGCTCGTCCGCCATTGCGCCACTCACAGTCGGCGCGCCATGCGCGGGTCGATCGCGTCGCGCAGCCCGTCGCCGACGAGATTGATCGACAGCACCATGAGCGCCAGCAGGATGCTGGGAAAGATGACGTTCCACGGCGCGATCTGCAGGTAGAGGCGTCCGGCGGCGATGATGTTGCCCCAGCTCGGCGTTTCCGGCGGCAGCCCGACGCCGAGGAAGCTCAGATAGGATTCGAGGATGACCGCCGACGCGCAGACATACGTCGCCTGCACGATCAGCGGGCCCATCGTGTTGGGGAGGATATAGCGCAGCATCAGGCGGGGAAACCGCACGCCGATCGTCGCGGCAGCCTCCATATAGGTCTGCTCGCGGACGGTGAGCACGGAGGCGCGCACGAGGCGGCTCATGCGCGGGACTTCCGGGATGGTGATCGCAACGATCGCGACGTAAATGCTGGGCCGCGTCAAGGACATGAGGGCGACCGCGAGCAAAATGCCCGGGATCGCCATGATGCCGTCCATGGTGCGCATCAGGACGAAATCGGCCGCCCGAAAAAAGCCCGCGATCGCGCCGATCAGGAAGCCGATGACGGTCGTCGCCAGCGCCACCGATGCGCCGACGAGGAGCGAGATGCGGCCGCCGTAGATCGTGCGGCTGAGGACATCCCTGCCGAACTGATCTGTGCCGAACGGATGCGCGTCGGAGGGCGGCTGCAGGCGTTCGACGACGTTCATGGTG
>DATKCA010000111.1:0-2297 GCA_035544675.1 Thermoanaerobaculia bacterium | reverse complement strand
GAGGGGATCGACATCTTCGCTCCGCTGGGCACATCGGTCGTCGCGGCAACGAGCGGTCAGATCACGCGCATCGGGAACACCGTGCGCGGCGGACGATGCGTCTGGATCCAGTCCGACGCCGGCCCGCTTCTCTACTACGCGCATCTCGATCGCTGGCAGCCTGGCCTGGCCGCCGGAGATCGTGTCAGTGCCGCCGACGTCATCGGCTATGTTGGCAACACGGGCAATGCCGCGAACGGGCGCCCCCATCTGCATTTCGAGATTCGCGAGGGGGACACGCCAGTCAACCCGTACGCGGTTCTGCAGGAGTAGCGGCAGGGGGGCAGTGCCGGGCTTTTGACTTTCCCGTGCCCGCGCCCGTGCCCGCGCCCGCGCCCGGCCTTTTTTGGTGGAGCGCCGTGGGGGGCACGAAAGTAAAAAGCCGGACTCGGGCGCGGGCACGGGCTCGGGCTCGGGAGAGTCAAAAACCGGGCGCGGGCGCGGGCACGGGCGCGGGCACGGGGGTCACCAGTCGATGTCTTTTGGTACCTCGATCCCGATGCCGGTGGCGTCGAAGTCGTACTCGCCCTTCTCGTCGCGGTCCTGGGAGACCCGGATGAGCATCCGTGACACGTCGACGCGCATCGGCAGCAGAATCAGCTCGGGCAGATCGCGTTCGTTGAACGTGAACTCACCCTCGCTGGACTCGAAGATGTCGAACAGCTCGTTCTCGGCCTTCTTGCGGAGGAACCGCACCAGCTGGTCTTCGGTGAGCATGTGCAGGTCGAGGAGCGCCTTGGCCACGGCGATCGACTTCGTCTTGCGCAGCTTACGCGCCTGTTTGTGCATGTCCTCGGTCACCACGCCGCTGCGCAGAAGGATGCGCCCAAGGGTCCGGTCGGGGTTGTTGGAGGAGGAGAAGATGAGCGCTCCCTTCTCGAAGGCCATCGTCTCGACGGCCTCGCGCGTGCGGATCTCGAGCGTCCCTGTCTTCTGAAACTGCGAGATCCAGGACAGCAGCTCCGGCACCGGCATTGCTGCCAATGTCCCCTGAATGGGCATCCCAACCTCCTCGGATGAGAGGATCATACAGCGTGAGGTATGACATGCGCGTGCGCCCGGCCTTAGTGATGGCATTGTTTCTGTGCTGCTGCGGAACGGCGCGGGAGGTGCGGCGCGTGTACGTCGTGCGTGTGGCCACACACTGGCAGTATCAGGCCGCGGTTCTCCTCGAGCACGACCTCCTCTCCGCCGGCTACGACGCATCGATCGACGAGACCACCATCTCGCCGGTCTCGGCGAAGCTGATGGCGAACTTCGTCGCGCTCGACGCCGGACGGACGTTCCCGACGCCTACGCGCTACCGCGTGAACGTCGGCCCGTTTCAGTCGGAGGCCGAAGCGGAGCGCGTCCGTGACCAGTTGCGCGCGGCCGGCTTCGATGCCTTCCTCATGAAGAGCCGCCGGTAATCGGCGGCTGCTATCCTCTCGGTACACGATGCGCTTAGTGGCGGGAACGCGCCTGGGTCCCTACGAGATCCTCGGCGAAGTCGGAGCTGGCGGGATGGGGGAGGTGTACCGCGCCCGCGATACGCGGCTCGGTCGCGAAGTCGCGGTCAAGGTCCTTCCGCGCGAAGTGACCGGGAGCGCGGAGCGGCTGGCGCGGTTCGAACGGGAGGCACGCAGCGCGTCGGCGCTCAACCACCGCAACATCGTCACGGTTCACGACTTCTCGACGCAGGACGGCGAGACCTGGCTGGTGATGGAGCTGGTCCGCGGCGAGTCGCTGCGAGACCTCATCAAGCGCGGGCCGGTCCCGCTGCGGCGGCTGCTCTCGATCGGGCATGGGATCGCCGAGGGCCTCGCCGCTGCGCACGCGGCCGGCATCGTTCATCGCGATTTGAAGCCCGAGAACGTGATGCTGACCGCGGACGGCACGCCGAAGATTCTCGACTTCGGACTGGTCAAGCAGACGGCCCCGGTCGATCCGAACTCGCCGACCGAAGCACACGTGAAGGTCAGTGAGGACGGGATGGTCGTCGGCACGGCGAACTACATGTCGCCGGAGCAGGCCCGCGGGCAGCGCCTCGATTTCCGAACCGACCAGTTCTCGTTCGGTCTGATCGTTCACGAGATGGCCACGGGCAACCATCCCTTCCGCCGGCCCAGCGCCGTGGAGACTCTGACCGGGATCCTGAACGACGAGCCGGCCACGCTGGAAGACTCGTTTCCCGAACCGTTCATCTGGGTCGTCGACCGCTGTCTGGCCAAGGATCCGGCCCAGCGCTATGGGTCGACGTCCGACCTGGCGCACGACCT
>DATKCA010000110.1:0-4788 GCA_035544675.1 Thermoanaerobaculia bacterium | reverse complement strand
CCGACATCCAGAACGAGCTCCGCTCCCAGTATGTCCTCGGCTTCTATCCCCCGGAGGGCGTGAAGTCCGGGAGCAAATGGCGCGAGGTGTCCGTGCAGGTGACCGAGGGGAAGGCCAAGACCATTCGCGGGTACTACCCTTAACTTTAGTCCTTAGGCCTTAGTCCTCGTTAGGCCTTAGTCCTTGGGCCTTAGTCCTTAGGCGTTAGGCCTCGTTAGTCCTTAGGCCTTAGTCCTTAGGTTTTAGGCGCCAGGCCTTAGGCGTTAGGCCTTCGGCGTCAGGGGGAACCGGCAGTGCCGTGCCGTGGCTGGGGCGGAGGCCCCTAAGGCCTAAGGACTAAGGACTAGAATCCCTCCATGCTCCGCGACTTCATGCTGCACATGGAATGGGCCGACGCCCGCGTCTGGGACGCCGTGCTGGCGCAGGGCGGCAACGACGCCCGGCTGCACCGGCTGCTCTACCACCTGCACGCGACGCAGCATGCCTTCCTCGAAGTGTGGCGCACCGGCTCCTTCGTCAACGACGTGCCGGAGGATCACTTTCCCGACCTGGCCTCGATCCGCGAGTGGTCGCGCCCGTATTACGCCGCGGCGATGCAGGTGCTGGAGAGCGAGAAAGAGGACCGGATCGTCCGCCTGCCGTGGGCGGACGCCTACATGAAGCGCTTTGGCCGCACCGCCGCCGCCACGACGTTCGCGGAGACGGTCATCCAGGTCACGAGCCACTCCACCTATCACCGCGGCCAGATCGCGGCGCGCCTGCGCGAGCGCGGCGCCGAGCCCCCGCTCGTCGATTACATCGCCTGGCTCTGGCTGGCGCGCGATTCCGAATAGCCCGAGGCCGAGGCCCGAGGCCCGAGGCCCCCAGGCCCGAGGCCTTAGAATGGATTGTTTCAGCGGTAACGGCGGAGAGCATGACGATTCACCCGGAGGGAATAGCAGACGGAGGCAGCTCGCTCTCGCGAATTCAGCGGGCGCGGCGTGCTCTCATGCGCCTGCTGGCGGTCCGGAAACGGGGCAACCCCAAATCTCTCCGCACCACCGTCGCCATCCTCAAGGCCCAGCAGGAAGCGACCATCGACGGCATCCTCGTCGTCGGCCTCCAGGGCGAGATCCTCAGCTACAACCGGCGGTTCCTCGAGATCTGGGGGATCCCGGCGGAAGTGGCGGCCAAGGCCAACGACCGCGAGCTGATGCTGTACGCGGCCAAGCACGTGGCCGACTGGGAGAGCTTCCGCAACCTGGTCCACGCGCTCTACGCCGATCCGGCGGCGGTGCGCACGGACGATCCCGTGCCGCTCAATGACGGCCGCATCCTCTCGCGCACGACCGTGCCGGTGACGTCCGGCGGCAAGCCGGCCGGCCGAGCCTGGTACTTCCGCGACGTCACCGAGCAGCGCCGCGCCCAGGATCTGCAGGCCGCGCTCTTCCGGATCGGCGAGTTGAACCGCGCCACCGGCGAGCTGGAGGAGTTCTACCGGTCGATCCATCGCGTCGTCGGCGAGTTGATGGACGCGACGAACTTCTACATCGCCGAATACGACGCCGGACACGACCTGGTCTCCTTCCCCTACTTTGCCGACGAGCACGACACCACGCCCGAGCCGCGCAAGCGAGGCCGCAGCATCACCGACTACGTCCTGCGCAAAGGCAAGCCTGTGCTGGTCGGCCGCGAGGACTTCGACGCGCTCATCGCCGCCGGCGAAGTCGACCTGGCAGGAACGCCCAGCATCGACTGGATCGGCGTCCCGCTCAAGAGCGGCGACCGCGTCTGGGGCGTCCTCGGCGCGCAGACCTACGACCCGGCCCGCCGCTACTCCGAGCGCGAGAAGGACATCCTGGCCCTGGTCGCCCAGCACGTCGCGTCGGCCATCGAGCAGAAGCGCAGCGAGGTCGCCCTCCGCAGCAGCGAGCGCCGCTACCGCCAGATGTTCGAGAACAACCGCGCCGTACAGCTGCTCATCGACACGGAGACGGGGGCCATCGTCGACGCGAACATGGCCGCGTGCGACTTCTACGGCTACACCGTCGAAGAGCTGCGCACCCTGCGCATCTGGGACATCAACGTCCTCGGCGAGGAGAAGGTCCGCGAGGAAATGAGGAGCGTCGTCGCGGACGAGCGGAGCTACCTCAACTTCCGGCACATGCGGGCCAACGGCGAGATCCGCGACGTCGAGGTGCACTCCGGCGCCATCGACGTGGCCGGCCGCCAGCTCCTCTACTCGATCATCCACGACGTCACCGAGAGAAAACGCGCCGAGAGCGCGCTGCAGCAGTCCGAGGAGAAGTACCGCAACATCTTCCGCTTCGCATCGGTGGGAATCCTCCAGTCCACGCGCGACGGCCACCTCATCACGGCCAACGACACGCTGGCCCGGATGCTCGCATACGAGTCGGTCGATGAGCTGCTGCAGGTGAACCTCATCCGCGACGTCTGGCTGTTCCCCGAGGATCGCGAACGGCTGGCGAAACTCTACGAGCCGGCAGGAGTGGCCAAAGACCTCGAAGTCCAGTGGAAGCGCAGGGACGGGACGCCGGTCTGGATCCAGCTCAATGCGCACATGGTCCGCTCCCCGGCCGGCACCATCTACTACGAGGGGTTCGTCTACGACATCACCGAGCGCAAGCTCGCTGAGTCCTCGGTGGCGGCGGCGAATGCGCAGCGCAAAGCGGTGCTCGACGCCGCCACGCAGGTGTCGATCATCGCCACCGATCCGAACGGACTCATCACCGTCTTCAACTCCGGCGCCGAGCGCATGCTCGGATATACGGCCGCCGAGATGATCGGGAAGCGCTCGCTGCTCGAGCTGCACGTTCCCGACGAGCTGGCCCAGCACGCCATAGGCTTGAGCACGGAGTTCCGCCGGCCGGTGGGCGGCTTCGACGTCCTGGCCATGCGCGCCGCGCTGAAGGAAGTCGAAGATCGCGAGTGGACTTACGTCCGGGCCAGCGGCGAGCGCCTCACCGTCCTGGTCTCGGTCACCGCACTGCGCGCCACCGACGCCTCCATCACCGGATTCCTCCACGTGGGCACCGACATCACCGAGCTCAAACAGGCCGTGGAGATGCTCGGGAAACAGGCCGCGGCGATCACGGCCTCGATCGACGGCATCGGCATCCTCGATGACACGATCGGATTCACCTACGTCAACGACGCGTTCGCGAAGCTCTTCGGCTACCCCACCCCGCAGGCCATGGTCGGCAAGCTGTTCTACGACCTGTACGACGAGTCGGAGCATCTGCGCCTGGTGTCGAGCGTCCTGCCGTCGGTGCGCCAGCGCGGGCGGTGGCGCGGTGAGGCCACCGGCAAGCGCCGCGACGGCTTCTTCTTCCCGCAGGAGATCTCGCTGACCGCGATCGAAGGCGGAGGCATGGTGTGCGTCGTCCGCGACATCACCGAGCGGACGTATGCCGAGGAGCAGATCAAGCACCTGGCGTATCACGATGCGCTGACGGGTCTGCCGAATCGCCTGCTGTTCAAGGACCGTCTGACCGTGGCGCTGTCGCACTCGCAGCGCGACCGCGGCAGGCTGGCCGTGCTCTTCCTCGATCTCGACCGGTTCAAGATCATCAACGACTCGCTGGGGCACAACATCGGCGACTCGCTGCTGCAGGCCGTGGCGGCCCGGGTGGCCTCCTGCGTCCGTGAAAGCGACACCCTGGCCCGCCTGGGCGGCGACGAATTCACGCTGCTCCTGCCTACCCTGGCACATCAGGAAGACGCGGCGTTCGTCGCCCAGAAGATCCTCGAGGCCGTCCGCTACCCGTTCCACATCGAGGGTCGGGAGTTCTTCATCACCACCAGCATCGGCATCAGCCTCTTCCCCGAGGACGGGACCGATGCGGCCACGCTGATCAAGAACGCCGACACGGCGATGTATCAGGCCAAGGAGCAGGGGCGCGACAACTACCAGCTCTTCAACGCCTTCGTGAATGCCAAGGCGCTGCAGCGCATCGCCCTGGAGCACGGTCTGCGCCGCGCGCTCGCCAGCGAGGAGCTGGAGCTGCACTATCAGCCGATCTTCGACTTCCGGTCCGGCCGCATCACCGGGATGGAGGCGCTGCTGCGCTGGCGGCATCCGGAGATGGGATCGATTCCGCCGGCCGTGTTCATCCCCATCGCCGAGGCCACCGGTGTGATGGTGCCGATCGGGACGTGGGTCATCCGCACCGCCTGCCGCCAGGCCAAGACCTGGCACGACCTGGGGTTCCGCCATCTGTCGCTGGCGGTCAACCTTTCCGTGACGCAGCTGCAGCAGCCCGACCTGGTCGTGCGGGTGAAGGAAGTGCTCGAGGAGACGGGGCTGCCGGCGCGGATGCTCGAGCTGGAGATCACCGAGAGCAGCGCCATGAACAGTCCGGAGACCTCCATCCGCACGCTGTACGACCTCAAGAAGCTCGGCATCCGCATCTCGCTCGACGACTTCGGCACCGGCCACTCGTCGCTGAGCTACCTCAAGCGCTTCCCCATCGACACGCTGAAGATCGACCAGTCCTTCGTGCGCGACATCAACAGCGATCCCGACACCGCCGCGATCGTCATGGCCATCATCGCCATGGCCCACAGCCTGCGCCTGAAGGTCATCGCCGAGGGCGTCGAGTACTCCGACCAGGCCACGTTCCTCAAACGCTATCTCTGCGACCAGATGCAGGGGTACCTGATCAAGCCGCCGGTCCCCGCCGAGGAGTTCGCGGAGCTGATCGCCTTCGCCCAGTCCACCGAAACGTAAGGGGTCAGGTCTTGCCTTTTCCCTTTCTCCACAATCTGTGGAGCCAGCTCCACAGATTG
>DATKCA010000109.1:0-11789 GCA_035544675.1 Thermoanaerobaculia bacterium | reverse complement strand
CTCCGCGAGCTCTTCCCGGTCACGCGCAACGTCGTCTATTTCAATCACGCCGCGGTAGGACCGCTCTCCACGCGCGCATTCGACGCCATGCAGCGCCACGCCCGCGACCAGCAGGACTTTGGCGCGCTGCACTGGCGCGAGTGGTACCACGAGTACGAGCTGCTGCGGCAGGGTGCGGCGGGCCTTCTCAACTGCGGGCCGGACGAGATCGCGATCCTCAAGAACACGTCCGAGGGGTTGTCGTTCGTGGCGGAGGGGTATCGGTGGGAGCGGGGGAACAACGTCGTCACGACCGACCTGGAGTTCCCGTCGAACTTCACGCCGTGGAAGGTGCTGGAGCGCCGGGGCGTGGAGTGTCGCGTCGTGGAGAGCCGTGACGGCGGGTTCGAGGTGGACGACGTCGAGCGGCTCGTCGATGACGACACGCGGATCGTCACCGTGTCGTCGGCGGCGTTCCACAACGGCTTCGTCCCCGACCTCGACGCGATCGGCGCGCTCTGCGCGCGACGCGGCATCCTCTTCTGCGTCGACGCCATCCAGAGCCTCGGCGCCATGCGCCTCGACGTGAAGCGCTCCAACATCTCGTTCCTGGCGGCGGATGGCCACAAGTGGCTCTGCGGTCCGGAAGGGGCGGCGATCTTCTTCGTGGCCGCGGAGCACCGCGACAAGCTGGAGGTGCTCGAGAACGGATGGACGAACATCGAGCGCCGCGGAAAGTTTCTGAACATCACCACCGACCTGCTGCCCGACTCACGGCGCTTCGAGGCGGGGTCGCTGAACACGAACGGCATCCACGGCCTGCGCGCGGCGATCGATCTGCTGCACGAGATCGGGATCGACGAGGTGGAGGCCGAGGTCGTGCGGATGGCGGCGGTGCTGGCCGGGCGTCTGGAGTCGATCGGCTACCGGGTGGGGAGCCCGGGCCCGATCCGCTCGGGCATCGTTGCGGCGATTCCACCCAATGTAGAGTCGATGACGCTGCTGCGACTGCACAGGCTGCTGGAGGAGAACGGCATCGTCTGCGCCCCCCGCGAGGGGATGCTTCGCTTCTCGCCGCATTTCTACAACGACGAGGGGGAGATCGACCGCGTGATCGGCGTGCTCCGCCCTTGACCCCATCGGAGCGGGCCCGCATCATCATTCCATGCTCACAATGATCGAGGTCGCCTTGGTGGCGCTGCTGGCTGGGGTGGTGGTGGGATGGGTGGCGAGCGCGTCGCGGGTGGCGCGGGCCACGGCGGAGCGCGATGCCGCGCGCGCGGAGCGCGAGCGGAGCGAGATGGCGGTTCGCGAGGCGCGACGGCGTGGCGAAGAGGCGCAGCAGGCGAGGGCGGCCGCCGAGGCGCGGCTGGCCAATCAGAAGCAGGTCGAGGACACGTTCACGGCGCTGGCGCAGAGCGCTCTGAAAAACGTCGGCGAGTCGCTCGTGCAGATGAACAAGCAGCAGGTGGACGGGTCCCTCGGCACGCTGCTCACGCCGGTGCGCGAGATGGTCGACAACTACCGCAGCGAGCTGCAGAAGAGCGAGAACGCGCGCAACGCCTCCTACGGCTCTCTCCAGGAACAGATCCGCGGACTTCTGGGCGTGCAGGAGTCGGCGCAGCGGGAGGCCTCGCGGCTGGCCAACGCGCTGCAGTCGCCGACGTTCCGCGGGTCGTGGGGAGAGATCTCGCTGCGCCGCTGCGTCGAGCTGTCGGGCATGAGCGAGTACTGCGACTTCACCATGCAGGAGACCGTGGAGGGCGAAGACGGGCGGCGCCTGCGTCCGGACATGCTCGTGCGGATGCCGAACAACCGCATCATCGCCGTCGACTCGAAGGCGCCGACGCACGACTACACATCGGCCGCGCAGGCCATGGACGAGGAGACGCGGAAGGGCCTGCTGGCCGCGCACACGCGCAACCTCAAGCGTCACGTCGACGCGCTGGCGAAGAAGGAGTACCAGGCTGCCATCAGCGACACGCTCGACTTCGTGGTCATGTTCCTGCCCGGCGACCAGTTCGTGGCGTCGGCCGGCCCCGATCTGTTCGAGTACGCGGCGGAGAAGAAGGTGTACATCGCGTCGCCGACGCTGCTGCTGCCGCTGCTTCGCGTCGTCCACGCCGGTTGGAAAGTCGAGAAGACCGAGGAGAACGCGAAGCGGATGCACGACGCCGGCGTCGAGTTGTTCAACCGTTTCGTCAAGGTGATGGAGCACATCTCCAACGTCGGCTCGGCGCTGCAGACCACGGTCAACCGCTACAACGAGTCGATCCGCTCGATCGACTCGCGTCTCTGGCCGAAAGGGGAGGAGATGCAGCGGATGGCCGGGAGCGGCAAGGAGCTCGCGGCGCTCGATCAGCTCGAGGCCGTCCCGCTGCAGTCGTCCAAGCTTCGTCTGACGATGCAGTCGGAGGACGAAGCCGTGATCCTGCCCATGGAGAGGTGAGTGGGAATCGACTCGTTGTGACGGCTGATCCTTCGAACACAGCTGACCTGGTCCCGTTCCGCTGGAGCATGATCGCTCAGTCGCTGGCTCGCCCCTACCGCGTATCCATTCCCATGGTCCTGCTGGTTGGACTGGTCCCCTTCTACATTTTCATTCCGGAGCTGCTGCCGCCCGCCAGGCGGTACGTTCCCGAGTTGGCCCTGGACCGCGCCTTCCCTCTGATTCCGGCCTGGGCGTTCGTGTATGGAGCGCTCTATCTGTTCCTGATCCTGCTCCCCATCTTCGTCGTGCGGCAGGACGAGTTGATCCGGCGCACCGTCTTCGCCTACCTGCTGATCTGGATCACTGCATATGCTTTCTTCTTTGTCATCTATCCGACCGCTGCTCCGCGGCCGGCCCGAGTGATCGGAGAGGGATTCGCGGTGTGGGGTTTGAGCGCGCTCTATTCCTCCGATCCGCCATACAACTGCTTTCCCTCACTCCACGTCGCGCATTCGTTCGTGTCGGCGCTCGCGTCCTATCGCGTGCATCGCAGTCTTGGAATCGTCGCCACGGCCTGTGCGGCGGTGGTCGCGCTGTCCACGCTGTTCACCAAGCAGCACTACATTCTGGATGTCATCGCAGGCGTATTCCTGGCCGTCGTTGCCTACGTCATCTTCCTGCGCAGCCATTCACGCGAGCGGATTCCCACGCTCGATCGCCTCGTCGCGCCGGCGCTCGCGCTGTGCATCGCCGGGATCGTTACCCTGGGCGTCGGTTGCTCCTGGCTCGCTTACCTGTGGATCGGCGAGACCCGCTTCGAATTCGGGCCATGATCGAGGGTCAGGTGGGTGCGGGCTCCTCAGGAGGCCACGTCAACCCACCGGTCCCGGGAGCCTCATCGGCGCGCCCGGTCCGAGAGGAAGGCCCAGCAGCGTCCAGACGATCAGCAGCGCGGTCCAGACCACGAAGAACGCTGCCGAATACGGCAGCATCGTGGCCACGAGCGTCCCCATTCCCGCCCGCGGGTCGTAGCGCTGGATGAAGGCGACGATCAGCGCGAAGTACGACATCATCGGCGAGATGACGTTCGTGACGCTGTCGCCGATGCGGTAGGTGACCTGCGTCAGCTCGGGCGAATAGCCGAGGAGCATGAACATCGGGATGAAGACCGGGGCCATGATCGCCCATTTCGCCGAGGCGCTGCCCATGGCCAGGTTGATCGTCGCGGAGAGGAGCACGAAGGCGATCATCAGCGGGATGGGCCCGAGGCCTGAGGCCTTCAGCAGGGCCGCCCCTTCCACCGCCACGACCAGGCCGAGGTTGGTCCAGTTGAAGAAGGCCACGAACTGCGCGGCGAAGAAGACCAGCACCAGATAGGCGCCGAGCGTCTCCATCGATTTGGCCATCGACTTCATGACGTCGGAGTCGTTCCTGATCGTTTTCGCCGCCAGCCCGTAGGCCAGGCCGGTGAGCACTCCGGCGAAGAAGATGAAGGCCACGATGCCGCTCATGAACGGCGAGTGCAGCAGGTCGCCGGTCTTCGGATCGCGAAGGAATCCGCCCGCCGGGACCGTGCCGGCCAGGAGAAATCCGACGAATGCCAGCGCGGCCACCAGCGCCGCGAGCAGTCCGCGCTTCTCCCCCGCGGTCAGGCCCTCCACGGTCGCGGCGGTCTCCTCGCCTTTGTATTCGCCGAGACGGGGAATGACGATGCGCTCGGTGACGAACGTGCCCGCGCCGGCGATCAGGAACGTCGACGACGCCATGAAGTACCAGTTGCAGGCCGGGTTGACCAGGTAGGCCGGATCGATCAACCGCGCCGCTTCCTGCGACAGGCCGGCCAGCAGCGGATCGATCGTGCCCAGGAGCAGATTCGCGCTGTACCCGCCGGAGACGCCGGCGAACGCTGCGGCCAGGCCGGCCAGCGGGTTCCGTCCCACGGCCAGAAAGATCATCGCCGACAGCGGCAGGAGCAGAACGTACCCCACCTCCCCGCCGGTGTTCGACATGACGCCGGCAAACACCACCGCGAACGTCAGCAGCCGTCGTGGAGCGGAGAGCACCAGCAGCTTGAGCGCCGCGCCGATCAATCCGCTCCCTTCGGCCACGGCGATGCCCAGCATGGCCACGAGCACGGTCCCCAGAGGAGCGAACGAGGTGAAGTTCACCACCAGGCTGGTGAGGATGCGGTGCAGTCCCTCGATAGTGAGAAGACTGATGACGGTGACAGTCTTTCCCGTTCCGGGATGTGTGACCGTGACGCCGAACCAGGCCACGATGGCCGAGAGCACGATGACCAGCAGTGCCGCGATGAGGAAGAGGGTGGCCGGATGCGGCAGGGCATTCCCGGCGCGCTCGATGATGCCGAGGAAACGGTCGATCAGCGATCGTGGCTGGACTTGTTGTTCTGTCATGCGGGCGAGAGTTTAGCCCTAGTGTGATGAGTCATGAATTCGCGTGACTTCGGTGCGTGCACTAAAAGAGGCCGATGCCAAGAGACCGCACTCCGTCGAGCCCCAGGGGACGAAGAGCCGGGCTCGGGCTCGGGCACGGGCGCGGGCACGGGAAAGTCAAAAGCCAGGCACGGGCACTGGCACGGGAAGACCGGAATGGAAGCGCCGGTGTCCTCACCGGCGCCAGGGGTTCCCGAGCCCGAGCCCGAGCCCGTGCCCGGCCTTTCGTTCCCCCGGGCGGCCTCGTGGCGCTAGAATTCGTCGCTCTTCATGCCCATCGTCGTCATCGACAACTACGACTCCTTCACCTACAACCTCGTCCAGCAGATCGAGCGGCTCTCTGGCTCGGCGGTCGAGGTGATCCGCAACGACGCCTTCGAGCCGGCTGAGTTTCTGGAAAGGACGCCGGCCGCCATCGTGATCTCGCCCGGCCCGGGAATCCCGTCACGCGCAGGCCGGGTCGTCGAGCTCATTCGCCTCAACCACACCATCCCGACGCTCGGCGTCTGCCTCGGCCACCAGGCCATTGGCGAGGCGTTCGGCGCCAGGATCGTCCGCGGCTCCGTGGCCGTGCATGGAAAGGTGACGGACGTGCGGCACGAAGGGAGAAGGTTGTTCGAGGAGTGCCCGCAGCCGATGCGGACGGCGCGTTATCACTCGCTCATCATTGATCGCGGGACGATGCCTGCCGACCTGGTCGTCGACGCGGAGACACCCGAGGGGGTGGTGATGGCGGTCTCTCATCGCACCAGGCCGGTCTACGGGATCCAGTTTCACCCGGAGTCGTACGGGACGGTCGGAGGCGATCGTCTGATCGACAACTTTCTTCGAACCCTCAGCGGATGAGCGGCCGGCCGCCTCAGCGACGATGATCCACCAGAGATTAGCCCTTCCTCGGACGAGGGCCAGTGCCACGCGAAATGGAAGAGTGACCCTATGAAGCGGAATGCAGCCTCAGCAAACGGAGGTTCGGTGATGAAACGGAGGAGCCACCAGATGAGACGAGTGAATGTGATTCTGCTGCTGCTGATGATGATGATAGTGATGGCGACGCTGCCGGTCAGCGCCGAGGACGTGAAGAACGAGGTATTCAGCATCGACCTGCCGGCCGGTTACGCCGCGTTCATCAAGCAGGTGCAGAAGCAGAAGTCGCCAGAGGGCGAGATCACCGCCACGAACTGGATCTCCAAGTCACCGAATGGCGAGGCCATCGTCGTGACGATGAGCCAGATGCCCGGAAAGATTCTCGATCCGCAGAAGATGATGACCAGCACGCGCGCGTCGCTGGTCAAGGCGCTGGGCGCGTCGCTGGAGCAAGAAGAGATGCGCGAAGGCGCTGTGCCGTCGGCGCGGCTGCTGTTTTATTCCGACGACGCGTTCTTCCGCTCCCGCCTGGTGATTGACGACGACCGTCTGTACCAGATCCTGTACGTGGCGCGTACCGCCGAGCAGCGTGTGTCGCCTGCGGCCACGCAGATCTTCGAGACGTTCCGGATCTCGGAGCGTGTCCCCGCGAAGAGTGGCGTCGCCGCTGCGGGGCAATGACGATCGCTGCCGCCATCAAGCGAGTGACAGCGGGCCAGAGCCTGCAGCGCGATGAGATGTACCAGCTCTTCGCAGAGGTGATGGACGGCAAGGCCAGCGACGTACAGAAGGCGGCGCTGCTGGTGGCGCTGCGCATGAAAGGCGAGACAGCCGAGGAGATCACGGGGGCGGCCATGGCGATGCGCGAGCGCGTCACACCGCTCGACGTCGATCGCGCCAACCTGGTCGACACCTGCGGCACCGGCGGCGACGGCCGCGGGACGTTCAACATCTCGACGGTCGCGGCGATCGTCGCAGCGGCCGCCGGGGCCAGGGTCGCCAAGCACGGCAACCGCGCGGTCTCTTCGGCTTGCGGCAGCGCCGACCTGCTCAGCGCGCTCGGCGTGCACATCGATCTGGACGCCGCGGCGATGTCGTGGGTGCTCCGTCACACCGGCATCTCGTTTCTGTTCGCTCCGAAGCTGCATCCGGCCATGAGCGCCGTCGTCAGCGTCCGCCGCGAGCTGGGACTGCGCACGATTTTCAACGTCCTGGGCCCCCTCACCAACCCGGCCTTCGCGCGACGGCAGGTCCTCGGCGTGTACGCGGACCATCTCGTGGAAGTCGTTGCGCAGGTACTGGCAGCGCTCGGCGCGGAGCACGCCATGGTCGTGCACAGCCGCGACGGACTCGACGAGATCTCCGTGTCCGCGCCCACTCACGTCTGCGAGGTGCAGGAGGGGGAGCTGCGGTCGTTCGACGTGATCCCGGAGGACTTCGGAGCCGGCATTCACCCGATCGAGGCGATCGCGGGCGGCGACGTCGAGACGAACGCGCGCATTGCGATGGAAGTGCTCGACGGCGCGGAAGGGGCGGGGCGCGACGTCGTGGTCGCCAACGCCGGCGCCGCGCTCTACGTGGCCGGGTCGACGCGCACCCTGCGCGAAGGCGCCGACATGGCGCGACAGACGCTCGTCGACGGGAGCGCGCGCCGCAAGCTCGAGGAGCTGGTCACGGCGACGAAGGCGGCGGCAGGGGAGCGGTGAGCGACGTTCTGGCCAGGATCGTGGAGCGGACGCGGGCCCGTCTGGCCGGCGAGCCGAGCGACGACGGGGATCTGCGGCGCGCGGCGCGGGATGCAGCGCGGAGTCGAAAAGAGCATGCCTTCTCCACGGCGCTGCAGAGCGAAGGGGTGAACATCATTGCCGAGATCAAGTCCGCGTCGCCGTCGGCCGGGCCGATCATCGAGAATCCCGACGTGGAGCGGATTGCGGCCGATTACCGGGAAGGCGGCGCGGCGGCCATCTCCGTGGTGACCGAGCCGGAGTTCTTCCGCGGATCGCGCCACTGGCTGCGCAGAGCGTCGGGCGCGGCCGGGCTGCCGGTGATCATGAAGGACTTCGTCGTCGAGCCGTCGCAGATCCTGGCCGGCGTGGCGGCCGGCGCGGACGCGATGCTGCTGATCGCCTCACTGCTGGACGCCGATACCCTCCGCCGGTTCATCGGCATCCTGGCTGAGCATGGCTGCGACGCGCTCGTCGAGGTGCACGACGAAGCGGACCTCGAGCGCGCCCTGGCCGGCGGAGCACGCCTCATCGGCGTCAACAACCGCGACCTCCGCACGTTCCGCGTCGACCTCGGCACTTCCGAACGGCTCGGCGCTCTGATACCGGAGGATGTGATCAAGGTCGCCGAGAGCGGCATCAGCAGCGCGAATGATGTACAACGTATGCGCGCGGCGCGCTTCGACGCGTTTCTGGTCGGCGAGTCGCTCTTGCGGCAGAATGACCGGGCCGCCGCCGTCCGCAGGCTGCGTGGTGCGCCGCCCACTGGGCGGCCGGAGTGACGACCCATTGACCAGGATCAAGATCTGCGGCCTGACCCGCGAAGAAGACGCGCTGCTGTGCGCCGGGCACGGCGCGGATTTCCTCGGTTTCATCTTCGTGCCGTCCACTCCTCGCTACGTGGAGCCCGAGCGCGCCGCAGAGATCGCATCGAAGGTGCGCGAGCGTGAGAATCCCCCGAGCATCGTGGGCGTCTTTCGAGACTCGTCGGTGGGCTACATCGGCGAGATCGCCTCGCTGATCGGCCTCGACCTCGTGCAGCTGCAGGGCTCCGAGCCGGACGAGGATGTCCGCTCCCTCGGCCTTCCGGTCATCAAGACCTATCGGGTCGGCGAGACGCTGCCCGATACGACCGCGCACTCCTCCGCGGAGTGGGTGCTCTTCGACACGTACGACGAGCGGCGGGCGGGCGGCACGGGGCGGCGCTTCGACTGGTCGCTGCTGTCGAACTATCCGCGCACGAAGCCATTCTTTCTCTCCGGCGGCCTCTCGCCGGACAACGTCGGCGCGGCGATCAGCCTGGTGCGCCCGGACGGCATCGATCTCTCCAGCGGCGTGGAGGCGGAGCCCGGCATCAAGGACCACGCGAAAGTCGCGCGTTTCTTCGAGCGGATCCGGCGCTCGTGAGTCTCCCGGACCGCTTCGGCTACTTCGGCGACTTCGGCGGGCGGTTCGTCCCGGAGACACTGATGGCCGCGCTCGACGAGTTCGAGAGCGCGTACCGGTCGCTGAAACGCGACCGGGCCTTCCGCCGCGAGCTCGATGACATTCTGAAAAACTACGTGGGACGCCCCACACCTCTCTCGGAGGCCAGGAAGTTCGCGGAGCTGTGCGGGGATTTCCGGCTGTTCCTCAAGCGTGAAGACCTCAACCACACCGGCGCGCACAAGATCAACAACGCCATCGGCCAGGCGCTCATGGCCAGGCGGATGGGGAAGGAGCGCGTCATCGCGGAGACCGGCGCAGGACAGCATGGCGTCGCCACCGCCACCGCGTGCGCTCTGCTGGGCCTCAGGTGCCTCGTCTACATGGGCGAGGTGGACATGGCCCGGCAGGAGCTGAACGTCTTCCGGATGCGACTGCTCGGCGCGGAAGTCGCCCCGGTGTCGAGCGGGAGCAGGACGCTCAAGGATGCCATCAACGAGGCGATCCGCGACTGGGTGACGAACGTCCGCAATACCCACTACATCATCGGCTCGGTCCTCGGACCGCATCCCTATCCGATGGTGGTGCGCGACTTTCAGTCGGTGATCGGCCGCGAGGCGCTCGGGCAGATCAGGAAGGCCACCGGACGGCTTCCCGACGTCGCCGTTGCGTGCGTGGGCGGCGGATCGAATGCCATCGGCCTCTTTTCCGAGATGCTGAAGCACGGGTCGATCCGGCTCGTGGGAGTCGAAGCGGGAGGGCGCGGTCTCGAGCTCGGCAGCCACGCGGCGCGGTTCAGCGGCGGCACGGTCGGCGTGCTGCACGGCACGCGCTCGATGGTGCTGCAGGACGAGTTCGGGCAGATCGCCGAAACGCATTCGATCTCCGCGGGGCTCGACTACCCGTCCGTCGGCCCCGAGCACGCATACCTGCAGCAGATCGGGCGCGCCGAGTATCACGACTGCAGCGACGACCTCGCGCTGGAGGCGTTCCACAAGTTGAGCGAGACGGAAGGGATCATCCCGGCGCTCGAGTCGGCGCATGCGCTGGGCTGGCTGCTGCGCAACGGGGGATCGATCGCTTCCGGCGCGACCGTGGTCGTGAACCTGTCCGGACGGGGGGACAAGGATGTGCCGCAGATCGCGCGGATGAAGGATGAAGGATGAAGGATGAAATGGTAGCCGGAGCGTTCATCCGTCATCCTTCATCCGTCATCCTCTGGCGTTCGAGGGGGCAGTCGTGAAGCGGGTGCGGTCGCTCTTCACGAAGCTGCGCAAGGCAGGCCGCCCCGGCCTCATCGCCTACCTCACCTGCGGCGATCCGGACCTCGCCACGACGATCCGCGTGGCGGCGGCGCTCGAGGGTGCCGGGGCGGACGCGATCGAGCTGGGGATTCCGTTCTCCGATCCGATCGCGGACGGCCCGGTCATTCAGGCCGCCGCGCAGCGCGCCCTGCGCAGCGGAACGACGACCGACGGTGTGCTCGAGGTTGCGCGCTCGGTCCGCGCGGCGAGCGAGATCCCGCTGATCGCGTTCTCGTACCTCAATCCGATCCTGCGATACGGCGTCGACCGGTTCGCCGAGAACGCTTCGGCGGCGGGAATCGACTCAGTGCTGATCACCGACCTGCCGCCGGAGTCCGCCGATGTCTTCCGCTCCACCATGCACTTCCACGGCCTGGGCGTGATCTTCCTGCTGGCGCCGACGTCGTCGAACGCGCGCGCGCGGCTCATCGATCGCGCGTCGGACGGCTTCGTGTACTACGTGTCGACGACCGGCGTGACGGGCGTGCGGCGCGAGCTCGATCCCGCGCTGCTCGAGCGGCTGGGCGAGGTGCGCGCGCTGGTGAAGAAGCCGCTGGCGGTCGGATTCGGGATCTCGCATGCCGAGCACCTGTCCATGCTGCGCGACCGGTGCGATGCGGTGGTCGTGGGCAGTGCCATCGTGCGGGCCATCGCGGACGGTGACGCGGCGGGGGCTCCGGAGCGCGCCGCCGAAGTGGTGCGGGGGATTCTCGGTTAGGATGCGCCGCGTGTCACGCGTCCCCGCCGCAGTGCTTCTCGTCGCTCTGGCCGCCTGCAGCCGGCCGCCCGCTCCCGAAGTCATTCCCGAGCCGGTGACCGCGCCGGCCGGGCGCGTGACCGGCAGCGTGCAGGTGACGGCCTCGACGCTGAACGTTCGTGCCGGCGCCTCGGCCAACGACGAGATCGTGACGCGCGTGCGCCGCGGAACCAGGCTCGACGTCATCGAGGAATCGAAGGGATGGCTGCGCGTCAGACTGGCCAGCGGCCAGACGGGATGGGTGTCTTCCCAACACGTGTCGCGCGGCGATGCCGCGCCGCGCCGCCGCGGCTGCCCGCCCAACTCCGATTACAGCTTCGTGAAGGCGCCGGTGCCGGCGTTCTCCGACAGCGACTCGCACGGCCTGGTCGTGATCGAAGCCGCGGTGAACACGGCCGGTGTCGTGACCTCGACGAAGGTGACGATGAACTCCACGGGCGATCCCGCACTGGCCGCGCTGGCCGAGCGCGAGATCCGCTCGGCCACGTTTCGCGCGCCGGTGGTGAACTGCGTGACGCGCTCGTTCATCTTCACGTACAAGCGGAGCTTCTAGGGCCTAAGGCCTAAGTAACCTCTGCGTAAGCTCTGCGTCCTCTGTGACTCTGTGGTTTGACATCAACCACAGAGTCACAGAGATCACAAAGTTGCGCAGAGGTTCCCTAAGGACTAAGGACCAAGGACTAAGGACTACTCCTTCACGAGCGTGATGCCGCCGTTCGCGTTGGTCAGCTCGAGCTTGCAGTTGCCGCCGCCGATGGTGCCGATGAGAGTCTCGCCGCCGATGGTGCTCGTGGTGATCGGGAACGCGCTGTTGATCCTGCCGAACGAGGTCCGGGCGGTCACGGCGTAGCT
>DATKCA010000108.1:0-2400 GCA_035544675.1 Thermoanaerobaculia bacterium | reverse complement strand
GGCTGCCCGACTCCTCGTCGGTTTCCGAGAGCAGCGAGAGCCGGTCCACGAAGCCGCCGATCGAGGCTTCCGGCTCGCGGGCTTCGTATTCTGCCGCCGACGAGACGAGCTCCATCAGGTTCTCGATCCGCTCGTTCGCTTCTTCGCTCTCCTGGTCGCGCAGATCCTTCAAGTAGCCCGTGCGGTCGAGCATCTTCCCGATGAGCGTCGAGACGCTGTCCTGCCTGGCGGTCGAGGCGAGACCATGGAGGAGATCTCTGAACACTTTCAGCGACGCCGTCGCGCGGCCGGTCAGGCGGCCTTCGTCAATCGCGTACATCGTCTTGGCCCAGAGCGATCGGTTCGAACTGACCTCCTGGAGGCCGGCCGCGACGAGCGGGGGCGCGTCGGCCAGCGCGGCGTCCGGATCGATGGCATGCAGTGTTTCCATGACCACCTTGCCGATGCCGCGTGCCGGGACGTTGATCACCCGCCGCAGGCTGACGTCGTCGTGCGGGTTGATGATCAGCTTGAGATAGGCGAGCGCGTCCTTGATTTCCTTGCGCTCGTAGAAGCGGACGCCGCCGATGATCTTGTACGGCAGCCCTTCGCGCGTGAGAGCATCTTCAATCGCGCGCGACTGGGCATTCGTGCGGTAGAGCACCGCGAGCGTGCCCTCGACGTCCTCCGAGTGCGCCCGTTTCAGCGAGCGCACGATGAAGTCCGCTTCCTCGAGTTCGTCGTTGCCGCGGTAGTAGAGGATTTTCGTCCCCCCCTGCCGGTCGGTCCACAGCCGCTTCTCCTTGCGATTGCGGTTCTGGCCGATCACGGCCGAGGCCGCGTCGAGGATCGTCTGCGTCGAACGGTAGTTCTGTTCGAGCCGGACCGTCATGGCATCGCCGAAGTCCTGCTCGAAGTCCAGGATGTTCCGCAGGTCGGCGCCGCGCCACTTGTAAATGGACTGGTCGGGGTCGCCGACGACGGCCAGGTTGCGGTGGATCTCGGCCAGCCGGCGGATGAGGAGGTACTGCGGCCGGTTCGTGTCCTGGTACTCGTCGACCATGATGAACCGGAACTTGCGGGCATAGAAGCCGCGGGCCTGCTCGGACGTCT
The DNA here is from genome assembly GCA_035544675.1 of Thermoanaerobaculia bacterium. GTDB lineage: Bacteria > Acidobacteriota > Thermoanaerobaculia > Gp7-AA8 > Gp7-AA8 > DATKCA01. The sequence goes on along the minus strand of DATKCA010000108.1, from coordinate 1,308 downwards.
CGAACAGCTCGACCGTCTTGAGCAGCAGGTCGTCGAAGTCCAGCGCGTTGGCGTCCTTCAGCGCCTGGCTGTAGCGCTCGTACACCCTGGCAATCTGCTCCTCGCGGACGTTCCAGCCCCCCTTGAGCGTGTCGGGCCCTTCCATCCGGTTCTTCGCCTGGCTGATGCGCGCGAGCGCCATGCGCGGCGGCACGAACTTGTCGTCGATCCCAAGTTCCCGCTCGGCCTGCCGGACGACCGCGATCTGATCCGAGGAGTCGTAGATCACGAAGTCGCGCGAGAGGCCGATCTTCGGCGCCTCGCGGCGGAGCAGCCGCGCGCAGAGGGCGTGGAACGTCGAGAGCCAGACCCCCGTGCTGTCGTCGCCGATGAGCGCCGAGACGCGCTCGCGCATCTCCTGCGCCGCCTTGTTCGTGAACGTGACGGCGAGCACCTCGTCTGGCGACGCATGGCCGTCGCCGATGAGATAGGCGATGCGGTAGGTGATGACGCGCGTCTTCCCCGACCCGGCTCCCGCGAGGATGAGCAGCGGGCCGTCGCGGTGCAACACGGCCTTTCGCTGTTCGGGGTTCAGCTTGTCCAGAAAGTTCATGGGAGGGAAGCTCCAGTATACATTCCGGCCCGGGGCGCAGGCGGTGTAGTACGATCGCCCATCACATCCATGGGCTCGACACTGCTGCGGAAAGTCTGGGACGCCCACACCGTGCGACGGTTGCCGAGCGGGCAGGCGCAGCTGTTCATCGGGCTGCACCTCATCCATGAAGTCACCACGCCGCAGGCGTTCGACATGCTTCGGGCGCGCGGGCTGGGCGTGCGGCACCCCGAGCGGACGATTGCCACGGTGGATCACATCGTGCCGACGAGCGACCAGCGGCGTCCGTTCGGCGACCTGATGGCCGAGAGCATGCTGGGGGCCCTCGAACGGAACTGCCGGGACGCCGGGATTCGGCTCTACGACCTGGCCTCGGGCGCGCAGGGCATCGTCCACGTCATCGGCCCTGAGCTCGGGCTGACACAGCCCGGGATGACGATTGCCTGCGGCGACAGCCACACATCGACGCACGGCGCATTCGGCGCCGTAGCGTTCGGCATCGGCACGTCGCAGGTCCGGGACGTCCTGGCGTCGCAGTGCCTCGCGATGGATCCGCTGAAGGTGCGCCGCATCCGTGTGACCGGCCGTCTGAGCCCGGGCGTCTACGCGAAGGATGTGATCCTCGAGATCATCCGGCGGCTCGGGGTCAACGGCGGCGTGGGCTTTGCCTACGAGTATGCCGGCGACACCGTCGAGCGGATGTCGATGGACGAGCG
>DATKCA010000107.1:0-56037 GCA_035544675.1 Thermoanaerobaculia bacterium | reverse complement strand
TCTCTTCCGCACTCGACATCGACGCCACGCGCCGCCGTTCTCCCATCGCCGTGCTCATGTCCCGGTTTCCCACGGTCACCGAGACATTCATCCTCCGCGAGATGATCGAGCTGGAGCGTCAGGGGCAGCCTGTCCGTCTCGTTCCGATGATCCGGGAGAATCCTCGCGTCATCCACGACGCCGCGAAGCCCTGGATGGACCGCGTGCTTTACGCCTCGTTCCTCTCATTCCCGGTCATCGCCGCCAATCTCCGCGCCCTCTTCCGCCGGCCCCTCCGATACCTCGGCCTTCTGTCGCGCCTGTTGGCCGGCACACTGTCCAGTCCGGAGGTGTTCCTCCGCACGCTGGCGGTCTTTCCGAAGTCCGTCCATCTCGCGGAACGGCTCTCGGCCGAGGGCGTCCGGCACATTCACGCGCATTACGCGACACATCCGACGACGATGGCGCTCATCGTCGCCAGCCTGACGGACATCACCTTCAGCTTCACCGTGCATGCGCACGACATCCAGGTGAATCGCAGCCTGCTGCGTTGGAAGCTGAGGGAGACGCGATTTGTCCGATCCATCTCGGACTTCAACCGGCGCTTCCTCGAAGAGCTGTATCCGGACGAGGCACGCGGAAAGATCGTCGTGATTCACGTCGGCATCGAGCCACAGACTTACGAAGAAAACTCCCGGCGGCAGCAGCAGCCGGCTGAGGGGCCGCCCAGGATCCTCTGCGTGGCTGCTCACAAGCCGTACAAGGGTCTGCCGGTTCTGATCGACGCCTGCGGCATCCTGCGCGATGAGGGCTTTCCCGTGCGATGCGACATCGTCGGCGACGGCCCGATGCGCGGGGAGCTCGAGCAGCGCATCCGTGAACGCGGCCTCGAGGGGATCGTCACGCTGGCGGGCCAAAGGCCCCAGGAAGTCGTCACGCAGATGATGGCGGAGGCGAGCCTCTTTGTCCTGCCCAGCATCGTCGCGGCGGATGGTCAGATGGAAGGGATCCCCGTCTCGCTCATGGAGGCATTGGCAAGCGCGCGGCCCGTGGTCACGACATCGCTGTCCGGCATCCCCGAGCTCGTCGAGGACGGCGTGACCGGCGTGCTCGTCCCTCCCGGCGACGCGGCGGCGTTCGCGGCGGCGATGAAACGAGTCCTCCTGAATCCGGACGAGGCGGCACGGATGGGACGCCGCGGCCAGCAGGCCGTGCGGACCGGATTCGTGCTTGGCGACTGCGTCGGCCAGCTCCTGGCGAGACTCGATCGGGAGAACGCGCCGTGATCGCAGCGGTCATCGTCTTCTGGCTCTCCCTCGCCGTCTGCGTCTACGTCTACTTCGGATACCCGGCCCTTCTGTGGCTCGTGGCGCGAGTCCGCTCGCGCCCCGTGCGTGAGGCTGATTTCTCCCCCCCCGCGACGTTCGTCATCGCCGCGTTCAACGAGGAACGAAACATCGCCCGCAAGATCGAGAACACGCTCGGTCTCGACTATCCGGCGGACCGCATCGAGGTGCTCGTCGTCTCCAACGGATCGACGGACCGCACCGAGTCCATCGTTGCCGCGTGGAAAGATCCACGCGTGCGGCTCATCACCCTGCCTCAACCCGGGAAGATGGAGGCTTTGAACGAAGGGGCACTCGCGGCAGGCGGCGAGATCCTGGTCTTCACCGACGCCGACTTCTTCCTCGACTCGCACTCCCTCCGCGAGATGGCGCGCAAGTTCGCCGATCCTGAAGTGGGCGGCGTGTGCGGCGCGCGGCGCGCGGTCGTTCAAAACGAGGGAGAGACGACGGCGGCAGGGGAAGGGATGTATCACCGGTGGGATCGCTGGCAGAAGATTCAGGAGAGCCGGATCGGCAGCGTGTTCGCGGCCGACGGGCTGCTCTACGCAATCCGGCGCTCGCTCTTCGTGCCGGTCGCGCTCGCCTCACAGGCTGACGACATCGCCATCTCCACCGCGGTCGTGTTCCAGGGCAAGCGGCTGCTGTTCGAGCCGAAGGCGACGGCGTGGGAGGAAGCGACGATCGAGGCATCCGAGGAATTCCGGCGAAAGATCCGCGTGACGAATCACTCCGTGCGCGCGCTCTTCGCTACCGGCTCCCGGCTCTTCACGTCGGGCTTCTATTCGCTCGAGCTTCTGTCGCACAAGCTCGTGCGCCATTTCATCCCCTTCTTCCTCATCCCGCTCTTCGTCTCGAACCTGTTCATCGTCCGGATGTCACCGTTCTATGCCGTCACGCTCGCCGGCCAGATCGCCGTGTATGTCCTGGCCATGGCCGGGGCGGGCACACGACAGAGCGTAATCGGCCGCTTGCGACTTCTCACCGTCCCTTACTACTTCGTCTTCGTCAACGCCGCCGCATTCCTCGGAATCCTGGCGATCTTCCGCGGCCGCGAGACACACGCCTGGTCGACTCGGACTACCTGTTCGCCGTCCGAATCCACTCCACCGTCGTCTTCAGCCCCTCGCTGAGCGGCACCGGGTCAGGGAGCCTGGCCGTGGTGCGGAGCTTCGAGCCATCGAGAACGCTGCGCATCTGCTCGCCCGCTTTTGCCGGACCGTGTTCCGCCTTCCGGTCCGACCCGAGGGCCTTCGTCAGAGCGCGGTAGAGGTCGTTGACCGAGGTCTCCAATCCGGTGCCGACGTTGTAGATGCCGTCGAGGTCGAGCTCGGACGCGGCCATGTTGGCGCGGACGACGTCCTCCACGAACACGTAGTCGCGCGTCTGCTGGCCGGTCCCGTTGATCCGCGGCGTCGCCCCGTCGAGGATGGCCCCCGCGAAGATCGCCACCACGCCCGCCTCGCCGTCCTTGCGCTGCCGCGGTCCATACACGTTGCCGTACCGCAGCGACACCGTGCGGACGCCGTGCACGGCCCGATAGAAGAAGAGGTAGTTGTCGATGGCCAGCTTCGCGCAGCCATACGGCGACAGCGGCGCGACCGGATGGTCTTCGGTCTGCGGCGTGAACTGCGGGTCGCCGTAAGCAGCTCCGCCGCTGGAGGCGAAGACGATCTTCCGGAGACCGTCATCCACCAGGGCCTGGAACAGCCGCAGCGCGGCCACGATGTTCAGCTCCGCGTCCGCGGCCGGATCGGCCACCGAGACCCGCACGTCGATCTGCGCGGCGTGGTGATTGAGCAGGTCGAAGCGCCGCCCGCGAAGTCTGTCCACGGTGGCGGGATCGCGGAGATCGGCGACGATCAGCTCCGCCTTCGGATTGACGTTCTCGCGGAGGCCGCTGCTCAGGTCGTCCACGACCGTGACCGAGTGACCGCCACTGACGTACGCATCGACGATGTGCGAGGCGATGAAACCGGCACCACCCGTAACCAGAATGTTCATGCTCTCCTACTCAGTATCACAGCGCGGCTACGCCGCAACCAAACGTCGCTTGAATGGAGCGGCGCTCCATTCCGTGATGAACAGCCCGCATGAAAATCTCTTCATCCTGAGAAGAATCTATTGGTCAGTATCACAGCGCGGTTCGTCCCGAGCGTGAATCACGGCCAGATGATTGGCGACTTTCCGTTCGGCGCCATCGCTGGGCCGGTTCACGATGCGGTCGTCGATCCACAGCGCGCTCGATCCGCCCCCGTCGAGATTCATGACCACGCAAGCGCCCAGCTCCTCGACCATGAACTCCGCGAGGCGGGCCAGGGTCAGGCCCGGCACGCCGTCCCGCCGTCCGTCCGCCACCACCAGCAGCAGCGATTTCCGATCGCGCGAGAGACCCGCGGCAGTGCGCGGATGCGGCGAGCGGGTGAACTGATCGCTGCCGGGAATCCCCGAGGCCGGCAGGGCCTCGCACCCGCTGGCGATCAGGGGCCAGCCAGACACCACCGACTTCATCCAACGTGCCGGGCGCTTCAGCACGTGCTTCTGCGGATAGATGGCCGCCCTCCCCCGCCCCACCGCCACCACACCCCTTCGCTCCGTGTCCTTCGTGCCGGGCCACACGCCGCACGGCCCGGCGGCCAGGCCGCTGGGCTGCAGCGCCTCGTTGAAGTAATCGCCGTTGATGGCCACGATCGCCTTCGTCTTCCTGGCGAACTCGCTCACCCGGAGCCCTCGCTCGCCGCGGTTCGAGGAAACGACGCGGATGCCGGCGCGCGCGAGGTCGACGCGCACGGCATGAATGTCCTCGCCGCCGCTGACGAACCGGGCGTATTCGACGCCGGGCGCGACCGCCGTCCACTCCGGAAGGGTGAGGCTCAGGAGGATGAAAAGGATCATGTCAACGCGTCCTATCAAGACGCGTACCGCTGTCCCGCTATAATTCCGCCCCCCCCATGCAGCCCGCACGCGCCCAGCTCGAGGATGTGCTGTCCTCACTCTCCGATCCGATGCTGCGCTACGCCGACGTTCGTTACACGGCCACCGAGCAGCAGCACGTCAAGGTGCGCAACGGAGACGTGGATCATCTGGCGTCGACGATCGATCGGGCCGTGGGCGTCCGCGTCCTCGTCGGAAACGGATGGGGATTCGCGGCGTCGAGCGAAGTGAGCGCGGAGTCCATCGAGAAAACGGCCCGGCGCGCGCTGGAAGTCGCCGCCGCCAGCAACATCGCCGCGAGCGCACCGGTCGCGCTCAGCGACGTCGAGCCGCACGTGGCGCGGTGGGCTTCGTCGTACCGGATCGATCCCTGGTCCGTGCCCATGCCCGTGAAGGTCGAGACACTCCTCGCGGCCACCGAGCCGATGCGTGGCGATCCTCGCATCCATCAGGTCTCCGGCGAGATCTCGTGCTACCGCCAGGAGAAGACATTCGCGTCTACAGCCGGCAGCTTCATCGAGCAGACCACGACGCAGATGGGCGGCGGCATCGAGGCGGTGGCCATCGGCGGAGGCGAGTATCAGCGGCGCACGTATCCGAATCCTTTCGGCGGCGATTACCAGGCGGAGGGGTGGGAGTTCATCGAGCGGCTGGACCTGCCTCGAAAAGCGCTGCAGGTTCGCGACGACGCGCTGGCGCTGCTCACCGCGCCGAAGTCGCCGGCCGGCCGGTATGACCTCCTGGTCGGCTCGGCCCAGCTCGCGCTCCAGGTTCACGAGTCCTGCGGTCACCCCACCGAGCTCGATCGCGCCCTCGGCCTGGAGATCTCCCTGGCCGGAGGCTCGTTCCTTCAGCCGTCCATGCTCGGCCACTTCCGCTACGGGTCCGATCTCGTGAACATCGTCGCCGACGCGACGATCGACGGGTCCATTGGATCGTTCGGCTTCGACGACGACGGCGTCCGCGCCCAGAGATTCGATCTCGTTCGCGCCGGCATGTTCGTCGACTACCTCACCGGCCGCGACACCGCTCCGGTCATCGGCCGCGTCTCCAACGGCACGGTGCGCGCCGAGACCGCGGCGCGCATTCCGATCATCCGCATGACCAACATCAATCTGGAGCCGGGCACGACGCCGCTCGACGAGATCATCGCGGACACCAGGCGCGGCATCCTCATGGAGACCAACAAGTCGTGGTCCATCGACGACCTCCGTCTGAACTTCCAGTTCGGCTGCGAAGTCGGGTACGAGATCGAGAACGGACGGATCGGCAGGCTCCTGCGCAATCCCGTGTACAGCGGAACGACGCCGGAGTTCTGGCGCTCGTGCGACGCGGTGGCCGACCGCCGGAGCTGGCAGATCTGGGGACTGCCAAACTGCGGCAAGGGCGATCCGATGCAGACCATGCGAGTGGCGCACGGCGCTCCGGCGGCGCGGTTCCGCGGCGTCGAGACCTCCTGATGCGGAGCGAGAGCGAGTCGTTCGAGATCCTGGGGCGCGCGCTGGCCGCCGCTTCGGCCGACCAGGCCGATGCGGTCTTCGTCGCATCCGACCGCAACATCTCGCGCTTCGCGAACTCGACGATCCACCAGAACATGTCCGAGGAGACGGCGGAGCTGATTCTGCGCGTGATCATCGGCGGGGCGGCCGGAGTGGCATCGACGACCGTCTTCGATGCCGGCGAGATCGCGCGCACCGCCGGGCTGGCCCGTGACGCCGCGCGCCATTCCAAACCCATTCCCGGCTTCCGCGGCCTGTACGCGGCGAACGAGCCCGCCCCGCTCCTGCGGACGTTCGACCAGACCACCGCGCAGATCAGCCCGCGCCAGAAGGCGGAGACCCTTCGATCCGCGTTCGATCGCGCCCGCCGCGTCGATGCCACGTTCGCAGGCTCATACGCCACGGCCGCCCGGTCCGTGGCCACCGCCAACAGCAACGGCGTCAGGCGGTACTGCCGCATCACGTCCGCGGATGCGACCGCCATCGCGGTGCACGCCAGGGGGTCCGGCTATGCGACACGCTGCGCGCGATCGTGCTCGTCGCTCGACGTGGCGGCGCTGGCCGGGGAGGCTCTCCAGAAGGCCTTACTCAGCTCGGACGCAATGGCCACGCTCGAGCCGGGGTCGTGGGACGTGATCCTCGAGCCCGCGGCCGTCGCCGAGGTCCTGGACTGGGTCAACATGATCGCGCTGTCCGGCCAGTCGTTCGAGGACGGATCGTCGTTCTTTGTCGGCAACATCGGCAAGCGAATCCTCGGCCACAACCTCACGATGGCCGACGACGCCGTCGACGAAGACTTCCTGCCGTTTCCCTTCGACCTGGAAGGCCTGCCCAAACGCCGGGTCGGGCTCATCGAGAAGGGCATTCCCCGCACGCCGGTCGTCGACAAGGCGTACGCGGATCGCCTCGGTGTCACGGCCACAGCGAACGCGTGGCACCTCGGTTCCCCCGAGCATGGGTCGGCATTCCACATGGCCATCAACGGCGGCGAGAGCACGCGCGAGGATCTGATCGGCAGCACCGAACGGGGCATCTGGGTCACGCGCTTCAATTACGTGAACGGGCTGCTCGAGCCGAAGACGGCGCTCATGACCGGCACGACGCGCGACGGCACGTTTCTCATTCGCAACGGCAAAGTCGTGGCGCGGCTCCCGAATCTGCGCTGGACGCAGTCGATCGTCGAGGCGTTCAATCGCGTGGAGGGTATGACCCGCGAGCGCCGCGCCATCGGGACCTGGTACAACCCCTACGGGGGGACTCTGGTCCCGGTGATGAAGATTCGGGACTGGCGCTTCGACCTCTAGGGAACGATTCCGGCGAGGATGTTGCACCGGCCCCCAGCGCTGACTCATGGTGCAGTACATCATCCGCAGGTTCCTGCAGATGATCCCGATTACGCTCGGGATCCTGACGCTGATCTTCTCGCTGATCCATCTCATTCCGGGCGATCCAGCAGCGCAGATCGCCGGTGAGGGGGCGCGGCCGGAAGACATCGAGAACGTGCGCCGCGCCCTCGGGCTCGATCAGCCGCTCTGGAAGCAGTACGTCACGTATCTCGGCAACCTGGCCCGGGGCGATCTCGGCCGCTCGTTCCGGACCAACGAGAGTGTGGCGCAGGAGATCCGGCTCCGTTATCCGGCCACCATTCAGCTGGCCTTCGGAGCCATGCTCGTGGCGCTGCTGGTGGCCTTTCCGCTGGGCATCGTCTCGGCGATCTATCGAAACTCGTGGATCGACAACGTGGCGCGGTTTTTTGCCCTCATCGGCGTATCGATGCCGAGCTTCTGGTTCGGCCCGCTGCTCATCATCGCCTTCGCGATCAAATTCGAGTGGTTCCCGGTCTCCGGGCGTGAGGAGGGACTCAAGTCGCTGGTTCTCCCCTCTGTCACGATGGGCCTGGCGCTGGCCGCGATTCTCACGCGCATGATCCGCGTCAGTCTGGCCGAGGAGCTGCACCAGTTGTATGTGACGACGGCCATCGCCAAGGGCGTGACGCGAGTCAGGGCGATCTTCGGCCACGCTCTCAAGAACGCGCTCATCCCGGTGATCACCGTTCTGGCGCTGCAATTCGGATCGCTGCTCACCGGCGCCATCATCACGGAGCAGATCTTCTCCTGGCCGGGGCTGGGACGGCTGCTGATCCAGTCGATCACCACGCGCGATTACCCGCAGGTGCAGGCGTCGATTCTCGTGATCGCGCTGACGTACATCATGGTGAACTTCCTGTCCGATCTCATGTACGGCGTCGTCGATCCGCGGATCAAACTGGAGTGAGTGCGCGATGAAGACGCTGAAACGGCTTCTGAAGAACTTCGCCTTCACGGCAGGACTCATCCTCACGGTGGTGCTGATCGTGATCGCGCTCGCCGCGCCGCTGATCGCGCCGCGCGATCCGAACGTGCAGGAGACCTCCCGGCGACTCGAAGCACCCTCCAGACAACACATCCTCGGACTCGACGACCTGGGACGCGACGTCTTCTCGCGCATCGTGTGGGGCGCGCGCGTCTCCCTTCGCGTCGGCTTCAGCGTGGTGCTGCTCGCCTCCATCGTCGGTGTGACTCTGGGGGCCATCTCCGGCTATTTCGGCGGATGGGCCGATCTCCTGGTGATGCGCTTGTGTGACATCCTCCTGGCCTTCCCCGGCATTCTCCTGGCCATTGCCCTGGTGGCCGTGCTGGGCCCCAGTCTGAACAACGTGATCCTCGCCCTGGCCACGATCGGATGGGTCGGTTATGCGCGACTCGTCCGCGGCCAGGTCCTGAAAGTGCGGGAGATGGAGTACGTGACGGCCGCCAAGGCCATGGGGGCGCGGTCGCCCCGTGTCATCGCCCTGCACGTGCTGCCGAACGTCATCAACCCGGTCATCGTGATGGCCACGCTCGGCCTGGCCGGCGCGATTCTGTCCGAGGCTGCGCTCTCCTTCCTGGGCCTGGGCGTGCAACCTCCGACGCCATCCTGGGGCGCCATGCTGACCGCCGGCCGCCGCTACCTCGGCCTGGCGAACCACCTTGCGATCTTCCCCGGAGCAGCCATCATGCTCGCCGTCATGGGTTTGAATTTCCTCGGAGACGGCCTGATCGACGCGCTCGATCCGAAGTACCGGAAGCAGCTCGGTTGATCCGCGACGCGCGCGGCAGGGCGTTCGACTTCGCTCGTCCGCCGGAACGCGTCGTGTCCCTCGTGCCGTCACTCACCGAGACGCTGTTCGACCTCGGCGCCGGTGAGGCGGTCGCCGGCGTGACCGACTTCTGCATCTTTCCTCCGGACATCTCCGTGCCCCGCGTCGGTGGAACGAAGAATCCGGACGTCGGCGCCATCCGCGAGCTGAAGCCGGATCTCGTGCACATGAATCTCGAGGAGAACCAGAGGCGTCACGCCGATGCCATCGAGGAGTTCGCGCCGGTGTTCGTCAGCGAGCCGAAGAGCGTGGACGACGTGGTGTCGCTGATCGCGCTGCTGGGCGGGATTCACGGGCGCGCGGAACGTGCCAGCGAGCTGGTGGACGCGCTGGTGAGAGAACGCGCGTCAGCCCGCGGCGAGCCGTTCACATTCGCCTGCGCGATCTGGAAGAACCCGTGGATGTGGTGCGGCACCGACACGTATGTGGCGTCGCTCATCGGCGAGGCCGGAGGGCGGAACGTGGTGAGCGGGACCCGCTATCCGTCCATCGATCTCGCCGCCATCCAGGCGGACGTGATCTTCCTTCCCGATGAGCCGTTTCTGTTCACGGAAGCCGATGCGCGAGGGGTGGCGGAGACGTGTGGAGCGGCGCTGTCCTCACCGCCGCAGTCCGCGGTGCGGTTGAGGACGCCCACGCTCCATCCTCGAGTGGTCGGCCCGTTTCCCGGCCATCTCTTCACGTGGCACGGCTCGCGGACGATCCAGGGTCTGCGATTTCTGTCAGGCCTTCGGGCCGAGTGACTGGAGCACGTCCTCCGCCCACGAGCGCATGGTCTGCTCGACCGCCTCGATCTGCTTGGTGAAGAAGTGATCCGCGCCCGTCACGATGACGCTCTCGGCGTTTCGCACGCCCTGCGTGAGTTTCTCGAGCTTGTTGACGTCGCCGTACTCGTCCTGCGTCCCGTGAAGGAACAGCATCGGCTTCTGGCAGTGACGGAGGTATCCGAAGTCGTACTTGTTGACCGGGGTCCCGATCAGGAACACTGCGTCGATATCCTCCACCTCGCAGGCTGCGCGGCTGGCCACCCAGGCGCCGAACGAGAATCCGCCGGCGATGATCCGCTTGCCCGGATGCCTTTTCCGGGCCCAGTTCAGCGCAGCGATGAAGTCGTCCTGCTCCCCTTCGCCACCCTCGTACTTCCCGCCGCTCGCTCCTACACCCCGGAAGTTGAACCGCAGCGTGGCGACGTTCGCGTTCTCCAGCCCGCGCGCGGCACGGAACACGACCTTGTTGTGCAGTGTGCCGCCGCCGGTCGGCAGCGGATGGCAGATGATCGCGATCGCCGCAGGGTCCTGGAGCTCGCGGTAAAGCGCCTCCAGCCGTCCGGCCGGACCGAAGAGATCGATGTGTCGCAGCGGCTTCGGGTTCAAGACGTCTCCGGAAGAGCTCTCGGCGGCGCGAGTCGCACCAGCACGCGATCCTCCTCGATGCGGACTTCGTGCGCAGTGACGCCTACGGTCGTGCTCGTTCCACAGTTCCCGTTTTTCACGTCGAACCCCCAGAGATGCCAGGGGCAGATCAGCTCATCGCCGATGAGGTCGCCTTCGCCCAGCGGGCCGCCGCGATGAGGGCACGTGTTGTCGAGTGCATGGAAGCCGCTGGAGGTGTGACAGAGAGCGATCTTGCGCTCGCCGACCAGCTTCGTCGTGAGTCGGCCCAGGGGAAGCTCGGATGTCAAACAGACCTCAATGAACCCTTCCATCGAAGCGGCGAAGGTTAGCACGCGCTAACTCAACGGAAGCGAACGCGGAATCCCGTCCCGCCCCACCTCCGCCCGCCCATCCCCCCACACGCCCGGGATCGGCGTCGCGCATTGCGGGCACCGGCCGTCCTGCAGCCCGAACGACGTCACCCGGAATCCGGTCCGTCCGATGACGACCGAATCGCACTTCGGGCAGTGCGTCCCTTCCCTGTCGCCGAATCGGCCCGGAATGTTGCCCGGATAGATGTAGCGCAGGCCGGCCCGCTTCCCGATCTCGTACGCGCGCAGCAGCGTGCGCGGGTCGGTGTTCGGGTTGTCGGTCATCTTGTAGTCCTGGTGATACGCGGTGACGTGCCATGGGATGTCCGGATCGACCTCGGCCAGGAACTCCGCGATCTGCGTCAGCTCCTCGTCCGAGTCGTTGAACTGCGGGACGACGAGCGTGACGATCTCGAGCCAGATCTTCCGCTGCTTGAGGCCGCGGACCGTGTCGAGCACCGGTTGCAGAGTGCCGCCCAGGTCACGGTAGTGGCGCTCGCTGAAGCCTTTGAGGTCGACTTTGTAGAGGTCGACGTACGGCGCGATGTAGTCGAGCACTTCAGGCGTGCCGTTGCCGTTGGAGACATACGAGCAGACCAGCCCCGCCTTCCTGGCCTCCTTGAAGACCTCGACGGCCCACTCCGAGGTGATGAGCGGCTCGTTGTACGTCGACGTGATGACTCTGGCGCCGTGCCTGCTGGCCAGGCGGACCAGGTCGGCCGGCTCGACATCCATCGGATTCGCTCCCGCCACCGGATCCCTCAGCGCCTGCGAGGTCACCCAGTTCTGGCAGTAGCCGCAGTGGTAGTCGCAGCCGAGCATTCCGAACGAGAGAGCCAGCGCTCCGGGATAGGCGTGGAAGAACGGCTTCTTCTCGATGGGGTCGACCTGCAGCGCTGCCACGTAGCCGCGCGGCACCTTGAGCACGCCGCCTTCGTTGTAGCGGACCTTGCAGATCCCCTTCAGACCGTCGAGGATCTTGCAGCGGTGTCCGCACGAATAACAGCGGACGGCGTTCTTCTCGAGCTTGTCGTACAGCTCCGGCGCGCCCTCAGCCGTGCGGGCCGCGAGAGCTGCGCCGAGTGTCGATTCCATAAGAGACAGGTTACCTCCGGGTGGCCGCCCGCAGCCGCCGCCACTCGCGCAGATTCCACAGGCGGGCCGCGATCATGTAAGAAACGGCAGCGAGAACGATGCCCGCCAGGCCGTCGACGAGGTAATGCCAACCCGTGACCACCGAACCGATGAGGATGACGACGGCAAATACGCCGAACACGATCTGCCCGTAGATCCAGAGACGGCGCATCCACAGAAACGCGTAAGTCTGAAAGGCGACGTGCAGGCTGGGAAAGGCCCCGATGCCGAGCATCAGCTGCGGGTCATTGGCCGTGCCGAGAGGCAGCTGGAGCACTTCTCGATAGTTCGCCATCAGCATCGCCTGAAAAAACTGCGTCATCGGCAACCCTTCGGCGAAGGGCAGCCAGACCTCCGGAAAGCGGAAGGCCGGCCCCAGGGACGGGATGAGCATGTACAGCCACGAGCCGATCAGCCACATGATCGAGTTGCCCGTCGAGAAGGCGACCCGGACGCGGCGGCTCGGCGAGGAGAGGAAGAAGATGAACGCCATGGTCATGCTGGCGAAGAAGATCCGCGCGTACGACCAGTCGATCACGCGCATGGCCACAGGATTCGAGAAGAGGTCGAGAAAGAGGATGTTCGGCGAGAAGCCGAACATCATGGCCTGGTCGAGGTCCCACAGCTCCTGGTCCAGCAGACCCGGCCGCATCAGCGGCACGACGAACTTGATCCAGAAGTACGCGTGCACCATCGTCGCGCCGAAGAAGACCAGGCGGGCGGTATCGGCGAGCCAGCCGGCAGTCCTGATGTGGCGGAGGTAGCCCTTGAGCTGCCCGCGGACCGCCGCCACGATGCATCGCAGCACGACGCCGGCGACCGCGTAGCCGAGGAGCGTGGGGATGAAGGAGCGGAACGTGGTGGGGATGGTCGTGAGGACGAAGGGATTGGCGCGGCTGGTCAGAATGAAGATGAGAGCGAGGTTCGCGAGCACGAACAGCTCGAAGAAATACGGCCGGGGGGCGATGCGGCGGCTCGCGACCATCGGTCGAGGATAAACGATGAACGCGGAACGACGAACGACCAAGATTCGTCGTTCATCGTTAGACTTGCCGCGATGGCATTCATCGAAACCGCCGCCGCCGGCCACGTCACGACCATCACCCTCAACCGTCCCGAGAAACTCAACGCGTTCGCCGGGACGATGCGCGAAGACCTCCTGGCCGCTCTAAGGCAGGCGGCGGATGACCGCCAGTGCCGCGCGGCCGTCATCACCGGTGCGGGACGGGCGTTCTGCGCGGGAGGCGACGTCGAGCTCATGGCCGGCCTGCAGAAACGCGCCGACGTCACCGCGTTCCGCGGACTGCTCGACGCCGGCCGCGACATCGTCACGTTCATCGCCCGCATGCCGCAGCCGGTCATCGCCTCGATCAACGGCGTGGCCGCCGGCGCGGGATGCAACCTGGCGCTGGCGTGCGACTACCGTATCGCGTCGGAGCACGCCAGGCTGGGCCAGACGTTCGTGCGCATCGGAATCCACCCGGATTGGGGCGGCACGTGGACGCTGCCGCGTCTGGTCGGCCGCAGCCGGGCCCTCGAGCTGATGATGACAGGTCGAATGGTCGATGCCTCCCAGGCGCTCGCCATCGGCATGGTGGATCGCCTCGTGCCCGCGGCAGACCTGGCCGGAGCCACGAGGGATCTCGCCGCCGCCATCGCGGCCGGACCACCCAACGCCATCAGGGATATCAAGGCGGCCCTGGGCGCGTCGGAGGCCAACGGGCTCCTGGCGCAGCTGGAGATGGAGAGCGAACACCAGGAGCGCGCGTTTCTCTCGGGCGACGCCGCGGAGGGTATGGCGGCGTTCTTCGAGAAACGCGCGCCCCTGTTCAAGGGCGAATGATCAGAGGTGATGGGAGCCGAAGTCGTCGAAGAAGAACGTGAAGCCGCGGCCCTTCTTCTTCTCCATCTCCGCGCCGTCCACCGGACACTTGAACTTCGCGTTCTCCTTCGCTTCCGGCACGCGCAGCGTGGTCTTGTCGTTGGGGCAGACGTAGAACGTACTCATCTCCCGCGGCGGGAGCGACCGGAATTTCGGGATCATCTCGTCCAGCGGCATGCCGTCGATGACGATCTGCCGTCCTCGCGGCGCAATCACCGTCGAGCCGTGGCCGAGGTGGCCGATCTGGATGCCCCGGCCGTCGCGGGTGATGGTGAGCTTTTCGGTCTTGTCGGCGTTGTCGATGCGGATGTGCGTGGTGTTGCCGTCGCGCCGCACGGTGATGGTCCGCCCGTCATCGGTGAACGACTTCGTCTCGCCGTCCCTCATTGCGGATGGCTCGATCGAAAGCTGACTGCTGCTGTCCGCGTAGAGCACCGCAGCCGCGCCGGTTGCCAGCACGAGAGCGCACACGAGCGATGTAGAGAGACGTTTCATGACTCCTCCTATTGAATGTTCGACGCCGTGGCGTGGCGGGAGTTACGCGAAGGACCGCAGTTGTAACAGCGGTCACGGCAACATTGGGGCGCCCGTGTCCTCACCGGCGCATTGGGGCCGCGTGTCAGACGCGGCGCGCGATCACCAGCGTCTCGTCGTCCTTCTGCGGCGCCCCGCCGACGAATTCGTCGACGGCGCCGGCGATGCGATCCCGCATCCGGTCCGGCGTGGCGGAGGCGTACTCCTCGAGAAGCGCCTCCAGGCGCTCGTTGCCGAACTCGTCGCCGGCCAGGTTCTCCGCTTCGGTGATTCCGTCCGAGTAGAGGACGACCGTCGAGCCGGCTGGAAAGGGACGCTTCTGCGTCAGGTAGCGGGTCTGACCGAGGATGCCGATGGGCAGTCCGTGGGACTTGATCTGCTCGAGTTTGCCGGAAATGATCGCGTAGGCGGGGTTGTGGCCGGCGTTGACGAACTCCAGGGTCTCCGACTCGCGGTCGATCGCCACCATGATCAGGGTGATGAATTTGTTCTCGGCTGACCAGTTGTGGATGTGGCGGTTGAGCTCCGTGGCGATGTCGCCGATCTCGCGCCCTTCGGCAAAGAGAAGCTGAATGGCGGCGTGAAGGGCCGAGACGAGCAGGGCCGCGGGCATGGACTTGCCGGCCACGTCGGCCACGAGCATGGTCAGGACGCCCTCGCGCTCGAAGAACGCGTGGTAGTCGCCGCCTACCTGCCGGGCCGGCCGGGAGAGGGCGGCGATCTCGATCGAGGCGACCGTGGGAATCGACTTCGGGAGAATGTCTCTCTGAATCGTTGCGGCCAGCTCCATCTCCCGCTCCATGACCTGCGCCTCGAGCGCGGTCCTGTGCAGGCGGGCGTTCTCCAGGGCCACGGCAGCCTGCGTGGCGAAGAGCGAGAGGAGCCGGAGTTCGTTGGCCTCGAACGCGCCGATCCCGCCCTCACGCGTCTCCCGGTCGGCGGCGGCCAGGACGCCGATGATGCCGTTGCTCCCCTTGATGGGAACGGCAACGAAGGCGGTGCAGGCCGGGAACACGCAGTCGGTTCCGTCGGCGAAGCCGATGGGCTGGCCTTCCTCGACCACGCGCGTGGCCAGCTCGTTGTCGAGGAAGTCGGCACGGACGTCTCCGAAGGCGCGGTGCAGGACGAAGCGATCGCCTTCGCGGAGATAGAGCGCGGCCCGGCGGGCGTTGGTCAGCGAGATCATGCGGAACAGGATCTCGTCCGCCAGTTCGTCGATGTTGAGCGTGGAGGCGATGGAGAGACCGATGTCGTAAAGCGACTCGAGCTCCCAGAGCCGGTACTTGAGCTGGAAATCGCCCTCGCGCGTCTCCTGCAGCAGGCGCTGGTTCGCCATCATCGTGCTCAGGAAATCGGCGGCCACGCGGACGAGCGCGCGATCCTCGTCGCTGGCCTCGCCCCGTGTGCCGCGGGCCAGAGCGATCAGGCCGAAGTCTTCCCGGTTGCTGCGCAGCGGAATGACCACGTGGGCTTCTTCAGCCGGTCCGGGGTCGAAGATCTCCGGAGCGACGAAGTGCTGCGACTTCGCAGCCAGGCGCATCGCCGCGTCGCGGCCGTCACGCAGATAGAGGGCACCGCTGTCGAACGGCGTGTGACGCGTGAAGGCGTCGAGGATCCTGGTCGCTTCACCCGGCAGGGAGAGCCGCTCCAGCCGCTGCAGATCGGTGATGAAGTCGGCGAAACGCTGGGCGACGGGCATGGAAAAGGAAGGATACCCGGCCTCTCAGGACTGGATCCCCAGCTCCTTCACAGCCGATTCCTCACTGTCGTAGATCGTGGCGTAGTTGGCCAGTCCCATGATCTGAAACGTCTTGTGAATGACGGGGGTGAGGCAGCAGAACGCGATCTTGCCGCCCTTGTCCATCATCTTCTCGATGATCTCGATGAGGATGCTGATCCCGATGGAGTTCACGATCTTGGTCTCGCGGAGGTTCAGAAGGAGCATCCGCACGTCCTCGTCCATCAACTCGTACGCCCTGTTGGCGATCTCCTCTCCCCCCACGTTGTTGATGTACCCCTTCGTGTAGAGGATGGCGCCTGCCGTGCGCCTTTCGACCGCCACTCTGAGTTCCTCAGTCATGATCTGTTCTCGTATTTCACCATATGAATGGTCGTACCGGATTCTCCGCTGAGAATCTCCACCTCATCCATGTGCGCTTCCATCAACTGCAGACCGCGGCCGCGCTTGTAGGTGGGACCGAGCTTCTGACGCCGCATGCGCGCTTCGCCGAGATCGAAGCCTTTGCCGCGATCGCTGATCCAGATGTCGATGCGGGGATTTCCGTCGCTCTGGTAAGTGCCGACGAATCTTAGATAGATGCGCTGATCAGCGCAACCGGAGTGCTCCCGCGCGTTGATGCAGGCCTCGATGATGGCGTGCGCCATCTCATCGATTTTCTCGGAGCTCATTCCCAGCTCCCGGGCCAGATTACCCGCTGCCCGCGCCGCGGCAATCTCGATGTCCGGGACCATCGGGAGCGTCAGCTCCATCTGCCGCTCTGCGGTTGCAGTCATGCCGGGATCCTGAGAGACGGTGGAGCGATCAGAAGGCGAGGAACAGCGCGGCGGCGGTCTTGAGCCAGTTCGGGATGCCCGCAAGGGCGTCCAGCGCAAAGAGCGCGCAGGTATTGGTCACCAGCACGGCCGGCAGCAGGTAGTTGGCCGGCAACATCGACTCGGCTTTCGTTCTGGCTTGTGCGAAGTTCGTCATGGGTATCCCCCTCAGTCGTCGGGGCCACCCTTGAGCAACGCGACTGCCACTTACGGAGGTACTCCACTCCCATTCCTATCTCTCTGATGAGACGTAGTTTACACGACGGAAGGTCGAATCCTGTCCTGCACCACGACTGTTGCATTTTGCCACACTACGGGATGCAAACGATTAGAAACAGATGTAAGATACTCATTCTTAGGATGTTCTAGTGAACGTCCCAAGACTCCCCAGTTGTGTCTAAATGGGACAGCTCCTCGCGCTTTCGGTACAGCGTCTTCCGGTCGATCCCAAGGATCTTCGCCGCCGCAGAGATATTTCCCTTCGTTCCGGCCAGAACCCGGGCGATGTACCGCCGTTCCAGCTCGTCCAGCGTCGGAAGGTCCCCGCTGAGGCCGCTCGTCTCGTCTCCCCCTGCCGCCTCCGGAAGAAGCAGGTCTCCCGGATCGATCACCGGGTCGACGGTGAGGGCCAGCGCCCCCTCCACCACGTTCTCCAGCTCCCGCACATTGCCGTGAAACGGATATCGCATCAGCTTCTGGAGCGCTTCCTGGGTGATGCGCACGTCCTCGAGACCTTCGCGCTTGCCGTACTTGTCGAGGAAGAAGCGAACCAGCTTCGGGATGTCTTCACGCCGTTCTCTCAGCGGCGGCAGCACGATCTCCACGACCTTCAGCCGGTAGTAGAGGTCCTGGCGGAACTCGCCGCGCTCGATCATCTCCTCGAGGCCGCGATGCGTCGCCGAGAGGATGCGGACGTCGATGGGGATCCGCTTCCGCCCCCCCAGTTTTTCGACCTCGCGCTCCTGCAGCACGCGCAGCAGCTTCGCCTGCAGCGCCAGAGGAATGTCGCCGACCTCGTCGAGGAACACCGTCCCCCCCTTGGCCAGCTCGAATTTTCCGGGGCGCGCCTCGACGCCCGTGGCGACGCCGCGCTCGATTCCGAAGAGCTCCGACTCGAGGAGGGTCTCGGGCAGCGCGGCGCAGTTGATGGCCACGAAAGGCCCCTCCTTGCGCGTGGAGCTGGCGTGAATGAGCCGCGCCACCATCTCCTTGCCCGTTCCCGACTCGCCGCGAATCAGGACGTTGGCGTGGCTCGCCGCCACCCTGGCCACCAGGTCGATGACGCGTTGCATCTTCGGTGAGTCGCCCACCATCAACCGGTCGCTGTAGTCGCGCAGCATCCGCAGCTTGAGCGAGCGATTCTCGTCCTCGAGCGTCTCGCGCATCAGGTCCAGCCTGTGAAAGCGGCGCGTATTGTCGACCGCCGCGGCGCCGATGGCGCCCAGAGAGGAGAGAAACCGCAGATCGTCCTCGACGAACGCCCCGCTCTTCGCGCCGCGTACTTCCTTCCCCCCCACGCCGATCATCCCGACGATGACGTCTCCGGAGATCATCGGCGCGATCAGCAGATCGCTCCCGGGGCCGCCAAGGAAACGGGAGACGCTGACGGACATGGGCTCGCGCGAAGCGATGACCTGCCGGATCGGCGGCTCGCTCAGAAGCGCGGAAGGCGCGGGCGCATCGACCTCGAACGTGAAGTGATGGGCCACGTTCAATTTCTCATCGAGCGAGAAGACGAATCCGAGGGTCGCGTCCAGGACCGCCACCGCCCGGTGCATCAGCTCTTCGAGCAGGTCGGCCTCCGGCCGCAGCGTATTCAGCGCGCGGCCCACGTCGTAGAGCGCCTCGAGCCCAAGCAGCTTCCGGCGGAGTTCGAAATTCGATGCTGGCATGGCTCAGTGCCCGGCGCGCCGGGCACACTTCATCCCTTCCCCTGCGCCCTTCGACACTCCCCCAGCAGAAAATCGCAGTTCCACGAGTCATAGAACGGCTTGTCCAGCTCATAGATTCTGATGAACTGCTGCGCAGCCTCCTCGAAGCGCCCGGTCTTCATCAGCGTCCGGGCCAGAAAATAGGCCGCCCGCAAGGTCTGCGGACTCTCCGCCCCCTCCTCGGCGATGGCCCGGAAGCGCCTCTCCGACTCAGCGAAGTCACGCCGCTGATAAGAGCAGAGCGCCTGCGAGTAGTCATCCGCCCCCCCGCACGTCGTCGGAGGTCCGGCCAGAGCGGGGAGGCTCAGCAGTGCGAGAATGAGCGCGGATCGCACCATCGATCCTAAGAATACGATGCGTCTGGGCATTTTGGGCGGCGGCCGCGCCGCATGGGCTTTCGGTTCGGCGTGGGGCCGCATTGGATGGCCGATCACCGGTGTCTGGCTCCGCAAGGAATCCACCAGCCGGCTGCCGGAGCTCCTTGGCGCGCCGCGCCGCGCCATCGGCGAGCTCGCCGGCGAGTCGGAGCTGCTCCTCGTCGCCGTCAGCGATCGCGCCATTGCGGAGGTCGTCGCGCAGGTGCCCGAGACCAACGCGATCATCGCCCATGCCAGCGGGGCGCAGCCTGCGCCTCGCGACGGGTTCGCCCTCCATCCGCTCAAGGCCCTTCCCCCCGTGGGCCTGCCATCCGACCTCGAGAACACGCTCCTGGTCTTTCAGGGCGAGCACCGGAAAACGGCAAAGCTCATCGCGGCGGCCGTCGGCGCGCGGTTTGCCGAGGTGACGGCCGGGCAGAAGCCGCTCTATCACGCCGCGGCGGTGTTCGGAGCGAACTACGTCGCGGCGGTTCTCGACATCTCGGAAGAGCTGATGAGGCGGGCCGGCCTGGCCGGCACCAGGGAGGACGTCGCGGCGCTGGCGCGGTCGGCGATCGAAAACTGGACACTGAACCCGGACGGCGCCCGTTTCACCGGTCCGGCCTCGAGGGGAGACCGGGAGACCCTCCGCCGGCACCTGGAGGCCCTGGCCGATGACACGCAAGTTGCAGAACTGTACAAACTTCTGGCCGAATGGATCACGACCCGCAGCCTTGCGACTCCAAAGTAGCGGGTGCTACCATCGTTAACCCGTTTAGTTTCAGCTTGGAGCGCCCCATTTAATGGTCTTCTTCAACTACGCGACGATGCAGATGGCCGCGAAGGTCGTTTATTACGGTCCGGGTCTATGCGGGAAGACCACCAATCTCCACCACATTTACGCGAAGACCTCGCCGCAGAGCCGGGGCGAGATGGTGAGCCTGGAAACCGAGACGGACCGTACGCTGTTTTTCGATCTTCTTCCGATCGACGTCGGCGTGATCGGCGGATTCAAGACGCGGCTGCAGCTCTATACGATTCCGGGACAGGTCTTCTACAACACCACGCGCAAGCTCGTGCTGAAAGGAGTCGACGGCCTGGTGTTCGTCGCCGACTCCCAGGTGGCGATGCTCGAGGCCAACGTGGACAGCCTGAAGAATCTCCGCGAGAACCTCAGTGAGATCGGGGTGACGATGGACGACATCCCGCTCGTGCTCCAGCTCAACAAGCGCGATCTGCCGAACATCAACCCGGCCGACAGGATCCTCGATGCGCTCGACCCGGAACGGAAGTACGAGTACACCGAGTCGGTCGCCGCGACGGGCATCGGCGTCTTCGAGACACTCAAGCTGATCTCCAAGCTCACGCTGCGTACCCTGCGCCGCCGCATGACCGGCGATGAGCCGGTCAGGCCGGCAGCACGCAAGGGACTGGCGGATGTCGCGCAGTTCCGCATCAAGGAGGATGGCCAGTCGGGCGGCCGTCCATCTTCGCAGCCGCTGAACACCAATGCGGTCGGCAGCGCGCCGGCAGCCCCCCCGCCGTCCTTCGGCGGCACATCGCCGGCCCCCGCCGCCTCGCGCGCAGGGACGACGGTCGCCGAGCCGCCCGACTTCCTCGACGACATCGAAGAGGTGCCGGCATCGGATGAGATCCGTGCCGAGCTGAACGACGAAATGTCGTTGCCGCCCGAGCCTTCTTCCTCTCCTCCCGCTCCCGCCCCGGCGGCCCCCGAGCCCGAGATCGAATTCAGCGAGGCGACGCGACCGAAGCCCGCGCCGCCGGTGAAGACGGTGAAAGTCCGCTCCAGCATCGACGTGATGGCAGAGCTCGAGGCGCTTCGAAAGAAAGCGACGCAGTCGCCGGGCAAACAGAAAAAGGAGAGGGGCGGATCGGCCCCGCCGGCCCGACGCGGCCGCGAGATCCACAAAGCGGTGCAGGTGACCGTCCCGGCAGCCGACCTGGGCAGGGCGAAATCGCTGAAAGTTACGCTATCCTTTGAAGACGGCGACGAGAGCGTCGTTCAGGTCCGGGAAGAGAAGGTCGAGCTCGGCGACACCCCTGACATTCAGTCGGTGTCGCTCAACGTGAGGATCGATTCGGAATAGAGCAACGAGCTGACCGCTGCAGGTGGGGAGGGTGTGAGATGAGCAACGCGCGGCTGCTTCCGGCAGCAGCTCTTCTGTTTGCGGCATGCGCGACGAGCACGCCCCCTCCCTCTCCAAGGCCCGCTCCAGCCCCGACGCTCCCCTCCGACGCGGAGCAGTTCCGGACGACTCTCGAAGAGACCTGGCAGATCATCGCTGCACGCGAGAACCGTGTGGTCACGCCGCCCACGGTCGACTTCGAAGCGGCGGCCTCGATTCCCATCCCGGAGCACCGCTCCATCCAGAGCGCGCTGGAGCTCTTCACGAAGGGGCTGCGCGACAGCATCCAGACGTCGCTGCACCGCTCGGCGAAGTACAGGAAGATGATCGACCGCGCACTCGACGAGGAGGATCTGCCGCGCGGCCTCGCTTACCTTCCGGTCATCGAGAGCGCATACACGCTCGCGCTGACCTCGCGCGCCGGAGCGCATGGCATGTGGCAGTTCATGCCCGACACGGCGCGCGAGTACGGGCTGCGAGTGGACTGGTGGATCGATGAGCGCGCCGATCCGGAGAAATCGACGCGGGCTGCAGCGAGCTACCTGAAAGACCTCTACAGACAATTCGAGGACTGGCCGCTCGCGCTCGCCGCGTACAACTGCGGTCCGGGACGCGTCCGGCGCACGCTGGCGTCGACCGGCGCGACATCCTTCTGGCAGCTTCTGGAGCGCTCCGCTCTGCCCAGAGAGACGCGCGGATACGTCCCGACGTTCTTCGCAACGCTCCTGATCGCCAGCGATCCCCAGGCCCACGGCTTCACCCTCGACGCCGCCATCCAGCCGGCTGAAGACAGCGTCGACGTCGACGGCCCCGTGACGCTGGGATACCTCGCGGATGTAGCCGGCGTCGCGGAGACCACTCTGCGCGAGATGAACCCTTCGCTACGGAGAGGAGTCGTGCCGCCGGGTGGCGCCCGCGTGCGCATGCCGGCGGCCGCCGTGAGGCAGGTCGCCGCGCGCGCGGCCTCGCTCAAGAACGAGGATCCCGATGTCGCCTTCTGTTCGTTCACGGTGCGCAAGGGCGACACGATCGCGAAGCTGGCACGAGCGCTCGACGCTCCGGCCGACACCATCGCGGCAATGAACGGGCTGTCGTCAAAGGCCGAGCTCAGGACCGGCCGATCGATCTATCTTCCCGTTCGCGCTCGTGAGCTGGGGGCACTTCTCCGCCACGGCGGAGACCGCGCGGTCTTCTACACGGTCCGCAAGGGGGACACGATCTACTCCATCGCGCAACGCCATCAGCTCACCGTCGCGGAGCTGCGCGAGCTGAACTCGCTGGAGCGCGACGCGACCATCCATCCGGGGCGAAAACTGCGCGTGTCGCCTGCGCGTGGCGTGACGGCCGGGGGCATGTGAGACCGTGGATCGTAGATCATTTGAAATGTCGAAGCGCCGCTGCTAGTTTGGCCGGTCACCATGGCTGAGAGCCCCAGCAGCGACTACAAGAAAACCCTGAACCTGCCTCAGACGGCGTTCGCGATGAAGGCCAACCTGCCCCAGAACGAGCCGAAGCGGCTCGAGCACTGGCAGGCGCTCGGCATTTACAACCTGATCCGGGAGAAATCGCAGGGCCGGCCCAAATTCGTGCTGCACGACGGACCTCCCTACGCCAACGGCCGCATCCACACCGGCCACGCGCTGAACAAGATCCTCAAGGACATCGTGGTCAAGTCACGCACCATGATGGGATACGACTCGCCCTACGTGCCGGGCTGGGATTGTCATGGCCTGCCCATCGAGCACGCCGTCGGCAAAGAGCTGGGCTCGAAGAAGAAGGACATGACCGCGGCGGAGTTCCGCCGCACGTGCCGGCAGTTCGCAGCGAAATACATCGACATCCAGCGCACCGACTTCATCCGCCTCGGCGTGTTCGGCGACTGGGACCGCCCGTACACCACGATGTCATTCGACTACGAAGCCGACATCGCCGCCGCTCTCGGCCGGTTCATGGAGACGGGCGCGGTCTACAAGGGGCTGAAGCCGGTTCACTGGTGCACCTACGACCAGAGCGCCCTGGCCGAGGCGGAAGTCGAATACGACGAGCATGCGTCGCCGTCGATCTACGTGCGCTTCCGGCTCACCGACGAGTCGGTGAAGAGTCTCGATCTTCCGGTCGAGAAGCCGCTCTACGCGGTGATCTGGACGACCACGCCCTGGACGTTGCCCGCCAACCTGGCCATCGCCACGCATCCCGACTTCGAATACTCGGTCGTCGAGCATGACGGCGCGAACCACATCATCGCCACCGACCTCGTCTCCGCGGTCACGAAGACGTTCGGCTGGACTGACTACCGCGTCGTCAAGGTGTTCAAGGGCGCGGCGTTCGAGCACCTGCGCTACCGCCACGCGTTCCTGCCCCGTGAGGGCGTGATGGTGGCCGGCGGCTACGTCACGCTGGAAGCGGGCACGGGTCTCGTTCACACGGCGCCGGGACACGGCGCGGACGACTTCCAGACCGGTCAGCGGTACGGCCTCGACATCTACACCCCTGTGAATCATCGCGGGGAGTTCACGTCCGAGGTGCCGCATTGGTCGGGGATGCACGTATTCAAGGCCAATCCGTTGATCGTCGAACACCTGCGCGAGCGCGGCGTCCTCCTGCACGAGAGCACGGTCACCCATCAATATCCACATTGCTGGCGCTGCAAGAATCCGATCGTGTTCCGGGCCACCGAGCAGTGGTTCGTCTCGATGGACGAGACCGGGCTGCGGCAGCGCGCGCTCGATCAGGTCAAAGCCGTGAAGTGGTTTCCGGCGTGGGGCCAAGAGCGCATGGGCCTCATGGTGGAGAACCGACCCGACTGGTGCATCTCCCGGCAGCGGCTGTGGGGCGTGCCGATCACCGTCCTGTACTGCGAGAAGTGCAACGAGACGATCAGCTCGCCCGAATTCTTCGAGAAGGTGACGAAGCTCTTCCGCGCCGAAGGTGCCGATGCCTGGTATGAACACGACGCGACGGAGTTCCTGCCGCCTGGTCACACCTGCCGCTGCGGCGGCACCAGCTTCCGGAAGGAGAACGACATTCTGGACGTCTGGTTCGACTCGGGATGCTCGCACGTGGCGGTGCTGCGGACGCGACCGGAGCTGACCTGGCCGGCCGCGGTCTACCTGGAGGGACACGACCAGCATCGCGGATGGTTCCAGTCGTCCCTGCTCGTCGGCACGGCCATCGAGGGGGGCGCTCCGTACGAACAGGTGGTGACGTGCGGCTTCGTCCTCAACGAGCAGGGCGACAAGATGTCGAAGTCGAAGGGCAACGCGCTCTCGCCGCAGGACGTCATCAAGCAGAGCGGCGCGGACATCCTGCGCCTCTGGGTGGCCCACATCGACTACACGAGCGACATGATGTTCGGCCCGCAGATCATGTCGCGCATGGCCGAGTCCTACATGAAGATCCGCAACAGCGGTGCGCGGTATCTGCTGTCCAACCTCGCCGACTTCGATCCGGCCCAGGCCCTCCCCGTTGCCGAGCTGCAGCCGATGGACCGCTGGATCCTCGATCGCGCCGCGCGCGTGTTCGAGCGATGCCGGCAGGCGTACGAGAGCTACGAGTTTCACGTGGTCTACCACCGCATCCTCGATCTCTGCACCGTGGACCTGTCGAACATCTACCTCGACGCGTCGAAGGACACCGTGTACTGCGACGGGCCCGGCTCGCGCACCCGGCGCTCCGCACAGACGGCCATGTACCTCATTCTGCGAGGGCTGGTCTCGACGATCGCGCCGATCCTCTCGTTCACCGCCGACGAGGTGTACGAGGCGATGCCGGGGCCGAAAGAGAAGTCGGTCCACCTCACCGAGTTTCCCGATGTGAAGGCGTACATGCTGCCGGCCGATGAGCTCACCGCCTGGGACCGCGTGCTGCGCGTCCGCGAAATCGCGAACAAGGTGCTCGAACGGGCTCGCTCCGCCAAGCAGATCGGCAAGAGCCTCGAGGCAGACGTCGTCCTGCACGCCGCGTTCGCGCCGGAGGCCCTGCTGGGGCCGCTCAACGTCGATCTGGCGAAGTTCTTCATCGTGTCGCACGTCGACTTCCAATCCGACAGCGACGGGGACGCCGACTCCATCGAGCTCGAAGGCCTGGGACGCATCGGCGTCACGATGACGCCGGCGCGCGGCGGGAAGTGCGGCCGCTGCTGGCAGTACCGCGAGGAAGTGCGGGAAGAGGGCGCACTCTGCGCGCGATGCCAGTCCGTGCTGGACGAGCTCGCGCCACGAGAGGCTGCAACCGTTTGACTCGATTCGCCGATCTTCACACTCACACGCATCATTCCGACGGCACCCGCTCCCCGCGGGAACTCGTCGACGCCGTGAAATCGCATGGCATCGACATTCTCGCCATCAGCGACCATGACAACCTCGCGGCGTACTTCGAGGTCAAGAGCCATGCGGATGCAACCGGCATGACCCTGATCCCGGCGGTGGAGCTGTCCTGCATTTACAAGGGCGTCGACGTGCACGTGCTCGCGTACGCGTTCGACGCGCTCGACGAGCAGATCGACGCTCGCCTCCGCTCGTTCCGCGAGACGAGACTGCGGCGCGGTTCGGCCATGGTCCAACGCCTCGGCCAGCTCGGATACTCGATCACCGAGGAGCGCGTGCGGCAGCTCGCCGCAGGCGGCGCGATGGGGCGGCCGCACGTTGCGCGCGCGCTGGTCGAAGCGGGACACGTCACCACGGTGGCCGAGGCGTTCGATCGCCTCATCGGCAGCGGCAAACCCGCATACGTGGAGAAAGAGCGATTCCAGATCTCCGAGGCAGTCTCGCTGGTGCGCAATGCCGGCGGAGTCACTTCCGTCGCCCATCCCTCGCTCTATCCCGATCATGCCCACGTCGTTGCAGACGTCCTCGACGGCGGCATCGACGGCATCGAGATCTTCCATCCCGATGTGCCCGACCTCGATCGGGAGATGTATCGGAACATGGCCCGCTTCCGCGGGAAGATGGTGACCGGCGGCTCCGATGACCACGGCACCGTGAAAGCGGTGCAGACGCTGGGATCCATTCGCGTTCCCGAGTATCTGATACAACCCATCCTCGATCGACTTCGCTGACCGGGTCTCCGGGAACCGGAAACCGGAAACCGGAAACCGGGAACCTACCCAAATGCTCCGCGCCCTCTTCTTCGCACTCGTGGTGCTCGCCCTCATCGGCGATGCCCGGGTCTTCCTCTTCGTCCTGAACCGCTGGGTCTTCGGGAGCCATCGCGAAGAGAAGAGCCCCTGGACGTGGCTGATCTGGGTCACTCCTCCCGTGCTTCTGGGGCTGACCCTGCTGTTCTGGCCGCTGAATCAATGGATCAACT
Source organism: Thermoanaerobaculia bacterium (assembly GCA_035544675.1). Taxonomy (GTDB): domain Bacteria; phylum Acidobacteriota; class Thermoanaerobaculia; order Gp7-AA8; family Gp7-AA8; genus DATKCA01. The sequence continues at coordinate 29,516 of DATKCA010000107.1, read as the reverse complement.
GGATGCTGGAGCAGGACTTCGTCGACCGCCTCACGCCGGAGCGCCTGGACAACCTCATCTGGCAGGTCGCATTGGGGAAGATCGGGTTGTTCTGGCTCTTCATCGCCGCGTCGATCGGCATCTACTGGATCGTCGATCGCGCCCGTATCAACCTGCAGGGTCCGCAGAAGCTGCGCGGCGTCCGTTCGCTCCCGCCGGAAGTGATCCGCATCCGGCGGGCGCACATGCCGTTCGCCGTGCTGCGCAACCTCGGCGCGCACAACGACGTGTACGACATCGAGGTGACGCGCCACGTGATCTTCATCGACGACCTCCCCGAGGCGTTCGATGGCTACAGGATCTCGTTTCTCACCGATACACACGTGGCCAGGCTGCTGCGCCGGAAGTTCTTCGAATCCGTGGTCGAGCAATCCAACCGCTTCGAGCCCGACCTGGTGCTCCTGGGCGGCGACTTCGTGTCGTTCCAGCGGCACATCCCGCTGATGGCCGACGTCCTCCTGACCGACCTCCGCGCGCGCGACGGCGTCTTCGCGGTTCTCGGCAACCACGACTACTGGGCAAACGGTGACAAGGTCCGGGCGGCGATGGAGGAGAAGGGCGTCCGCTTCATCATCAACTCGTCGACGCGACTGCGCCGCGACGGCGCGGAGCTTTCTCTGGTTGGAATCGACGAGGTCTATCGCGGCGAGCCCGACATCCCGAAAGCATTCGCGGGCGTGGGACCGGGGCCGTGCCTCGGCGTGACGCATCACCCCGATCTGATCGACGATCTCGACGGCCGGCGGCTCGATCTTCTGGTGTGCGGCCACACACACGGCGGCCAGATCCGGTTCCCGTTCTTCGGCTCGGTGGTCGTTCCTTCACGACACGAGGCGCGTTACGCCGCAGGATTTCAGCGTGTGGGCGGAGTGTTGATGTACGTCAGCCGCGGAGTGGGAGCGATCCCGCCGCTTCGGATTCTGTGCCGTCCCGAGGTGGCCACGTTCGTCCTGCGCCAGGGCGGGCGATCGAAATGAACCGGACACTCTCGGAGGTGTGGCCCCACATCGAGCGCGTGGCGCGCGGCGCGGGAGCGTTGCATGTCGGGGCGAGCGGCATGGACGACGAGCACGCCGCGCTGTTCGACGAGTGGATCGATGCGGGCGGTCACGCCGGCATGGCCTATCTCGAGAAGAACCGGGCCATCCGCCGCGATCCCTCCGCGCGATTTCCATGGGCCAGGTCGGCCATCGTCATCCTGGTTCCGTACTCGCCGGAGCGGCCCGCTGCGGATCACGATGCTCTGAGCCATCGCGTCGCGCGTTACGCGCTCGGCGACGACTATCACGAGGTGCTGGACGGCATTCTCCGCGCCATCGAGAACGAGATCGGCCGCCACCGCGCCGATGTGAAGACCTGGAGGTATGTGGACACCGGCCCGCTCTCCGACCGCTCGCTTGCGGCGCAGGCCGGCCTCGGATGGATCGGCCGGAACGGAATGCTCATCAACGACGATCACGGCTCGTGGTTCTTCATCGGCACTCTCCTCACGTCGCTGGAGAACGACCTGGGCGCGCACCAGGTTGCGGACCGCTGCGGGGCGTGTACCCGTTGCGTCGAGGCATGCCCCACCGACGCCATTCTCCCCGACCGGACGCTGCGATCGGATCGCTGCATCTCGTACACGACCATCGAACATCGCGGCCCGCTGGCGCCGGAGGTGGCCGCCCGGCTTCACGGCAACGCGTTCGGCTGCGACATCTGCCAGGAGGTCTGCCCGTGGAACGCTGCGCCACCCGAGCCGCATCCGCGGTTCCTCCCGCGCGAGGAGTACCGGGCCACGCCGGTCAGCGATCTTCTGCGCTTCACGCAGGAAGACTTCTCGCGGCTGTTCCGAAAGAGCGCGATCAGACGAGCGAAGCTGGCAGGAATGAAGAGGAACGTCGAGGCGCTGGAGAGCGCGAAAACTCAGGCGCGATGATGGAGGTCGAACGCGCGGCCGACGATGGTCGGGTCGATCGTGCGATCGAGATACTCCCAGACCGCCAGGGCGTCGGGATAGTCGCAGATCATCGACGCAATCGTCCTGACGTTCGGATCGTTGATGCTGAGCCGGGCCCGGCGATACCAGTGCATTGCCTCGTCCGGGTTCAGGCGAAGCTCCTCGCGAACGCCCTGGACGAGCAGGTACTGCTCGGCAGGCACACCGGAAGCGTCGAGGACCTTGAACGAGGGAGCGAACTGCCGGGCGCGTGCGCGCATGATCTTCAATTTCAGCGAGAGCGATGTGATGTCCAGCGAGGCGCGATTCAGCTCGCACAGCTGCGCGATGGCCAAGCGCATCAGCTCCGGCTTCTGGCCGACGAGCAGGCCTGAGCGGTGCGTCCGCGTGGCGCTGCCCGTGATCGCCTTCACCGCGGTCCACATCACCTGCCCGTTGACGACCACTTCGTGAGTGGAGTCGGGGACCCGGAACACGAGCAGGCCGGCCGTCGGCCTCTTCAGCGCTTCCTCGGTCTCGATGCGCGCGCCCCGCGCGGAGAGATTGTCGATCTTGACCCGGTGGCCGTCGTAGGTACCTTCCAGCGCCGGCGAGACGAAGAACCGGTCCGCCGAGCGCAACTCATCGATCTTGCTGGAGCGGTTGGAGGCCTGCAGCTGTCCGATCAGCGAGCTGATCGCTTCCGGCGAGCCGTAGGTTCGGACCCCGGAAACGTAGCGGCCCGGGAGGTTGGGATCCGTCTCCGACCACACCACCACGGCTTCGATCGCCAGCGGCTGCTTGCCGTCGACGGGGAGCGTGAGCACGCCCTTGCGGCCGGTCTCCAGACGCTCTTCGTGCTTGAATCGAGCGCCCCGTGCCGAGATGTCGCAGATCGCGACGTTCGTGGTGCCGAACGACGCCGGCAATGGCGGCGCGAGCAGAAAGCGCTCGACGGTGCGCAGATTGCGTGCGGCTGCTTCGTACATTGTCGGTTGCGGTCGCGAGAGCTTACGATGGGGACGCGACCGTGGCAAACGTTATACCTCTGCTCTACCACTCGTTGTGATCCAGCTCACGACCGGCGAATCACCCGATGCGCGATTTCCAAGTGATTACTTTCGACTGCTACGGCACCCTCATCGACTGGGAGAGCGGGATCAGGGATGCGTTCCTTCGCGCCGCGCAGGAGGATGGCGTGGCCATCGATCCCAGCGGGATCATTCCGGCCTACTCGGAGGTCGAGCCCGTGGTCGAGCAGGAGAGCTACCGGCGGTATCGCGGCGTGCTGACCGAGTCTGCAGTGCGTACCGCGCGCCGGCTTGGCTGGGAGCTGTCACTCCAGCGGGCGTCATTCCTTGCGGGCAGTCTCCCCTCCTGGCCGTCGTTCGCCGATACCAACCGCGCCCTGGAAAAGCTCCGCGCCGCCGGGTATCGCCTGGGCATCCTGTCGAACGTCGACGATGACCTGCTCGAAGCGACACGCCGCCACTTCACGGTGGAGCTCGATCTGGTCATCACGGCCCAGCAGGTCGGCTCCTACAAGCCTGCCGCCGCGCACTTCTCCGCCGCGCGGAAACGAATCGGCGGCAAGCGATGGCTGCACGCCGCCGCCAGCAACTTTCACGACATCGTCCCGGCCAACGCGCTGGGCTTGCCCACCGCGTGGATCAACCGGACGCGGTCGATGCCGCTGCCGGGCGGACAGCCCTCGTACGAGTATCCCGACCTGGCGAGCTTCGCCGAGGCGATGACGCGGTCAGAACCGCCAGATGACGCCCCCTGAGGCTTTGAAGGCCTGACAGGTTCGATTTCGCATCACAACGTCTCGACGATCATCGCGGTGGCCTCTCCGCCGCCGATGCAGATCGCGGCCAGTCCTCTTTTCATTCCGCGATCCTGCAGCGCGTGAATGAGTGTGACGAGGATGCGCGCGCCGCTGGCCCCGATCGGATGTCCGAGCGCGACGGCGCCGCCGTGCACGTTCAGCTTGTCGCGAGGAATGCTCGAGTCTTTCATGGCCGCGAGCGCGACGGCCGCGAACGCCTCGTTCACTTCGAAGAGGTCGATGTCGCCGGCCTTCATGCCAGCCCGCTTCAGCACCAGCTCGATGGCCTTGCCCGGCGCGGTGGTGAACCACTCCGGCTCCTGCGCGTGCGAGGAATGCGCGACGATGCGGGCCACCGGCTTCAGCCCGTTCTTCTTCGCATAGTCGTCGGACGTGACGATGAGCGCCGCCGCGCCGTCGTTGATCTTCGACGCGTTCGCGGCGGTCACCGTGCCGCCCTCCTTGACGAACGCGGGCTTCAGCGTTCCCATCTTGTCGAGGGGCGCCGAGAACGGCTCTTCGTCGTCGATGACGAGAGAAACGCCCTTCTTTCCCTGCACCTCGACGACGGCGATCTCCTTCTTGAACTTGCCGCTCTTCGTCGCTTCCTGCGCGCGGCGGTACGACTCGAGCGAGAACTCATCCTGCTCCTGACGCGTGAAACCGTATTTCGAGACACAGGCCTCCGCGCAGTTGCCCATGTGCTTGTCGCCGTATGGATCCCACAGGCCGTCGTGGACCATCAGGTCGATCATTTTGCCGTTGCCCATGCGATAGCCGGTGCGCGCCTGCGTCAGCGCGAACGGCGCGTTGGACATCGACTCCATGCCTCCCGCCACGGCAATGTCGTAGTCGCCGCAGCGGATGTCGTTGGCGGCGTACATCACCGCCCTCATCCCTGAACCGCAGACCTTGTTGACCGTGATCGCGCCCGCGCCCACCGGAATTCCGGCGCCGATCCCGGCCTGTCGCGCCGGAGCCTGGCCCGCGGCCGCCTGCAGCACGTTGCCCATGATCACCTGCTGGATCTGGTCCGGCTGCACCCCGGAGTTCTCCAGCGCACATTTGATGGCGATCGTTCCGAGTTTTGGCGCCGACAACGCCGACAGAGTCCCTAAAAATGAGCCGATCGGCGTGCGCGCCCCGCCGAGGATGACGATGTCTTTCATGCGCAAGAGTCTCCTGAAGAGCGCCTGTAGGCGCGAGATGCGGGCCATACAATAGCGCACGGGAACGAGAAAGGGCTCGGGGCTCGGGACTCAGGGCGCATCTGGCCCGAACATGCCGCCCGTCGTGTCCGCTTCCCAGAGCCCCGGGCCCGGAGCCCTGTTATGATCGCCTGCCTTTGGAAACGGAGCCCTGATGTCATCTCCCACTCTCACCGACAAGCGAATCATCATCAACCCTTCCGATGTCCACAGCGTGCTGTCGCGCCACATGCTGGCCGACGGCTACGACATCGTCATGGACCTGCAGAAGTCGCGCGGCTCCTGGCTGTTCGACGCCCGCCGCGGGCGCAGCGTCCTCGATTTCTTCACGAATTTCGCGTCGATTCCCATCGGCTACAACCACCCTCGTCTCGATAACCCCGAGTTCCGCGACAAGCTCGCCACGGCCGCGCTGAACAAGCCCGCCAACTCGGATATCTACACGACGTACATGGCCGAGTTCGTCGAGACGTTCGCCCGCCTCGCCGTTCCGGCCACGATGAGCAAGCACCTGTTCTTCATCGAAGGCGGCGCCCTCGGCATCGAGAACGCGATCAAGTCCGCGTTCGACTGGAAGATCCGCAAGAACCTCAGAAAGGGCTACAAGGAAGAGAAGGGGACGCAGGTCATGCACCTGCGGGAGTGCTTCCACGGCCGCACCGGGTACACGCTGTCGCTGACGAACACGGCCGATCCGCGGAAGACTCAGTACTTTCCGAAGTTCGACTGGCCGCGCGTGGACAATCCCAAGATCCTGTTTCCGATGGACGAGAAGTCCGTGGCCGACGTCGAGAAACGCGAGAAAGCAGCGCTCGATCAGGCCAGGCGATTCCTCACCGAACGGAAGGACGACGTCGCCGCGTTCATCATTGAGCCGATTCAGGGGGAGGGCGGCGACAATCACTTCCGGCCGGAGTTCTTCCGCGCCGTCCGCCAGCTCTGCGACGAGAACGACATCGTCCTGATCTTCGACGAAGTGCAGTCAGGGGTCGGCATCACCGGGAAGATGTGGGCGTTCCAGCATTTCGGCATCGAGCCGGACATGGTCTGCTTCGGCAAGAAGACGCAGGTGTGCGGCTTCGCCTCGAACGAGCGGATCTTCGACATCGACGAGAACGTTTTCACGATCTCATCCCGCATCAACTCGACGTGGGGCGGCAATCTCACGGACATGGTCCGCTCCCAGCGTTACTTCGAGGTGATCGCGGAGGAGAAGCTGGTCGAGAATGCGGCCAGGGTGGGCGCGTACTTCATGGGCGAGCTGGAGCGGTTCAGCGCCGAGTTCCCGGGCCTGGTGTCCAACGTGCGCGGTCGCGGACTCATGGCCGCCTTCGATCTTCCCAGCGGCGAGGTGCGCGAGGCGGCCCTCCAGGCGTTCATGGCCCACGACGTCATGGTGCTGTCGTCCGGGGATCGGTCGGCGCGTTTCCGTCCCCCTCTGAACCTGTCGATGGACGAGGCCGCGGAAGGCATCCGGCGCATGGAGCGCTCCCTCAAAGCACTGGCCTGATGACCGCCTCAGCGCGGCGGCCGCACCGCGGCCGTGAAGACCGCCGCCCCGACCAGACCGACGGCAAACGCAGCGTGGAACGGCAGCGCTGGATCGCGCGCCCATAGAAACGCGCCGGCCAACGCCGACGGAGCGATCGTCACGCTGCGCAGCAGATAGTAGAGGCCCACCGTCCGCGCGCGAATCGCCGGAGCGGCGAAGTCGACGATCATCGACTTCCGCGACGGTTCGCCGAACTCCCGCAGGCCGCCCACCACGAAGGCGAAGACCAGCGACGTGAAATCCGCGGACAGGACGACCGCGAGTGGAAAGGCCGCAAAGGCCAGGAACGTCGCGATGACGACCGGTTTCACGTGTCCGCGATCCGAGATGCGCGCCGCCGGAAGGTACACGATCATCGATGTGAGCGACTGCACGGCCACGAGGACTCCGAATTGCGCCGCCGATACGCCGATGATGACGGTCGCGTAGATGACCAGAAAGACGTCGACGAGTCCCTCGGCGATCCGCGCGAACACATCCGCGGCGAGCAGCGTGCGCAGATCGCGCGGAAACGAAGTCCACACCGACAGGATGTTCGTGCTCCGCTCGTCGGGAAGCAGCGGCAGATCGACGACGCGGATGGCCGCGAGCGCCGTGACGGCCAGAACGATCGTCACGCACAGCAGCACACGCACTCCGCCCGTCACACCCATCCTCTCGATGACGATGCCGCCGGCGACCGGAGCGATCACCAGGGGGACGCGCTTCAGGAGCGCCTGCACCGTGAATCCGATCGCCCGGCGGCCTCGCGGCAGCGCATCCCCGACCACGGCGAAGAGCGTCGGGCTGGCCATGCTGGCCCAGGCCATGACGAACACCAGTCCGGCGATCGCGATCTGCCACGACGGTGCGCTGAGGTAGATCAGATACCCGACGATGGCCACGCCGACGAACAGCAGAAGTGCGCGCCTCCGGCCGAGGCGGTCGCCCAGCCATCCGCCCGGATACTGATAGAGCCCGTCGAGCAGATCGAGAGCCGTTCCGTACGCGCCGATCGCGTACGCGGGAGCGCCCAGCGCCTGCAGGTAGCGCGGCATGAACTTCGTCCAGAGGCTCTCGCCGAGGCCGACGATGAACATCGCCGCGGACACCGCGGCGACATTGCGCTCGATTCCGAGGATTACTCGGCCGTGATGGGATGACCCGCTGGAATCTCGTGCCACTTGGTGTGCGGCTTCCGGTTCAGGACGAGATAGTGCCAGAGAAGCGAGCCATAGGAGCGCGGAGTCACCCCACGCCGCTCGTAGAACGGCAGGAGGAGCCGCTGCAGTCTCGGCAGGTTGTAAAACGGCACACCCGGAAAGTAATGATGCTCGAGGTGGTAGTTCGAGAACAGATAGACCGTGTTCCAGAACCACGATCCCTTGATCAGCGTGGACCACTTCGCCGGATCGGCGGGATCGATGTCGTAATGCTGCCCGAGCCGGTTCAGCGCGAATGCGATCGGGAACACCAGGAAGATCGGAACGACGTACAGCTTCCAGGCCACGAACCATCCGGCCATCCACGCAATCGCGAGGAGCACCGAGAGCTGCGCGCCGATCGTCACGATGCGCTCGCGGGCGATCCGCTTCCGGAGCTCAGGCTCGTAGTGAGCAGTCTCTCTCGCCGCCGCCGTGAAATAGATGACGAACAGCGCGGGGGTGAAGTAGAGGAACTTGAGCCAGCGGGCGTTGATCTTGGGCGAGAGATGGTGGCGCTTCGGGTCCGCCTCGTCCGAACCGAGCTCGGCGTGGTGATCGAGATGCCATCGCGTGAACTGCGAGGCGGAGATGCCGCTCGGAATCGCGTAGAGCAGGCCGAGCAGGCGATAGGCGCGCTCATCGGCTTTGGCGAGGACGGCGCGGTGCACGACCTCATGCAGCAGAACGGTGCAGTTGAACACGGCGAATCCCGCCACGAATGTGAACGGCAGCCAGAAGTACCAGCGGTCGAGCATGACGATCGCAACGGCCGATCCCAGCAGGGCCAGCAGGTTGCCGAGCGCGACCGCCGCGTGCAGCAGAGCCCGCTTCTCGTGCAGCTTCCTCAGCTCGTCCACAGAGACCTCGCGCGCGAGATCCTGTTTGAGCTGCTGCGCATGTTCGGCGTAATAGGCCATGTCAATGCTGCAACTTACCCTCCCCCCCTGGTCATTCCGCTTGGGGTCAGGGGATGGCCCCCAGGGGGATGGCCTCGGCGGTTCCGATTGCGCTCGTGACGGTCGTCGCTTTCAGGAGGGAGTTGTAGATCGCCTCCTCGGTGGCCTCGATCACGGCGAGGAAGAGCGGCGACATGTCGTCGTTCCGGACACGTGGCGCTGAAGCGTCGCGGACAGTGCTGAACGCGATGGCGTAGTCGCCGCTCCCGTTCGATGCCGATCCGCCCGTCCTCGCCACACCCCACATGGTCCGCGCAGCCATGCGCCGGAGGTTTCGCGCGTCGAGGGGCGCGTCGGTGGCGACGACGATCATGATGGACCCCAGCTCGTCCTTCCCATCGAGGCTGGCGAGCCCTTTCCCGACAGGCTTGCCGGCAATCGTCAGAACTCCCCCGAAATTCGACTGCACGAGGACGCCGACCGTGTACCCGCCGAGCGCCGCCGCCAGCCGGCGCGACGCCGTCCCGATGCCACCCTTGAATCCGAACGCCACCGTCCCCGTCCCCGCCCCCACACTCCCCTCCCCCACCTCCCCGCCCCTGGCCCCCCGGATCGCGTTCAGCACGTCATCGCGTCCGATGTGCCGGCCGCGGATGTCGTTCAGCCGTCCGTCGTTGGTCTCACCGACGACGATGTTGATCGACCGCACCTCGGCGTTTCCAGGCAGCGCCAGCAGATGATCGAGCGCGAAGTCGGCGACGCGGCCCACCGCGAGCGTGTTGGTCAGCAGGATCGGGCTCTCGATCTCGCCGAGCTCCTCCACCTGCGTCGATCCCATGAGCTTGCCGAACCCGTTTCCGGTGAACACCGCGCCGGGGACCTTCTCGCGGAAGAGGTTCCCGCCGTGAGGCAGGACGGCCGTGACGCCGGTGCGCACGTTCTCCCCGCGAATGATGGTGGTGTGCCCGACGAGCACGCCGGTTACATCCGTGATGGCGTTCAGCGGCCCGCGGGGAAGGATCCCCACGGTGATTCCGAGGTCGGCGGCGCGCGGCCGCTCAGCGAGGGCGGGAAGGGCGATGGACAGCAGAAGGCAGAGGACGGTGCGTCTCATGGTCGAATGCTACACTCCGCGCTCGTCCGCCAAATGCTCGTACTGCACGACCCCCTGAGACAGACCGATCTCCCGCGCGGCTGTGTCGCGACCATCGGCAACTTCGACGGGATGCATGTGGGGCATCAGGAGATCATTCACGGCGTGATGGCGGGCGCGCGCGATCTCTCTCGCCCCTCGGCGGTCATCACGTTCCATCCGCATCCGCTCTCGGTCGTCGCACCCGATCGCGTCCCCAAGCAGATCCTCACGCTGTCCCAGAAGGAAGAGCTGCTGCGGGAGATGGGCGTCGATGCGATGCTGGTCGTTCCCTTCACGCACGAGTTCTCGCGATGGACGGCGGACCGGTTCATCGACGAGTTCCTCGTGGCCGCGCTGCGTGTCGTCGAAGTCCGGATCGGGCAGGACTTCTGTTTCGGCGCGGGGCGGGAGGGAAATCTCGAGAAGTTGCGCGCCGCCGGTGCGCGTCACGGCTTCGCGGTGAAAGGGGTAGGCGAGGTCCGGCGCCGCGGCATCCGCGTCTCCAGCTCGCTGATCCGCGACGCAATCACGAAAGGCGCGCTTCACACGGCCACCCTCGCGCTGGGCCGTCCGTATTTCATCGACGGCCGCGTCGCAACGGGCCGGCGGCTCGGTCGCAAGATCGGCTTTCCCACGGTCAACGTCGACCCCGCCAACGATCTCTTCCCCGGCGGCGGGGTCTATGTGACGACGTCGCGCTTCGAGAGTTTCGCGCGGTCGTTCGAGAGTGTCACCAACATCGGCGTCCGCCCCACGCTCTACGAGAACTACGCGACGACGATCGAGAGCCACATCCTCGACTTCGACTCCAACGTGTACGGCGATACGGTCCGCCTGTACTTCCATCATCTCCTGCGGCGCGAGCATCAGTTCCGCTCGGCAGTGGAGCTCACGAACCAGATCCGCCAGGACATCGAGCGGTCGCGCCGCTACTTCCTCAGGCATCCGATTCGCTCATCCGCGGCAGGAGCGTAGCCGGCGATGTCAGAGCCCGTTTCCACACTGATCCTGATCCTGGCCACGACGATGACTCTCGCGGCAGTCCGGTTCTTCAAGACGCTCGACAGCGACTTCTGGAGCGCGGCGCGGACGCCGATCGTAGCCGGGCTCGTGGCCGGCGTCCTCATCCGGCTGATCGATGCCGGCGGCTTCCTGCGCATCGTCCTCATCGGCGTGATCATGACCGCCGCGGCGCTCTACGTCCGCCTCACCGGCGACGAGACCGAGGCGGCCGAAGGGATGCTCCTGGGCGCGATCAGCGGCGTGGCGGCGTGTCTACCGGTCGTTCTGGACGGCGACGGGGCCCTCCGGGTCTTTGCTGAGCTCGTTCTGGCCGGAGCCGTGGCCGGATCGGGCATCACGTTCGCGGCATTCCACGTCGCCGACAAGGCGCGCCAGATCATCCTCGACGTGGTCACCGCGGCCGTCGCCGTGGCCGCCGCACAGATCCCCATCATGCTTTCGCGGCTGGGTGTGACTGATGTGCGGATCGCGACCATGGCGGCGGCGATCGTGCCTCTCGTCATCATCGCCACGGTCGTCAGGCAGTACCCGGATGTGCGCGCGCAGCTGCGCCACGAGGCCTCGCTCGGGTTCATCGACGACCGCGACGTCCGCCCCACCGCCCACCCCCTCCTCCGCCTCGGTCGGGCCGGCTGGATCGACGCCAGTGCGCACCGCGAGTTCGTGCGCATCGCCAACCGCATCGCCCTTCGCAAACGCCAGCAGCGCAACCGCTCCGACGAGATGGCCCGCCTCTATCAGCTCGAGATCATCAAGCTCCGCATGCAGCTCCAGGAGATGGCCCGCATCGATCATGCGGCGCTGTTTCGCAAGCAGCACCCGCACGACGATGAACTTCACTCGGATACAATGGCTCGCCAGTGAAACCGGCCCTCCGACCCCTCCTCATCGCTGCGCTTCTTGTCTTCACGATCGCCGCTTCCGCCGCGGCCCAGGCCTCGCGGTTCCGCATCGTTCCCGGCCCCAAGCCGGGCGGGGGCGAGCTCAAATGGAGCGTCGGAGAAGGTGGAAGAGTGGAAGGCGAGGCCAGCGAGTACCTGATCCTCGAGGGCGACGTGAAGATCGACTACCAGGACATCAAGCTGCAGGCTCAGAAAGTGACGTACAACGGGCGTACCAAAGACGTAGTGGCCGAGGGTAACGTCATCATCGATCAGGGCCCGACGCGCGTTTCCGCCAACCAGGCCATCTACAACCTCGACTCCAAGACCGGAACGTTCTTCAACGCCACGGCCACGATGGACCCGGCCATGTACTTCTCCGGCGACCGGATCGAGAAACTGGACGAAGACACGTACCGCATGACGAACGGCGTATTCACCTCGTGCGAGCTGGACAGCCCGGCGTGGTCGTTTCGCGTCGGACAGGCCGACATCACCGTCGACGACTACGCGCACATGCGCAACACCTCGTTCCGAGCGCGGCGGATGCCGCTCCTATGGCTCCCCCGCCTGGTCTGGCCGACGAAGAGCGACCGCTCCCGCGGCCTTCTCATCCCGCGAATCACGTTCGGCAGCAGCCGGTTCGGGCAGCGCCTGGAGCTGGGCTACTTCGTCCCGTTCGGTCAGTCAGCCGATGCGACCGTCACGGCCGAGCTCAACTCGCAGGGCTTCTTCGGCGCGGGCCTGAACTTCCGCTACCTCCCTTCGGAGAACGTGAAGCTCGGCGAGCTGGACGCATACGCGGTCCGGGACGCCGAGCCGGAGCTTCGTGGCGACTTTCCCGGCGACATCGGCCCGTCGTCGCACTGGCGTTACCGCTACCGGCACTCCCAGGAGAACCTGCCGGGCGGATTTCGCGGTGTCGTGGACATCGAGGACTTCTCGGACCTCGACTTCTTCCGCGAATTCGATCGCGACCAGCGTCTGCACACCCTGTCCACCGTCTACTCGTCCGCGTACCTCACGAAGAACCGGCCGCGCTACTCGCTGAACATCCTGGCGGACCGGCGCGAGATCCTCTTCCCCTTCATCGAGCAGCGCTTCGAGCAGGTGCCGGCCGTGCAGCTGCGCATGTATCCGCAGCGCATCCGGGCCACGCCGCTCTACTTCTCGCTCGAGTCGTCGGCGGCCGGATTGCGCACGGGCGGCACACCCGGGATCGCCACCACGGCGAATTACCAGCGAGCCGACTTCTTTCCGACGGTGTCGATGCAGCTGCGGACGCCGGCGTGGTTCTCGATCAGGCCTCAGATCTCCGCGCGACAGACTTACTACACCTCGAGCCTCGACCGCGATCCGCTCACGGGACGGCCGGTCGCGCTCGACGAGTCGGTCAGCCGTTTCTACGCGCAGGGGCAGGTCGAGATGGTCGGCCCGTCGGTGTCCCGCACGTTCAATCGCGCCGCCGGGGGATTCAGCCGCTTCAAGCACGTCATCGAGCCGCGCTTCCGCTACATCTACACGTCATCCAACGTTTCCGACAAGCAGGATCGCATCATCCGGTTCGACAGTGTCGACACGCCGTTCCTGCCGATCGTGCGCGACTCGGTCGAATACTCGCTCACCCAGCGGCTGATCGGGAAAGAGAGCGCAGGCAGCCGCTCTGCGCGCGAGGTCCTGTCGCTGTCGCTGCGGCAGACGGTCTCGCTGTCAAAGCCGTTCACGACCGCGACCGGAAGCGGCTCTTTTCCGCTCAACGAAGGGAAGTTCACGCCGCTGACGGCGACGCTGCGGGTGAACCCTTACCAGTCCATCACCCTCGATGCGAACGCCACGTTCGGCAACATCACCAAGCAGCTGGACCAGAGCAGCTTCTCCGCGAACCTCATCGGCACGGGGAAGAACGCCGACAAATACGTCGGCGTGACGTGGTTCGCGACGTATCGCGATCCCCGCACGAACCGCGGCGAGTCGAGCCAGTTCCGGATCAACACCGGCTCTCACATCATCCGCAACAAGCTGCGCGCCGACATCCAGGTCAACTACGACGCGCAGCGCGGCAAATTCCTCGAGGAGCGCTACGTCCTGGGCTGGACCGGCTCGTGTTACGGCATCGCGGTAGCTCCGCGGCGCTTTCTCATCTACGATGCCGGCCGCGAAGAGTCGGAGTGGGGCTTCGACTTCGGACTGACTCTGAAGAACATCGGGACGGTCGGACAGCTTCGCTGATCGGGTAGGAATGGTTCGCCATCACATGCGCATGAAGGGACTCATTCTGAGCGGCGGCAAAGGCACGCGCATGCGGCCGCTCACCTACACGTCGGCCAAGCAGCTCATTCCGGTGGCGAACAAGCCGGTGCTCGCGTACGGCATCGAGGCCATCGTGGCCGCCGGGATCCCCGAGATCGCCATCATCGTCTCGCCGGAGACCGGTGACGAGATCCGCCAGGCCATCGGCGACGGGGCCCGCTACGGCGCGAACGTGACGTACATCGAGCAGGACGCGCCGCGCGGCCTCGCGCACGCCGTGCTGACCGCCGAGCCGTTCCTGGGCCACTCGCCGTTCGTCATGTACCTCGGGGACAATCTCCTGCAGCACGGCATCACACCGCTCGTGGAGGAGTACCGGAGCATCGACTGCAACAGCGAGATCCTGCTGACCAAGGTCCCAAACCCCTCCCAGTTCGGCGTGGCCGAGCTGGGCGACGACGGCCGCGTTCTGAAGCTGACGGAGAAGCCGCCGAAGCCGAAGTCGGACCTGGCCCTGGTGGGCGTGTACATGTTCGACGAGAAGATCTTCGAGGCCGCCAAGGCCATCAAACCATCCAAGCGCGGAGAGCTGGAGATCACCGACGCCATCCAGTGGCTGCTCGACAACGGCTACACCGTCCATCCCCACATCGTCAAAGGATGGTGGAAGGACACCGGCAAGATCGAGGACATGCTGGAGGCGAACCGGACGGTGCTGGACACGTTCGACCGCGACGTGCGCGGAACGGCAACGGGCAGCCAGATCGAGGGGAAGGTCATCGTGGAGGACGGCGCGCAGATCGTCGACTCCGTGCTGCGCGGTCCGTCCATCATCGGCCGCGACGCCCGCATTCAGAACGCGTATGTCGGCCCGTACACGTCGATCGGCAACGGCTGCGTGCTCGAATACTGCGAGATCGAGAACTCGATCGTGCTGGAGCACTCCACCATCGCTCACGTCGACGGGCGCATCGAGGCCAGCCTGATCGGCAAGAACGTGAAGATCGGCCGCACTCACCGCAAACCGGTAGCCTACCGGTTCATGGTCGGTGACAACTCCGAAGTCGGCATCACGTAGCTGGTGCCTTCCCTCCCATGCCAAATGTCTACACGTTCAAGGATTTCGAGGGGAGCAGTCACCGCATCCTCATCGATCTGATCACCCGCCACGCCGGCCGCGGCGGAACGCTGCTCGACCTCGGAGCCGCCGGCGGCGAGCTCGGCGAGGCGCTGGCCTCCCAGTTCGACCGCAGGCTGGGCTTCGAATATCAGCTGGACTGTCTTCCCGATCTGCGGACCCGATTCGATCAGGCGGTCATCGCCGATCTCGAGAAGATGAAGACCCTTCCCTCCGGCGCGCGCGCGGTCGTCCTCGGCGACGTCCTGGAGCACCTGCGCGATCCGACTTCGGTGCTCCGCCTGGTCAAGCAGTCCTTGAAGGACGACGGCTGGCTCTTCGTATCGGTCCCGAACATCGCCAACATCACCGTGCGCCTGGGCCTGCTGTTCGGAGTCTTCGAGTACCGGGAGCGCGGCATCCTCGACAACACTCACCTTCGTTTCTACACGCTGCGCACGATCAAGCGCGACGTCGAGAACGCCGGGTTCCGCGTCGAGGCCATCCGCGGGTCGTCGATCCCGCTGCGTCTCATCATCGGGAAGTTCACGCCGGAGCCGCTGCTCCGGATCGGTGAGCGAATCCTCACGGTCGTCACGCGGCTGTGGCGATCGCTCTTCGCCTATCAGATCATCGTCGTCGCCAGGCCGAAGTAGCCTCCACGCCGCCGATGACGACGAGCACCGCCATCGCCAGCAGCGATACCGGCCACCACCCCCGCCCGATCCGTCGCGAGAACACGACCTCGTGCCTGCCGGCGGGCACGTTGACGCCGGCGAAGAGCGTATTGATCTCGATTGCTCTGACGCGCTTTCCGTCGATCGTCACCCTCAGCTCCGGCGTCAATTTTTCCGATGACGCGAGAAAGAGGGGCGACTCGGCGCTGGTGACGATGCGCTGCCTGGCCGGCTCGTACGTGACGAGCGTTACCTCAGCATCCTGCGCGACCGAAGCCGGTGGAAACACCGGCGCATCGGTGATGACCGCCTCCTTCGAGAGATCGATGTCACGGGCGTGCAGAAACTCCTCGTGGTTGAGCTTTCTCACGCGCTCGACCGCCCAGAACCGGGGCAGCGCGCCGAGGTTGCGGAAGATGCGGCCGTCGGGAAGCTGGCGGTCGAAGACGATCGGAATCGTCACGCGACCGTAATACATCTGCGCGTCGACACCGCGCAGCAGGCCCGCGCGCAACCCGCGCGGGAGGAGGCGGACGGTCACCGTGTCCCCCGAGCGAGCCAGTCCGTGAACAGGAACATAGATCTTGGCCAGCGCGGTGATGTCATCCGGCGCGAAGTCGCGCAGCCAGACGCGAGACGATCCCTTCCACAGCTCCACGCGCAGCCGCGGAGCCGCGCCTTCGAGCTGGTCGATGCTCACCGGCACCTCGATCGCCCAGAACGGCTCCTCCCCGATTGGAATGGTCCTCTGCGCGACTTCCCCTGATTCCAGGTAGAAGGCTCCGCTTTCCTTCACGCTCGGCACCGTGGCGGCGAAGATCGTCCACTTGATGATGTCGATCGTTCGATGCTCGAGCAGATAGCGGACGCCGAGCATCGAGACCAGCGGATCGGTGAAGTCGAACTCGAGGCTGTTGAACTGAATGACCGTCGACGTGGCGGCGGACAGCGTCGGATCGATCCGCTGCAGGAGCTTCCGGTACGCGGCTTCGGAGCTGAAGTGACTGGCCACGTCCTGAATGCCGTACATCTCGGCGGCGTTCGGCCACAGATAGGTGAGAAGCCCGGCGAAGCGGAACGGCTGCGGCTCGTTCTGCAGGAATCGGATGACCGGCGTCGTCGGCACGACCGCCTCCGACGGCGACAGATACGGATGAAACTTCCCGGCTACGAAGGCCAGATCGCCGGCGATGACCATGACCACGATGACGGCGGCGAACCCTCCCACCCGCCGGAGCCGGCGAACCAGCAGCGCGGCGCCGGCTGCTGCGAGAAAGCCGGCCGCCAGCGGAAGCACGAGAACGACCCGGCTCAGCGCCGTGTATTTGAATCCGGGCAGCGGCGACACGAGTGCCCCGACGACCGGCGCTCCGAAAATCAGCGCCACCGTCACCGCCGCCACCATCACCCAGAACCACCGGCCGCGCGCGCGCCGGTTGAACAGTGCCAGCCCCGCCAGCGGGAGCGTGACCAGCCCGACGTAGATCGTGGCTTCGTAATAGTTGTTGAGCCGTCCGAGCGAGGGATCGCCGCGCCAGTTCTTCAGACCGTGATTGCCGAGGCGGTCGGGATCGATGAAGCTGCGCCAGTGAGAGGCCGGGAAATGGAGCGACGTCGCACTGGCGCGCGTCTCGAGGTACCCGCTTCGCTTCAAGAGCTGCGCGAAGGGAGCGATGGCGGGAGCGGCGATCGCCAGCGCCAGGATGACGCCGGCGATGGAGCGCATCACCTGTCGTCCGGCCCCGGCGACCGCTCCACGGATCAGCAGGTAGATCGCATACGCGGCAACGACGTACGCGCCGTACGCCATCGCCGACGGGAACCCCGCGAACGCGTACGCGAGCGCGATCACCGCCGTCAGCGCGATCGACGTCCGCTTGCCGTTCATGGCCCGGCGGATGAGCCACAACAGCGCCGGATAGAGCGCCGTGGCGTTGGTCATCTGCCAGAGCCAGCGGACGGAGTAGACCCCGGCCACCGCGATCACGATGGCGCCGATCGCGGCGCCACGTTTTCCCATCCGCTCCTCGCGCAGCCAGGCGTACGCGAACCAGAACGCGACATTGACCTTCAGAAAGATGATCGCCGTGTAGACCCACGGCAACGGAGTGAGGACTGCCGGAAGCAGGATGAAGGGGGTGAGCGATGCGGCGGCAACGGATCCGAACCCGGGGATGCCAGCGGCGACGTATGGGTTCCAGTGGAACGTTGAAAGGCCGCGCCGGACCATGGCCATCATGGGGAGGTAGCCGGTCGGCGGATCGTTCATCAGCGCGTTCTGAACGCGTACGAACGACTCGGGGCGGTAGTGCGACCAGGGGTCGTACTGGTAGAAGACGTCGTTGGGCGAGACCACCCGGCCCATGAAGAGGACCGGGAAGAAGAAGATCAGATGAAACGCGGCCAGAGCGGAGAAGGCGACGTAGTGCTTGCGGAGTTTCGCGACCAAACTGGCAGAGTCTAAACTGCGGCCGTGCTGAAGAGGCTACTAGTTGCTGCCGACGTCGACCGCACTCTGATCGAGCGCGTTTCCTCCGACCCTCGATTCCACGTCCGGCTCCAGCCGGTGCGCACCGAAGACGAGCTGCTCTCGGTCATCGGCGACGCCGAGGTGCTGGTGACGCGGGCCTATAACAAGGTGACGCGCAGGGTGATGGAGCGCGCCACCAGCCTCGAGCTCATCGCGCAGGGCACCAGCGGCACGGACAACATCGACGACGTCGCGGCGCGGGAGCGGGGCATCTCGATCGTCAGCCTGCCCGGCGAGAACGCCAATGCCGTCGCGGAGCTCGTCATCGGCAGCATCATCTCTCTGACGCGAACCGTCCCGTTCTACACCCGCGAGGTGGTGAACAGCCGCTGGCACCGCGACGACTGCGCCACCCGACACGAGATGCACCACTACCGCCTCGGCATCATCGGGCTTGGACAGGTCGGCCGTCGCGTGGCCCGGCTGGCCGGCGCGTTCGGAATGCCAGTCACGGCGTTCGACCCCTACATCACCAACGAGGACTTCGCCGAGAGAGGGGCGGTGCGCGCCGGCACGCTGCCGTCACTCCTCCACCACAGCGACATCGTCACGATTCATGTTCCCCTTTCGAGGGAAACCAGAGGGATGCTCGGCAGCAGCGAGATGGCCAGTCTGAAGCGCGGGTCGATGGTCATCAGCATGGCCCGCGGCGAAGCGCTCGACCAGGACGCGGCCCTGGAGCTGCTGGCGTCGGGTCATCTGGCCGGCCTGGCGATCGACGTCTTCGACCCCGAGCCGCCCGCGGGCGGCTTCCCGGACGATCCGCGGCTCATCCTCACGCCGCACATCGCCGGCTGTTCGCACGAGTGCAAAGCAGCCATCGGGGCGAAGTTGTTCGAGAAGATCGCGGAGTTCTATTCGTCATCCCGAGCGTAGCGAGGGATCCGGGCGGGCGGGAGGCGCGCGTACCACCCGACCAACCGGATTCCTCGCTACGCTCGGAATGACTAGGCGATTCTGCGCCCGTCGCGGAAGACCGCGCGGACGAGGTTCACACCGAAGTGATAGACGAGGTGGAGGTAGTTCGGCGCGTCGATCAGGACGAAGTCGGCCCGCTTGCCGCTCTCGATCGAGCCGGTCTCGGCCGCCAGACGCAGCGAGAATGCCCCGTTGAGCGTCGCCGCGGTGAGCGACTCCTCCACGGTCATCTTCATCTGCAGCGTGGCCAGCTGCATGACGATCTGCATCGACTCGGTCATCGATGATCCGGGATTGCAGTCCGTCGACAGCGAGACGATGGCGCCCTTTTCGATGAGACGCCGCGCCGGCGCGTAGCGATCGCTCATCAGGAAGAAGCTCGTGCCCGGAAGGAGGTTGGCGACCGTCTCGGACGCCGCCAGCGCGTCCATTCCGCGCTCCGAGACGTGCATGAGATGGTCGGCGGACGCGGCGCCGACATTCACAGCCATCGCCGCGCCGCCGGTATCGGACAGCTCGTCGGCGTGAAGCCGCGGGGTCAGGCCTGCGGCGAGGCCGGCCCGCAGCACGCGCTCTCCCTGCTCGCGCGTGAACACGCCCCGCTCCACGAATGCGTCGCAGAAGACTGCCAGCCTCTCCCTGGCCACGGCGGGGATGATGTCGTCGACGATCGTGTCCACCCATCCCTCCCGCTCCACACCGGCGGGAAACTCGTGGGCCGCCAGCAGCGTCGGAACGAGCCGTACGGGACTCTCCGCCGCAGCGCTTCGGATGGCGCGGAGCTGCTTCAGCTCGCTCGCGGTGTCGAGGCCGTAGCCGCTCTTCGCCTCCGCCGTCGTCGTTCCGTATCGCGCCATCGTGGCGGTCCGCTCCAGAACGTTCCCGGCGATCTCACCCTCCGATGCCTGACGAGTCTTTCGCACGCTCGACGCGATCCCGCCGCCCGATGCGGCGATCTGCTCGTACGTCTCGCCCTGCAGACGGCGGTTGAACTCCGACTCGCGGAACCCGGCGAACGGAAGGTGGGTGTGTGAGTCGACGAAGCCCGGGACCGCGGTCGCCCCACCGGCATCGAAGTCTTCATCGACGTGCGACCTGACTTCGGGGGGCATGTCACCTTCTCTGCCGGCGAACACGAATCGCTCACCATCGATGACGAGCGCGGCC
This sequence comes from Thermoanaerobaculia bacterium, assembly GCA_035544675.1. GTDB lineage: Bacteria > Acidobacteriota > Thermoanaerobaculia > Gp7-AA8 > Gp7-AA8 > DATKCA01. The sequence continues at coordinate 9,190 of DATKCA010000107.1, read as the reverse complement.
CCCTCGAAAACGCGCAACTCCCGCATCGCCGCTCCCCGGACCGGTCCGCGGCCGATGGGCGTGGCGATCTGCGAGAGGTTGCGGATGAGAAGCGTCAAGGCTTGTGATTGGCGCGGAACATCGCCGTGATCGGCTGGTCGTTCGCCTCTTCCTCGGCGTCGAGCATCAGCAGCTGCTGCACGGTGTCGATCGTGATCTGGATCTTGTTGCGCGACGCACGCCGCTCGATCTTCAGGTCCTGAATCGACTTCTCCAGGTCCCCGACGCGGCTCATGGCCTGGCCCACCAGGCGCTCCGACAGCAGCTCGGCATCCTTGACAATCAGCTCAGCCTCTTTCCGCGCCGTGGCGCGGACCTCCTCGGAGACTTTCTGAGCCGAGAGCAGAGTGTCTTTCAGGATCTGCTCCCGATGCGAATGCTCCTGCAGGTCCTCCCGGATCATGGCGTTCTCGCGGCTGAGGCGGTCGACGTCGCGGACCAGCCGCTCGATCTCTTCCGCAATCAGGTGAAGGTAGGCGCGGACCTCGTCGGCGTTGTAGCCCTTGAAGCCCTTGGAGAACGTCTGCTTCTGGATATCCAGCGGCGTGAGATTCATGGTCACCCTCCCGGCGGCCGCCAGCAGTGGCGGCGCTCCACTCACGGCTAGAGTATAAGCCCGTAGAGGGACGCGATCAGCCCGCGCAGGATGAAGATGGCCAGGAGCAGCAGCAGGGGCGACCAGTCGATACCGCGCGTGTCGAAGCGGCGCAGCATCCGCCGGAAAGGCCGGAGGAACGGGAAGGTCATCCTGGAGAAGATGTCGTCGAGCTGCTCGAGGACGTGGTACGCCTTCCGGTGCCTCCACCGCCACTGGCTCTGCCGCGCGAAGAACAGGATCCAGGAGAGGATCACCCACACGAAGATGATCCACTGGAGGACATCCAGAATGATCAGCAGGGCGTCGAGGAACGGCTTGAGCACAGGCATCGATTATCCCCTGCTCCCGAAGATGGCCCGGCCGACCCTCACGATCGTCGCCCCTTCTTCGATGGCCACCTCGAAGTCGTCGGTCATTCCCATCGACAACTGCGGCAGGCCGAGAGCGTCGCGCATCCGGCGCAGCTCGCGGAAGTGGAGGCGCACCTGGTCCCGCTCGCCGGCAGGCGGAATGGCCATGAGCCCCGTGACCGCGAGCGTCTCGTAGGCTCTCACGCTCTTCACCAGCGCCTCGACCTCATCCGGCTCGACGCCGCTCTTCTGCGCCTCCTGACCGATGTTGACCTCGATCAGCACCTCGATGCGACTCTCGCCGGCGGCGCGCGCGATCTTTTCGGCGAGCGAGGCCGAGTCGATCGTCTGGATGACGTCGAAGAGACGGACGGCGTCCTTCGCTTTGTTCGACTGCAGGTGGCCGATCAGGTGCCATCGCGCGCGGCCTTGCACGGCGGGCTTCTTGTCGCGCGCTTCCTGAACTCGATTCTCACCGATGTCGGTGGCCCCGGCCTCGATGGCCGCGTCGACCGCGTCCGCGCCGAACGTCTTCGAGACGGCGACGATCGTTACCTCGTCACGTTTGCGGCCGGAGCGCTCGCACGCGTCAGCGACCCTGCGCTCCACGGCAGCGAGGCTGGCGCGGATGTCGTCAGCCCGTGACATCGCCGCGCCGCCGCTCCAGAGAACGCCCCTCACCCCGGTCCACCGCCACGTTGGCCAGCCGGTCGGCCTCTTTGTTCCCGGCCCGCAGCGTGTGACGGATCGAGAAGCGCTGGAAGCCGAGGGCCATGCTCCGCGCCCTCTTGTGGAGCGGGACGAGATTCGGATGCTTCACCTTGTATGCGCCCAGCATCTGCTGCACCAGCAGAAGCGAATCCGACACCACCTCGACCTCGGTGGCCCCCTCTTCCTTTGCCACCGTCAGCGCCTCGAGAAGGCCGGCATACTCGGCGACGTTGTTCGTGGTGCGGCCCAGGTAGCCGCAGATCTCGATGACCTCGCCGCTGTCCGTGGTCATGTAGACGCCGTACCCGGACGGACCGGGGTTCCCGCGCGACGCACCATCGACCCAGGCTGTGACTTTCAGGATGCCGGGCGCTCCGGATACAGGATGCGATGGCAGCCTTCGCAGCGGACGAGCTCACCGCGTTTGAGCTGCTGCGTGAGCGCGGGCCGGACGCGCGTGCGGCACGCACTGCACGAGTCATTGATGACCCCGGCCACGGCGATGCTCTGGCGCTGCCTGTAGATCTTGTGGAACTCGTCGCGCAGCCGCTGGGGGATGGTGGCCTCGATCTCCTCCGCGCGCTTCCGCAACGCCTCCGACTCCTTCCGCAGATCGCCGAGGGAGCCTTGCCATTCTTCATGGGCGGTGTCGTAACGCGACTTGAGCCCGTCGAAGCCGGAGCGATTCTCGTCGAGCTGCGACTGAAGGCCGTCCGACTCCTCGATCATCTTCATGACCGAGTCCTCGAGGTCCTTCACATGTTTCCGCGTGGCGTCGATCTCTTTCCAGGCCGCGGCGTACTGCTGCTGATTCTTCACCTGCATCAGCTGGCCCTGGTATTTCTTGAGGAGCTCCTGCTGATCGCTCAGCTCGCCCTCCACCCGCCGCCTCTCTTTCGCGATCTGCTCGAGGGACTGTGACAGCCGCGCCATCCCCGCATTCGCCTCCTCGTACTCCCTGTCCACTGCTGCGAACGACTCCGGTTTGACGCTCATCTGCCGCTCGCGGTCGGCGAGCTGCGAGAGAACACTCTGCAGCTCCCACAGTTTCTCGACTTCAGTCAACGCTACGCTCCTCCAGAAACAAAAAAGGCGTTCCATGGTCGGAACGCCTGTGCAGGACGGTTCGCCTTCCGCAGGGGATAGGACAATTTCTTGCGATCAGCTCGATATTCACCATCAGGCTTGGTGGGTCCACCAGGATTCGAACCTGGGACCTGCCGGTTATGAGCCGGTAGCTCTAACCGCTGAGCTATGGACCCGGACGCGCGATTCTAGCAGAGCAAGAGGATGCTCACCGCAGTTCTACAGAATCGCCGACGAACATCGAGCGCCGGCTGGCGACGATTCGTGCCGTAGCGGTCCGCGCCTCCGTGGTCAAAACACCCAGCTCACCGAGGATCTGCCGCGGCTGACCCGCGATCGGATTGGCGCGGAAGACCGTCAGGAAATCCCCCGGCTGGATCAGGTCATCGCGCCCCAGGTTGATCTGCACGAGATTGCCCTCGGCCAGGGCGAGGTCCCAGTCCAGCGAGTCGATGATGTACCCGCTGGCCCGGCCGCTCGGCGTTTCGCAGAAGCCCGGCAGGTCGGGAATGCGCGCGATCGGGATGGGAAGCTGCGGCATCGGCTTGAGCCTGGTGCCGAGGTGGATCTCGCGGCACGAGCGCGCCACGACGGCACGGGAGCGCCCGTTCTCGGTGCAGAGGATTCGAATCTGGCCCTGGTAGTTGTAATGCCGTCCGATGACCTGGCGGGTCCGGGGATGGCGGATCAACTCACCCGGTTCGATGGCCATGTAGGTCTCGCCGGCCACCAGGCCCGTCGCCACGCCGCCCGCAATGAAGATCAGATCGCCCTCGCTGACGCCGGCCGACTGCTCCGAAAGAGCGCCCGGCTGGTACATCACTTCGACGTCTTCGAAGCCCGATACGTAATTTGGCATCGGCTCGTTCGGGTCGCCGATGTAGCCGTAGCAGTAGACGTCCGCCTCAGTGCCGAGCGGAACGGGCGGACTCTCGCGACGGACTTCGGTCGCCACGACGGTTCCTGTCATGACGGGAGTCGCACCCGTCATCGACTCGCCGCCGCCGAGCCCCGTCGTCCCGGTCGTGGTCTCCATTCCGACAGCGGTCTGCGTCATTTCGCCGCCGACCAGCAGAACGTCGCCCGGATAAATCCAGTGTGCGTCGGTGATCCAGGTGTTGTTCTCCCAGAGCTGCGGCCAGAGGTACGCGTTGCCGTAGTACTGCTGAGCGAGAGCCCATAGCGTGTCGCCCCGCACGATCGTGTGGGTGCGCAGGTTGGGCGGATAGGTGGCGGGATCAGGAGGTGTGTACGCCGTCCAGTGGTCGCCGATGAACCGGAGGTTCTTCGGCGGAGTCGATGACTGCCTCGGCTGCGCGAACGCAGGAAGCGCCATCAGAAAAAGGATTACGGGAGCCACCCTACGCACACTGACCATCTTCCCTCCCAGGTCCTTTACAGACGTGTTCAGGGAAACGTTAGCGCACAGCGGCAGGTACAGTCAAATCAACGCCTTAAGCGAGGTGGTGGAGCGCCGCCATCCCGGTGGAGCGCCGCCATTCCTGGCGGCGGGGACAGCTACCGCAGCGCGACCGACCCGTCGACCTCGGGCGGAGGACCTCCGCCGGATCGCTCCAGCTCGAAGGCCTTCAGCTGTTTGGTCCGCCGGTCGTAGTTCTGCATGACCTTCTTCACGTAGTTCCGGGTCTCCCGGAACGGCGGGACGCCGCGATAGCGCCGCACGTTGCCCTCTCCGGCGTTGTAGGCGGCGAGGGTATTGGTCATGTTGCCGTCGAACGTCTTCTGCAGGTACTTGATGTACTTCACGCCCGCGTCGACGTTCTGCTCGGGATCGTAGAGGTCGCGCGCTCCCATCCAGTGGCCCGTCCGCGGCATGAGCTGCATCAGGCCACGCGCGCCGACGTGCGACCGAGCGCGGGTCTTGAAGCGAGACTCCTGCTCGATCACCGCGGCCACGAGCGACGGGTCGACGTCGTACTTCTCAGCCTTCTCGTGAATGAGCTTGCCGAAGGGGATCTCCGTGCGGAAAAACTCGCGGCGGATGGCGTCGTTGATGCGGGCCATCTCCTCGAAAAAGACGTCCCGCGGCTCGTTCGACGCGACCTGCGAGCTGCCTTTCAAACGCGACTCGCCGTCCAGCGGCATCCAGGCCGGGTCAAAAAGGGAAAGCTCGCGCGAAACCAGCCGGTCCGGCAGCACCTGGGAGAGCTTGAAGACGGTATTGCCGGCGAACCCCGCCAGCTCGGCCACGATGGACTCTTCGGTCCCGGAACGGCGGACGACCTGAACGGAGTCGAGGTCCTTTTCGACCGTAAAGTGGACGTGGGACAGAACGTCGGACATCCCGCCGAAGGAGAGAGCGGCGCCGAGGGCAATCGTCGCGGCTCCACGGGCACCGAGGACGCGAAACACGCGATGGCGCTCGGCCGCTTTGCGCAGTCGGGCGACGCGAAGAGAGAGCGACTCGATGGCTGGTTTTCTATTCATGGGGCGCGGATCACAACCCCACCCTGCCGGTGGTTATTGCGACTACATGTAAACTCTTCTAAGTATTTGTTTATCAGATGTTTACTATCGAAAGACCTCCGCAGAAAACCGTTCAATTCTAGTGCCAGGGAGGCGCCACGCGTCGGGAGGCAGCCCGGCCTTCAAACATGTCTGAGAAAGGAAGGTCTCGCTGTCCCACCCCCACTCGGTGGCCACCTGCGGGAGCAGCAGCCCGGCGTACGGGTCGCGCGTGATGATGAGCCCGTCTCGCCCGACCTCGATCTCGGACACGTCAAAAACCCGCTCGAGAGGGCTCATGACGGAAATCTCCAGCCCGAGGGCCGGAAACTCGCTCCGCTGCACGGGCTGAAAGCGTGGATCTCGAAACGCGGCGTTCACGGCACTGGAGGAGACGGCCAGATAAAGCGGGGCCACCGCGGCGATCGAGCCGATGCAGCCGCGGAGGTCGCCCTGGGGGGTCGTGAGGGTCACAAACGCGCCGGCCGGGCGGCGAAGGGCGGGATCGAACTGCGAGGGAGCGAGCTCGATCTTCCGGCTTTCGAAGACCGCGGCGATGGATTGGCGCGCCGTTTCGACGAGAGTCCTACGCTGGTCCGGGGTCAGCATTTCCTCTGTGCCTGTAGATCAGCATCAGGTTTCGAACGTAGACGATCAATCCGGCCGTCTGTCCGATGATGAAAACCGGGTCGCGCCGGTGAATCGCATAAATGGCGGTGACGATGCCTCCGCAGAGCGAGAGATACCAGAAGACGATCGGGATGTGGCTCACCTTCTTCCGCTCGGAGGAGATCCACTGGACGATGAACCGCGAGCCGAAGAGCAATTGACCGAAAAGGCCGAATGCCACCCACAGGTCCCACCTCAAGCCGCCCATCAGACCTCCTCGCGAATCCTGTAGTTGAGCATGCGCCGTCCCATCCACCGAACGGCGAAACAGTCCGCCAGACCGCGGAAGGCGCGGTTCATGGCGCCGTACTTCGACTGACCGAACTGGCGGGGCCGGTGGTTGACCGGCGTCTCCACGACCTTGAAGCCGGCGTAACGCACGAGCGTGGGAAGGAACCTGTGCATTCCGGTGAAGAGCCGCACGGGCTCGATTGCTTCACGCCGCGCCAGCTTGAGCGAGCATCCGGTGTCGGTGATGTGATCGCCCGTGATCAGGTTCCTGACGCCGTTGCCGATGCGTGACTGAATCCGGCGGGCCAGCGTGTCCTGACGGTTCACGCGCACTCCGATCACCATGTCCGCCTTGCTCGACTCGAGCTTCTCGATCATTCGAGGGATGTCGGCGGGGTCGTTCTGGAGATCGGCGTCGAGCGAGACCACGAGCACGCCGCGCGCTGCGCGCCATCCGGCATCGAGCGCGGCGGTCTGGCCGCTGTTCTTCTCCATGGCCAGGACGCGCAGGGTCGGATGTCTGGCCCTTCTGTCGCGCAGGACGGACAGGCTGCGATCGCGGCTGCCGTCGTCGACGGCCACGATCTCGTACGACCACCCTCGTCCATCGAGCGCGCGGGCGATCTCGTCGAGCAGGAGGGGCACGTTCTCTTCCTCGTTGAAGACCGGGAAGACGACCGTGAGATCGGGGCGTTGCTCGATCATCGCGGCAGTCTAACGCCGAACGCAGACTCGAAATTTGAGGTCGTCTGCGCCGCTGCTGCGGCGAGATCGACGCCCCACAACTCGGCCAGACGCTCCGCCACTTTCACGACGAACGCCGGCTCGTTGCTCCTGCCGCGGTACGGCACCGGCGCGAGATACGGAGTGTCGGTCTCGATCAGGACGCGATCGCGAGGGAGCTGGCGCGCCACCTCCCGCAGCGCCTCGGCGCTCTTGAACGTGACGATGCCGGAGAACGAGATGAAATACCCGAGGTCGAGGAGTCTGCGGGCCGGCTCGATGCCCTCGGTGTAGGAGTGGAGAATGCCGCGCGCCCCCCTGGCCTCGTCGCTCGTGAGCAGCTCGAGCAGGTCGTCCGTCGACTCCCGGTTGTGCACGATGACCGGCCGGTCCAGCTTCTTGGCCAGCGCGACGTGCCGCATGAACACCTCGCGCTGCGTGTCGCGCGCCGAATGCATGTAGTGATAGTCGAGCCCGATCTCGCCGATCGCCACGACGCGGTCAGACCGGGCCAGGCGTTCGATCTCGGCGAACGCCGCGTCGTCGCAGTCCCTGGCCTCGTGCGGATGAAATCCCACGGCCGCCCAGACATCGTCCGCGCCCGCGGCGACATCGACGGTCCGCGCCGCGTCGTCGAGCTTCGTCGCCGGAACGACGAACCCGACCACGCCGCCCGCCCTGGCGCGCTGCAGATTCGCCGCGGCGTCGGACATCGTGAGATGGCAGTGCGAGTCGGTGAACCGCACTAGTAGTGGCCTTCCAGCAGCGACACCACCATTTCCTCATACGTCCCGACCGCGGCGAGCAACTCCTTCTTCGAGATCTTCTCGTTCGCTCCGTGCGCGTCGAGAATCGACCCCGGTCCGAAGAGCAGTGGTTTCCCGAGGTTCCCGAGGTGTGGGACGTCGGTGTTGAACGAGACGACGGCGGAGGCCGCGCCGGCCGGGACGGTCATGAACTGCGGCGGATTTCCGTTGAAGCGGAAGCGGCAGAAGCAAATATGAACATTCCTATCCCTGCACCACCCTCTCCCCGCTGCGGCGGGGAGAGGGTTTGGGGGGGATTGCGAGGTCACTCGCGGATCGATCCGTGGATGTTGCCGCGCACTGCGCTGGCGAGGCGGGTGAAAGTGCCGTCCTCGCTGATGATGTCGGCGTCATAGCCGTCGGTCCAGGCGGTCGGCGGTTCCGCGGGTGTTGCGGACATCGTGCGGCTGTCGGGCTCGAAGACACCGTCCGCTCCGGCGCTGACGATCCGATACCGTTCAGCGTCCTCCGACAGCAGGATCACGAAGGGGCGGCCCCAGGCATCATTCGGCTCGAGAGTCCCGCGGATCTTTGCCGCTTCTCGGAGCGGCTGGAGCTCCTCGACGCTGGAAGCTCGAGAAAGCAGCCCCGGTTCGGTTTCGATCTGCAGGTACTCGATGTCCGTTGCGATTTTTCGCATCTCCGCAACCGTCCGCAGAACTTTCGTCTTGTCGTCGACATCTTCGTCGATCTCCTGACGCACCCGCTCTGCAGCCGCTTCGAAAAAGCGTGTCGTCGCTTCGTTCGATTCGCGCATGAGCTCCGGCGTAAGCCCGACGAGTTTTCGGGCGACGGGAGTGCGGTAGAACTGGAGCAGCGCATCCACCTCGTCGTCCGTGAAATGCCGGTCGTAGAGCGGCACGATGACTTCGTCGCGGAACGCATCGAGATCGATGTGTTTCCAGAAGAGGGCGAGGACACGCGCGTGCAGGGCGGTCTGTTGTTTTTTCCGTTCCTCGACCAGCGCGGCATTCTCCGGCGACTGAGCCGCCATCCGGTCGAGCTGTTGCAGCCCCGCTTCGTGCTGCTGGTTCAGGATTGTTTCGACGGCGAGACGAAAGGCTGCGTCTTGTCCCATCAGCGACACCAGCTCCCGGATCCTGCTTTGACCGGTCTCCGATTGCGCGATTGCGGATGCGGTGAAGGCGAGCAGAATTGAAGCGGAGATCAGGAGACGGCGCATGGGAGTCCTCCCGGGCCCGGGTCGTGTCACAACTGAGCATTGTACTGCCCAGGGCGACAGCGACCGTGCCGACGACGCTACGGCGACGGCGACGGGGCTCGGGTGCGGGGAAGCATCTCGTTATGTACTGAGCGGTGGCTTTGCGGGACTGGGTCTTCTGGCGGCGTCGGACATCGTGAGATGGCAGTGCGAGTCGGTGAACCGCACTAGTGGATGCGCCCTTCCAGCAGCGACACCACCATTTCCTCATACGTCCCGACCGCGGCGAGCAACTCCTTCTTCGAGATCTTCTCGTTCGCTCCGTGCGCGTCGAGAATCGACCCCGGTC
>DATKCA010000106.1:0-21479 GCA_035544675.1 Thermoanaerobaculia bacterium | reverse complement strand
TCCGATCCGATCGGCAGCCCGACCGGACAGAAGAACGCCCCCTGCGCCTCCCCGGGCAGCCCCGCCGCGATGATGTCCTGGCGCAGCCGCTTCGCCTTGGAGTTGCTGCCGATGACGCCGAGGTATGGGAAGGTGCGGGTGCGGAGGATCTCGATGAGGATCGGCTTGTCGGTGGTGTGGCCCATCGTCATCAGCAGCACGAATGAGCCGTCGGGAACCCTTGCCACTTCGGCGGGCATGTCGTCGCTGCGGACGGGCGAGAGCTTCGGCGACTGCGGCAGCCGATCCAGCCACTCCTGGCGCGGATCGATGCAGGTGACGCGACAGTCGAGCTGCAGCAGCAGCGGGACCAGCGCCTGTGCGACGTGTCCTGCGCCGAACACGACGATGCTCCACCGCATGACGTTGAAGGCCTCGAAGTAGACGCGCACGACCCCACCGCACGTCATGCCGATGTCCTTCTCCAGGCTCCACTGGTGAAAGCGCGTCTTCGGCGCCGCGGAATCGGCGAGCAGGCTCTGAGCCTCCTCGATGGCGCGCGTCTCGATCTTCCCGCCGCCCACCGTCCCGAACACGCGGCCCTCGTCCGTCACAAGCATCTTGGAGCCGCGATCCTGCGGCGTGGAGCCGAGCGTGTCGACCACCGTGACCGACACGAACGGCACTGCCCGCGCGGCCAGCTCGTTCAGAGCCTCGAAGAACGTTTTCACGAAGTACTATCCTCGCATGCCGGTGCTCTTCTCACGCCGCGTGGTCACGCCGGAAGGCGTGCGGCCGGCGGCGATCCATGTGGAGGGGGAGAAGATCGTTGCGGTCACGGAGCCGCCGCCAGGAATGGCGGCGCCCCACGTCGACTACGGCCACCTGGTGATCATGCCCGGACTGGTCGACTCGCACGTTCACGTCAACGAGCCGGGGCGGACGGAGTGGGAGGGATTCCGGACCGCGACACGCGCCGCGGCCGCGGGCGGGGTCACGACGATCGTCGACATGCCGCTCAACTCCATTCCGCCCACGACGACCCTCGATCACCTGCAGCGAAAAGCAGAGACCCTGGAGGGGAAGTGCCACGTGGACGTGGCGTTGTGGGGAGGCGTGATCCCCGGCAACACCGCGGAACTGCAGCCGATGATCGATGCCGGCGCGCGCGGATTCAAATGCTTCCTCGTCGATTCGGGAGTCGAGGAGTTCCCCGCCGTCACCGAACGAGACCTGCGTAACGCGGCGGCGGCGCTCTCGGGCACCGGCGCGCCGCTGCTCGTTCATGCAGAGCTGCCCGGTCCGATCGAGGCTGCCGCCGCGGCCGGCGGCGACCCGCATGCCTACGGCACCTGGCTGCGATCGCGGCCCAACCGCGCCGAGGACGAGGCCATCGATCTCCTCCTGCGCGTCTGCCGCGATTCCGGCGCGCGCATCCACGTCGTCCACCTCTCGTCGGCTTCAGCCGTGGAGATCATCGAGCGCGCCCACAAGGAGCTTCTGCCGCTTTCGGCGGAGACGACTCCGCACTACCTCCACTTCGCCGCGGAGGAGATCGAGCGCGACCGCACCGAGTTCAAATGCGCTCCCCCCATCCGCGAGAGGGACAACCGCGAAAGGCTCTGGCGCGCTCTGGCCGCCGGCACCGTCCAGATCGTGGTCAGCGATCACTCCCCGTGCACGCCCGAGCTCAAGCGCGCCGACTTCATGAAGGCATGGGGAGGGATCGCTTCGGTGCAGTTCGTGCTGCCGGTCGTCTGGACGGGGGCCATGAAACGCGGGCTCACCCTCGAGCAACTGGCGCGGTGGACTTCGGAGTCCCCGGCCCTGCTGGCGCGCCTCCCCGGCAAGGGCGCGATCGCACCCGGTCGCGATGCGGACTTCGTGGTGTGGTCACCGGAGGAGCGATTCACCGTGACCGAGGAGACGATTCAGCACCGCCACAAAACGACGCCGTACAGGGGGGAGACCCTGCACGGCGTCGTGAAAGCGACGTGGCTGCGTGGTGAGCCGGTCTTCGAGAACGGCTCACACGCGCCGGCTAGCGGACGCTGGCTGCGGTGACTTTGGTCCCCGACTCGCCGCTCCACTCGACGAACGAACCGTCGTAGAGCATCCCTCCATAGCCGAGATAGCGGAGAACGAAATACGTGACCGCGGCCTGCATCCCGGTCCGGCAGTAGGCGACGTTCGTCGACTTATGCGACACGCCTGATTCCGCGTAGAGCTCGCGAAGCTCGCGCTCCGGCAGCAGCCGCTGAACCGCTCCGGCGGTGAAGTTCTCGTCCCAGGGGACGCTGACCGCGCCGGGGATGTGACCGGGCCGGGAAACATCAGGACCGGCCTCGACACCGCGGAACTGATTCGGCGAACGGCTGTCGATCATCACCAGATTCGAGGCCAGCTCCTGGCGCCAGCGCACGAGCGACTTCATCGTCTTGAACGGGACGACGGCCGTGAGGTTCGGGCGTCCGTGGAACATGACCGGCTCGACGAGCGTCAGTTCGGTCGTCGTCTCCCGGCCCTCGCCGGCCCACTTCGCGAAGCCTCCGTCGAGAATCGAGGCGCGGGCTGCATGACCGAGGTAGTCGAGAGTGAACCAGGCCCGGGCCGCCAGGATGGGATCGCGGCTGTAGAGAACGATCCGCCCCCCGTTCCCCGCGCCCACGCGCGAGAAGAGGGCCTCCAGCGCCGCCACCGGCGGGAGCTCGTTGGGAATCGAACCGCGCCGCACGACGAGGTTGTCGCGCTCGATGAGCTGCGCGCCTGGAAGGTGCGCGGAGTCGAACGAGTCACGATCGCCGATCTCGATCAGCGTGACGTTCTCGAGGTTGCCTGAGAGCCACTCCGTCGAAACGACCATGTCGTCACGCAGTGTCTGGGCACCAAGAGGGATCGCTACGAGCAGAACTGCAAGAAAAGACAGATTTCGCATGTTCATTGCCTTTCTCATCAGCGAGCACGGCTACGGTGTGATCGCCACCTTCATGACGCCCTCGCGACGCTCGCCGAACAGCTCGTACGCCTTGGCGATGTCGGCCAGCTTGAAGCGATGGGTGATGAGGGGGCGCAGATCGAGGCGGCCGCTGCGCACCATCTCCATGAGCCGGCGCATCCGCTCCTTGCCGCCGGGGCAGAGCGTGGTCACGACCTTGTAGCCGGCCAGGCCGGCGCCGAACGCGTCATACGGGATCTCCAGCTTGCCCGAGTAGACGCCGAGGCTGGAGAGAGTACCGCCCGGCCGGAGGACGCGCAGAGCATTCTCGAACGTCTGCTGCGTGCCGAGCGCCTCGATCGCGACGTCGACGCCGCCTTTGGTGATCCGGCGAATCTCCGCCGCCACGTCGACCTTGCGATAGTCGAGGACCACGTCCACGCCCATCTTCTTGGCCATGGCGATGCGGCCGTCGTCGCCGTCCACGCCGATGACCATCGACGCTCCGAGCAGACGCGCGCCGATCGACGCGCAGAGTCCGATGGGACCCTGTGCGAACACCGCCACCTTGTCGCCGAGAGTCACGCCGCCTGACTCGGCGCCGCTGATTCCGGTCGAAGCGATGTCGGTGAGCAGAATGACCTGCTCGTCCGACAGCTCGTCGGGAATCTTCGCCAGATTGGCCTGCGCACTCGGCACGATCAGATACTCGGCCTGTCCGCCGTTGATGGTGTTGCCGAAGCGCCAGCCGCCCAGCGCCTCGCAGTCCTGGCCGTGGCCGCACTGCGAGAGATGGCCGGAGAGGCACGCGTTGCACTGCCCGCACGGCGTGATGGCGCCGACGATGACGCGGTTCCCGATCTCGAATCCGGTGACGCCGGCGCCGAGCTCCTCGAGAACGCCGACCGATTCGTGCCCGATGATGAGACCGGGGCGGACCGGATACTCACCGCGAACGATGTGCAGGTCCGTGCCGCAGATCGTGGTGGTCGTGACTTTGATCAGCGCCTCACCGGGGCCCGGCTTCGGCCGCGGGACATCCTCGACACGGATGTCGTTCGTGCCATGGAAGACCGTGGCGCGCATGGTCGCCGATTTCGCAGGCGTCTTCGTTTCCTGGTACTCGAGCGTGGTTGGCATGGATGAACCTCCGCGGGAATGATGGTGCGGCGAGCCCCACGCGGCAGTTCGATAGCGCACCAGCACGTGTGACGTGGCACACGCCTCATGCCCCCGGTCAGAGCGGCTTCCGGTAGGTGGAGCGGCGGTGTCCTCACCGCCGCCCCCCCCCGCTTCTGTGGAGGACAGACAATCCTGTCTGTCCTCGGCTGGACAGGCAGGATTGCCTGTCCTCCACTTCAGGCGCTGTGCAGCGGAATCTGCACGCGCACGGTCGTGCCGGCGCCGGCCGTGCTTTCGACAACCAGCGTGCCGCCCACGCTCTCCGCTCGCTCGCGCATCGTGGAGAGGCCGAAGCGCGGAAAATCCGGCCGCGTGCGCGCCGACGGATTGAACCCGATCCCGTCGTCGGCCACGATGGCCATCACCTTGCCGTTGCGGCGCATCAGTTCCACCCGCGCGCTCTTCGCCCTGGAGTGCTTCCGGACGTTCGTCAGCGCTTCCTGGATGATGCGCACCAGCTGCAGCTCGATGGCCGGACGCAGCGTGAAATCGCCGTCGATCAACAGCTGCGTGCTGATGCCGCTCTGCTCCTTCCAGCGGTCGAGATACTCGGCCAGGACGTCGCGCAGTGGGCGCTCCGGCCCGGGCAGCGTCCGCAGGCCGACGATTCCCTCGCGCACGTCCGTGTACGCCGATCGCGCGGATACGGCCAGCTCCCGGAGCTGCCCGCTGGCCTCCTCGCTCTTGCCGCGCTGCAGATAGGCATCCGCCGCCTGGACCTTCGCGTTCACGTAGCCGAGGACCTGAGCGAGACCGTCGTGCATCTCGTGAGCGATGCGGAGGCGTTCCTGGGCCACCGCCAGGTCGGCCGCCTGGGCGTGGAGATACGCGTTGTCGATGGCGATCGCCGTCTGCACCGCGAACCGCTCCAGCGTCTCCTGGTCGCGGAGCGTGAACTCGGCGGCGTTCTCCTTCTCGCTCAGGTAGAGATTCCCGCGGAACGGACTCTTGCACTCGATGGGCACCGCCAGAAGCGTGCGCATGACCGGATGGTTGGGAGGGAATCCCTGCGACCGCGGATGCTTGCCGACGTCAGGCAGGCGCAGCGTCTGCCCTTCCTTCAGCACCACGCCGAGGACCCCGTGTCCGACGGGAGGCGGTCCGATGGCGGCCTGCTCTTCGGCAGTGATTCCGGAGGCGATGAACTGCTCGATCCGGCCGTCGCGGTCGACGACGGAGACCGCGCCGTACCGCGCGTTCACCAGAGTCCGGGCTCGCTCCACGACTTTCTTCAGGACGGCGTCGAGCGCGAGCTCCGCCGAGATGTCGAGCCCCGCGCTGTGCAACGCCGTCAGCTCCTCGTTCTGCCGCTGCAGACGGGCCTGCATCGCGTCGACGAATCGAAAGATGACCGTCGAGAAGACGACGATGCCGAAGACCGCCGCGCCGTCGAGCAGAAGCCGCTGGGCCAGCGGGACGCTGCCGATCGTGTAGTAACGCACCAGCTCCACCACGCCCACGGCCAGGATCGGCACGACCATGGCCACGATCTTCAGTTGTCTGAGTGTCATCCGGAGCGATTCCGCCGCGCCGTATTCTGCACCCTTCCCCAGGCCCAGCGCGCGGGTCACCGCGGCATCCCCGTACGAATTCATGTTGCTGCATGATCCGTCGCGTCGCGTTCCGCAAACGCACCGCTCCCGGGTAGTGGGAGACACGCGATGGGGTAGGCGAACGGCCACCCCGTCGGGTGGGTAGAATGGCTCCGCGTGCGCATCCTCATCGCCGACGACCACTCCCTTTTCCGCGACGGCCTTCGCAGCCTCCTCGGCGCGCAGGGCCACGAGGTCGTGGCCGAGGCCAGGAACGGGATCGAGGCCGTCGAGCTCACGCAGCGGACCAAGCCCGATCTCGTCCTGATGGACGTGTCGATGCCCGAACTGGACGGCATCGCCGCCACGCGCCAGCTCACCAGCCTGATGCCGGAGGTGAAGGTCGTCATCCTCACCGCTTCGGACGAGGATGCGAATCTCTTCGACGCCATCAAGGCGGGCGCGAGCGGTTACCTGCTCAAGAACCTCGAGGCCGACGACTTCTTCTCCATGCTCGATCGTGCCAGTGCCGGCGAGCCGGCGCTGACCCCGGCGCTGGCGAAGCGGCTCCTGCAGGAGTTCGCCAGGCCGCCGCAGAAGGAAGTCGCAGGCGATGATGCGGACCTGACCCCGCGCGAGCGTGAGGTCCTGGAGTTGATGGTCGAGGGAGTGACGTCGAACCGGAAGCTGGCCAAGCGTCTGAACCTGAGCGAGAACACGGTCAAGTTCCACGTGCGCAACATCCTCGACAAGCTGCGCCTGCACGACCGGGCGCAGGTGGTGGGATATACGCTGCGCAAGAGGATGACGGAGTAGGTCATCCCGAGCGTGAGCGAGGGGCCCGCGGGTCGAGTGCCGGCTCTTCCGCGCCACCCCCGCCCCCGGATTCCTCGCTACGCTCGGAATGACTGCATACAATCCGCGCACATGCGCTACGCCATCGCCGCCTCCTGCCTCCTTCTGGTCTCGTGTGTGTCGACGGCGCCGCCGCCGTCCGAAGAGACCCCGCAATACGACGTCGTCATCCGCAACGGCCTCGTTTACGACGGCAGCGGCGGACAGCCGCTGCGCGGCGACGTGGCCATCAGCGGTGACGCCATCGCCGCGGTCGGTCTCGTCACCGGCAAAGGCAAGAACGAGATCGACGCGGGCGGCCAGGCCGTGAGTCCCGGCTTCATCAACATGCTGAGCTGGGCGGTGGAATCGCTGATCGTCGACGGCAGGTCGGAGTCGGACATCCGCCAGGGCGTGACGCTGGAAGTCTTCGGCGAGGGGTGGTCGATGGGGCCGCTGAACGAGGCGATGAAGAAAGAAGCGCTCGAACAGCAGGGCGACATCAGGTACGAGATCACCTGGACGACCCTGCGTGAATACCTGGAATCACTGGTTCAACGGGGGATCTCGCCGAACGTGGCCTCGTTCGTCGGCGCGACGACGGTGCGCATCCACGAGCTCGGATACGCCGACCGCGCCCCGACCGCGGAAGAGCTGGAGCGCATGAAGAACCTGGTGCGCCGCGCCATGCGCGAGGGAGCCCTCGGTGTCGGCTCATCACTGATCTACGCGCCGGCGTTCTATGCGAAGACCGGCGAGCTGATCGAGCTGGCGCGCGCCGCCGGCGAGTCGGGCGGCTCGTACATCTCGCACATCCGCAGCGAGGGGAACGATCTGCTGGAAGCGGTGGAGGAGCTGATCACCATCGCGCGGGAAGCCAACGTGCCGGCGGAGATCTATCACCTCAAGGCCGCCGGCCAGACCAACTGGCCGAAGATGGACCAGGTGATCGAGCGCGTGAACCGGGCGCGCCAGTCGGGCCTCCGGATCACCGCCGACATGTACACGTACCCCGCCGGCGCGACCGGGCTCGACGCGATGATGCCGCCGTGGGTGCAGGAGGGCGGCTTCAAGGGATGGAAAGCTCGGTTGCAGGATCTGTCACTGCGACCGCGGCTCCTGGCCGAGATGAGCACTCCGACCCGGGCCTGGGAGAACCTCTATCTCCTGGCCGGGTCGGCCGAGCGCGTGTTGCTGGTGGGCTTCAGGAACGACGCGCTCAAGCCGCTGACGGGGAAGACGCTGGCGGAGGTCGCGCGGATGCGCGGCAAGTCGCCGGAAGAGACGGCCATCGAGCTCGTCATCGAGGACGACAGCCGCGTCGACACCGTCTACTTCCTGATGAGCGAGGACAACATCCGCAAGCAGATCCGGGTGCCATGGGTCTCGTTCGGGTCGGACGCGGGGTCGATCGCGCCTGAAGGCGTCTTCCTCAGGTCCAACGTCCATCCGCGGACCTACGGCAACTTCGCCCGCCTCCTCGGCCGCTACGTCCGCGACGAGAAGGTGATTCCGCTGGAGGAGGCCATCCGCCGGCTGACCTCGCTGCCGGCCGCGAACCTGAAGCTCGAGCAGCGCGGCCTGCTGCGGCCGGGCTACATCGCGGACGTGGTGGTGTTCGACGCGGCCCGCATCGCCGACCACTCCACGTTCGAGAAGCCGCATCAGTACTCCACCGGGGTCACCCACGTGTTCGTGAACGGCGCGCAGGTGCTGCGCGACGGCGTGCACACGGGGGCGAAGCCGGGGCGGGTGGTGCGGGGGCCGGGGTACCGGCCGGCGCCATGACCGGCTTCTCCGACCTCGTCGACCTGGCCTCCGAGCGCCTCGGCGCCAGCGTGCTGTACGCGAATGACGACTTCTTCGCCGGGAAGGAGAACCTCATCCATCCTTCGAAGCCGGTGTGGAAGGAGCACGAGTACACGGACCGCGGCAAGTGGATGGACGGATGGGAGTCGCGGCGGCGGCGCACGCCGGGACACGACTTCGTCATCATCCGCCTCGGCGCGCGCGGGGTTCTGCGCGGCGCGCTCGTCGACACGGCCTTCTTCCGCGGCAATTACCCGGAGTCGTGCTCGATGGGAGGCGCGTCGGTCGACGCGAACGCCACGATCGACGAGATGCTCGGCATGGAGTGGCAGGAGATCCTTCCGCGCTCGCCGCTGGCCGGCGACAGCGAGAACGAGTTCGAGATCGAGCGCACGCACGCGTTCACTCACGTCCGCTTCAACATCTTTCCCGACGGCGGCGTGGCGCGCCTGCGTCTGTACGGCGACGTGATCCCCGACTGGCACGCCGCGGGCGGCCTCGGCAGCGAGGTCGACCTGGCCGCAATCGAGAACGGCGCCACGGTGCTGGCGTGCAGTGACATGTTCTTCGGCCCCAAGCACAACCTGATCATGCCCGGCCGGGCCTTGAACATGAGCGACGGATGGGAGACGCGGCGCCGGCGCGGGCCCGGACACGACTGGGTCATCGTCAAGCTGGCCACTGAAGGCGTGCCGCGACGGATCGAGATCGACACGAATCACTTCAAGGGGAACTATCCCGACACGGCCTCGCTCGAGTCCTCCCGCGACGGACACGAGTGGCAGCCGCTCCTCCCCCGAACGAAGCTCCAGGCCCACACGCGCCACTTCTTCCGCGATGAGCTGACCGATGCCGGCGCGACGTCGTACCTGCGCCTCAACGTCTTTCCCGACGGCGGCGTGAGCAGGCTCCGCGTCTGGGGAACGGCTACCGAGGCAGGTCGCCGCGCGGCAGCCGTCGAGCGGATCGACACCCTGAGCGAGGCGGAGCTGCTTGCGGAGCTGCGAAGCTGCTGCGCTTCGTCCGCCTGGGTCGAGTCGATGTCACGGGCCCGGCCGTTCGGCTCGTGGGACGCGCTCATCAACTCCAGCGAGGGCACGTGGGAGTCGCTCTCGCCCGACGATTGGCAGGAGGCGTTTCGCGCGCACCCGCGGATCGGCGAGAAGAAGGCCGGCGCGCGCTGGACCGCCGCGGAGCAGTCGGGAACGCGCCAAGCATCCGATGCCACGATGAAGGCCCTCGTCGATGCGAATCGCCAGTACGAGAAGAAGTTCGGACACGTCTATCTCGTCTGCGCAACCGGAAAGTCCGGCGATGAAATGCTGGCGAATCTGCGCGGTCGAATGACGAACGATCCGAAGAAAGAGCTGGCCGTGGCGGCCGACGAACAGCGCAGGATCACCGCGCTGCGGCTGGAGAAACTGGTGCTCTGATGGCTGGAATCACGACACACGTGCTCGACACCGCGAGGGGAAAACCGGCCGCCGGCGTTTCCGTGACGCTAGAGATTCAGCGCGGCGGATGGGATCTGGTCGGCCAGGGCGTCACCGATGCGGACGGGCGTCTTCAGACGCTGACGGACGGAGTGGAAGTCGAGGCCGCCACCTACCGGCTGACGTTCGCGACGGGAGGGCCGTTTTTCCCCGAGGTCGCCATCGTCTTTCACGTCTCGGATCCGGCGCAGCACTACCACGTCCCGCTGCTTCTAAGCCCTTATGGATACTCGACTTATCGAGGCTCCTGAGTGTGGAGCGCCGCCGACCCGGCGGCGCCTTTTTTCGCGGTCTTTACTTCCCTCTTCTCCCCTTCAGAATCTTCACGAACGAGCGGCTCCTCAACTCCTCGAGCGTCAGCCCCGCCGCCAGCGCCTCTTCATCCTTGAGCGCACCGCTGTTCAATCCGCGGATGAAG
Source organism: Thermoanaerobaculia bacterium (assembly GCA_035544675.1). Taxonomy (GTDB): domain Bacteria; phylum Acidobacteriota; class Thermoanaerobaculia; order Gp7-AA8; family Gp7-AA8; genus DATKCA01. The sequence goes on along the minus strand of DATKCA010000106.1, from coordinate 11,297 downwards.
TAGTTGAGCAGCCCCTGCCCCGTCGCGGCGTCGTCGAAGATGTCGCCGGCGAGCGTGGCCTGACCGGCCTTCTGCATGAAGTTGCTGAGCCGCTCGGTGGCCGGCTGCAGTCCCTCCAGGAAGAAGGAGTACACCGCGGCGTATCGCGTCGGGAGCTGGGCCGGGTGCAGGTCCCAGCCCTGGTAATACGCGTGGACGAGCGAGTGACGGATGTGCTCGACGTGCAGGCGCCAGGCGCGATGCACCGTGGCCTCGTTCTCATCGACCTGCTGCCGGGACAGCTTCTCACCGCGATGCCGCGGGACGGGCATGATGTTCGTCGCGCCGTCCGACAGCCACAGTCCCGTTCCCGCATAAGCGACCTGCATCATGTGCCTGGCGAAGTCGCACGAGGGATGGTCCATCCGCTGCTCCGCCGCGGTGATGTTGCAGCTGGCCGTGTAGTCGTAGGTCCCGAAATGCGCCGCCACCGCCCGGCCGCGCGCCGCATCGAGGAACCGCGGCAGGTTCGACTCGCCGCGCTCGTTGAGAATCGACTGCGTCGTCTCGATCATGAACTCCAGCTTCAGCGAGCGCCCCGGCAGTCCCAGACGCATCTCCAGCAGGTCGTAGAGGTCGGCCAGCACCGTGACCTGCTCCGGAAGCTGAATCTTCGGCAGCGTGACCACGAATCCGGGCGGCAGCATTCGCCCGCTCAGGCGCACGAGCGTGGTCAGGAAGATGTCGAGCGTGCGGATGCTGCGGCGCGTCAGCTCCTGCGTGAACGGCTTGATCCGGATCCCGATGAACGGCGGCAGCGTCCCTTCGGACATCCCCTTAGCCACCTCCCGCGCCGCGGCCGCGGCATGCCCGTCTTCTTCGTCGTCCGGACGATTTCCGTATCCGTCCTCGAAGTCGATGCGGAAGTCCTCGACCGGCTCCCGCTTCAGCTTCTCGAACACGCGCGACCAGACGCGGTCGGCCAGGCTCTCTTCCGGCAGCGCGATGGCCTCCGCGAAGTGCATCGCGTCGCGGCCGTACTCCTGCAGCGACCGCAGCGCGGCCTCGCCGAGCTTCCGCGTCGTATCCGACTTGAAGAGGTGCGCGCCGCCGTAGACGGTGTGCACCGGCTGGCGCTCGCCCGCGCTTCCCGGGAAGCGCCCCATGAACGGAACCAGCGCCGCGTCCAGCGCCCGCGTCGTGTTCTGAATCTCTCCATCCGACAATGTCGTATTCATCAGTGTTTGCGCACGAGGTGTGCGGCCCCCCATCCAGCCAGCGTCAGCACGCCGAGCATCGCCCAGTGGTACTGATTGCCGTACGTCGTCGTCGGAAAGTGATTGCTGATCATCACCAGCAGCACCGGCATGATCAGGTAGGTGTTGTGCCTGGAGCGGGTCCTGGCCGTGTTGGCGAGCATCTGATCCGGCTGGCCGCCCTCTCGCGCCACCTTCACCATCTGCGCCTGCGCCGGGATGATCCTCTCCCACACGTTGGCCGCCATCATGGTTCCGAGGGCGGCGCCGACGTGGAAGAAGCCGGCCCGCGGCGACATGATCTGTGACAGCCCCCACGCCGACGCCACGATGAGGACCAGGCCCGCCGTCATGGCCACGGTGTCGTTGCGCGCCAGCACGAGGTCATACAGCAGCCACGACACCACGAGATAGGCGACGCCGGCGAAGATCGCCCAGCCAGTGGCCGGCTTTCCCGGCTCACCGTCGGTCATGAGCCCGCCCATGTAATAGATGAGGATGAGCAAAACCACGCCGGTGATCCAGGTGAACGCCGCCTCCCACTTGAACCAGTGCAGCGTGTGCTGGGGCGAGGGCGCCTGCTGCTTCGTCACCTGATAGAACCCGCCGCTGTGCACCATCCACACTTCGTTCGGATCGCCGGTGTGAAAGCGCCGGTCCAGCCACGTGAAATACCACGTCGCCCCGATCCAGAGGATGCCCGCGAAGACGTGCGTCCACCGGAAGGCCAGGTTCAACCATTCGTGTAATTGATAGTTCATTGTTTAGTCGTTTTAGTCCTTAGTCCTTAGTCCTTAGGGAGCCTCTGCGCAACTTTGTGATCTCTGTGACTCTGTGGTTGATGTCAAACCACAGAGTCACAGAGGACGCAGAGCTTGCGCAGAGGTTCCTAAGGCCTGGTACTGAGTGAGCCGCAAGAGAATCTCCTCACAGGTGGCCGGAACACGCAGTTTGGCGACCTCGCCGTTGGACACGAACGACAGCGCGTGCTTGGCGGCGCACCACACCGAGATCGCCATCAGCAGCGGCGGCTCGCCCACTGCCTTGCTTCCCTTGATGTTCAGCGGGTTGTCGTGCTCGATCCAGTCGACGTTGAAGGTCTCAGGCAGGTCGTGGATGTTCGGAATCTTGTACGTGGTCGGCGAGTGCGACAGCAGCTCGCCGCTCTCCGCGTACTGCAGATCCTCGGTCGTGAGCCAGCCCATGCCCTGGATGAACGCGCCGGTGATCTGGCCGCGGTCGATGCCCGGGTTGATCGGCGTGCCGATGTCCATCAGCACGTCCGCCCTCACGACCTTCATCTCCCCCGTGAACCGGTCGATGAGCACCTCGGAGCACGCCGTGCCCATCGTGTAGTAGAGGAACGCGTGGCCCTCGCCGCCGCCCGTCGCAGCGCTCGTCCACGTCCAGTCGATGCGCGGGGTGGCGAAGAAACCGCGTTCGCCGAGGGAAATGCGGGAGCGGTAGGCGATGCCGACCAGGTCGGTGAAGGTCAGTTTCCTGGTGAGGTCGTCCCTGTCCCAGACCAGACCGTCGCTGATGACGACTTCCTTCGCCACCAGATGGGACTTCGCCACGTCGACCAGGCGCGCTTTCAAACGCCGGCAGGCATCGACGGCGGCGCCGCCGTTGAGATCCGCGGCGCTCGAGGCGGCCGTCGCGGAGGTGTTGTTGTTCTTCTCGGTCGACGTGATCATCACGATCACGCGATCGGCCGGCACGCCCAGCTCTTCGGCCACGAGCTGCTGGATCTTCGTGTTGACGCCCTGCCCCATCTCGGTCGCGCCGGTGGACACCTGCACGCTCCCGTCGAGGTAGATGTTGACCAGCGCGTTGGCCTGATTGAGGAACTTCGTATTGAAGGAGATGCCGAACTTCACCGCGGTCAGGGCCAGGCCTTTGAGGTGAGTCTGCGACCGTGCGTTGAATTTCTTCACCGCCTCCATGCGCGCGGCGTAGTCGCAGCGCTCGGGCAGTTCCGTGAAGAGGCGCGGCAGCGTGTTGCGCTCGACGACCTCGCCGTACGGCGTGGTGTTGCGCGTCTCGACGCCGTAGCAGCTGGCGCGGCGGACATCCAGCGCATCCTTCTTCAGGAACTGTGCAATCTCCTGGATGGCGTTCTCGATCGTGATGACGCCCTGCGGTCCGCCGAATCCGCGGAACGCCGTGTTCGGCGGCATGTTCGTGCGGCAGACCGTGCCGCGGATCTCGATGTCGGGGATGAAGTACGCGTTGTCGACGTGGGTCATGGCGCGGGCCATGACGGCCGGCGAGAGGTCGGCGTACGCGCCGCCGTCGGAGTAGAGATCGAACTTCGCCGCGGTGATCTCGCCGCTGCGCGAGAAGCCGACGCGATAGCGGTTCTGAAAGGGATGGCGTTTGCCCGTGCAGTGCATGTCGCCGTCTTTGTCGTAGACGATGCGCGCCGCCCTCTTCGTCTTCTGCGCGACGAGCGCGGCCATCGCCGCCGGGTGTGTGGCCTGACACTCCTTGCCGCCGAAGCCGCCGCCCATCCGCTTCGTCAACACCACGATCTGATTCATGGAGAGGCCGAGGAGGTGGGCGATGACTTCCTGGATCTCGGTGGGGTTCTGGGTGGAGGAGTGAACGGTCAGCTCGCCGTTCTCGCCGGGGAAGACGATCGCGGCCTGCGACTCGAGGTAGAAGTGGTCCTGCCCCTTGCACTCGAAGACGCCTTCGATGACGTGCTCGGCCGCGCGCAGCGCGCCTTCGGCGTCGCCGCGGCGGATGACGCGCGGGTCGGGAAAGAAGCTCGACTGGGCGATCGCTTCGTCGATGGTCAGGATCGGCTTCAGCTCTTCGAATTCGGCGCGGATGGCGCGCTTTGCCGCGCCCGCAGCCGCGGGGGTCTCGGCGGCGATCACGACGACCGGCTGACCGCGAAACGTGACGACGTGTTCGGCGAGCAGGATCTCGTCCTTGTAAATGGGGCCGAAGAGGTTGTGGTGAAGATCCGCGTATGTGTAGAGGCCGGCGACTCCGGGCACGTTGCAGGCAGCAGTGAGGTCGAGGGAGCGGATGCGGGCGTGCGCGAACGGTGAGGCCAGGAAGTCGACGACCAGCTCGCCGGCGGCCGGCGGCATGTCGTCGATGTAGATCGACTCGCCGCTGACGTGGCCGCGCGCGGAGTCGTGCGGAACGTTCCGGCCCACGATCGCCATCAGCCTGCCGCTCCGGCCACCTCGTGGTAGAAGCGGCGCAGGACGTTGTCGGCGAGCTGCAGGCGGAAGTCGCGAGAGCCGCGCACGTCGCTGATCGGCGTGATCTCCTCGCGCGCGATCGGACCGGCGTCTTCGAGCGTCGACATCGAGAACGGCTTGCCGGCCAGGAACGACTCGGTGCGCGGCAGTCGCAGCACCAGCGGGCCCACTCCGCCGTAGGCGATGCGGATCCGCTCGATGCGATCGCCGCTGCGGCGCATCAGCATCGCCGCGGTGAACGAGGAGATGTCGAGGTGGCTGCGCTTCGACACTTTGTAGAGCCGGAGCGTGTCGCCCTTCGCCGGGAGCGGAATGAAGATCCGGGTGATGATCTCGTCGGCCGCGAGGTCGAGAGTCTTGTAGCCGCGATAGAACGACTCGATGGGGACCTCGCGCCTGCCGGCCAGGCCGGTCAGCTCCAGCGAAGCGCCGGAGACGTAGAGGAACGGGAGCGAGTCGGCGATCGGCGAGGCGTTGGCGATGTTGCCGGCCAGCGTCCCCGCATTCTTGATCTGCGGCGAGCCGAACCGGTCGAGCACCTCCGCCCGCTGCGGGAGCTTGTCCGCGACGAACTCCTCCAGCCGCGCCAGCGAGACGCGGCCGCCCACGACGAGACGGCCGTCGCCCGCGCGGAGGTCGTCGAGCCCCGGCACGCCGCTCAGGCTGAGAATTGCCTCCGCCTTGAACCCGCGCTTGTTGCACCAGACCCCGAAGTCGGTCGCCCCCTGAACGATGACGCACTTCGGATGTTCGGCCTTGAAGCGGATGGCTCCCTCGAGATCGACCGGCTTGAAGAACGTGCCGATGCGCACCGCATCCCCCTCGGCACTCTCGAACGCATGCAGCATCTCGGAAGGGGGATACAACGAGTCGATGGAAGGCTGGTTGGAGACCTCGAGCGCCGCCTTGATGATCGGCTCGTAGCCGGTGCAGCGACACAGATTTCCGGTCAGTCCGGCCCGAACGTCCTGAGCCCCGAGCCCCGAGCCCTGAGCCCCTTCATACAACGCGGCCATGGCCATGATGAACCCGGGGGTGCAGTAACCGCACTGTGCGCCGTGGCAGCGCACCATCGCGTCCTGCAGCGGTGTCAGCCCCGCCCGCGAGAGCCCTTCGACCGACACGACGTGCGCGCAGTCCATCTGGAACATGAACTGGATGCAGGAGTTGATCGGCCGGTAGACCAGGCGGCCGCCCTCGCGGCGGCCGATCAGCACGGTGCAGGCGCCGCAGTCCCCTTCTTCGCAGACGATCTTCGTCCCGGTGGCCCGCTGGTCGTAGCGGAGGAATCGCGAAACGCTCTGGAAGGCGCCGTCGCCTTCCACCCTCTGCGCCACGCCGTTGAGATAGAAGAGGATGTGGTCGCGCACTGTGCCGGTGATTCTATTAGATGGAGCGCCGGTGTCCTCACCGGCGGCTCCATTCTCCCCGACCACCGAAACCTTGACACGACTACATTCGTAGACGATATTGACTACGGTTGTAGTCAGGAGGGCCGGAATGACCAGGACACCGCCGATCACCGACGCCGAGTGGGAAGTAATGAACGTTCTCTGGGAGCAGTCTCCGCGGACGGCGAACGACGTCATCGAAACGCTGGCCGCGCGGATGAAATGGCATGACACCACCGTCAAGACTCTCCTCAGCCGCCTGGTGAAGAAAGGCGTGCTCAAGTACCGGCCGGACGGCAACCGGTACCTCTACTCCCCCGTCATTCCGCGCCAGCGCTACATCCGGGAAGAGTCGGCCACGTTCATCGACCGCGTGTTCGGCGGTGAAACGACGCCGATGCTCGTCCACTTCGTGAAGAACAGCAATCTGAGCAAAGACGAGATCGACGAGCTGCGGCGGATCCTCGACGAGAAGCGGGAGGAGAAATGACCGCCACGCTCTTCACCTGGCTGGCCGCCGCGGCGTGGAAGGGATCGGCGCTGCTCCTTCTCACCATCGTGCTTCTGGCGGTGTTCCGGAAGCGCATTCCGCCGCGCTGGCGGCACGCGCTGCTGCTGATCGCGATGCTGCGCCTCATCGTCCCGGTGGCGCCCGCGGCACCGTTCAGCGTCTTCAATCTCGCGCCTCCGGCGGCCAAACCCGCCGAACTGCGCGTGATCACGATCCCAGTCGGTGGAGCGCCGTCATTCCTGGCGGCCGTCCCCCTCGAGCAACCACTCCAGTCACGAGACTTCACCCGCGACCTCATCGTCGCCATCTGGCTGGCCGGATTCCTCGGACTCCTGGCGCGCGCGTTCGTGTCGAGCTGCCAACTGCACCGGCGCGTGGCCCAGGACCAGAGCACGCCGCCAGGAATGGCGGCGCTCCACTCGCTGCTGGACGCCTGTCGCGAGCAACTCCGCATCCGCGGGACGATCCGGCTGCGCGTGACCGGCGCGGTGACCTCGCCGTCCCTGCACGGAGTCTGGCGGCCGACGCTTCTCTTCCCGGCCATCCTCCAGGACACGCTCACGCCGGACCAGGTCCGATTCATCTTCCTTCACGAGCTCGCGCATTTCCGCCGCTCCGACGTGCTGCTGAACTGGCTCACGACCGTTGCGGCCGCCCTCCACTGGTTCAACCCTCTCGTCTGGCTCGCCGTGACGCGCGTCGCCGAAGAAAGGGAGCTCGCCTGCGATGCCCTCGCGCTCGAAGCTCTCGATCGCGGCGAGCGCAACGCCTACGGCCAGACCGTCATCCGGCTGCTGGACGAGCTGCGTGGGCCCGCGCTGGTTCCTGCAGCGGTCGGAATGGCAACTACACGTCACCAGGCAAAAAGGAGAATTCAGATGATCGCTACATTCCGTAAGGAGTCCCGCCGCGCGGCATGGTTCGCCGTCGCCGTCGCGGCTATCGCCCTCGTCACGCTCACCGACGCCACTGCCGGCGAGCGCAAGAAGTTCATGCTTCACCACGGCCCCGGATCCCATGCCTTCGTGCAGCAGCTCGGAGGCATCATGTCGGCGCAGTTCGCCAGCGCCTCCGTCGAGGACATCGTGAGCGCCGTCTCGATCTCGACCGGCGTCGCCATCAGGTTCGCCGACGGCGCGCTGACGGATGAAGTGAGCCGGGCCCGGATCAAGCTCGACGCGAAGGACGTCCCGGCGCACGTCGTCCTGGCCGAGACGCTCGCCTCATTCGACCTGGCCATCCGCCCGGGCCAGGACAGCGTCGTCAGCATCGACAAGGTTCCGGAGGGTCACCGCGAGATGCGGCTGCGGCACATAGCCGGGGCGGACGGCGCGAGTGGCCGCGTCGTCGTGATCGAAGGCGACCACCTCGAGATGAAGGAAGGCGAGAACACCGAGATCCGCATCATGAGAAAAGCGCGCGACGCCGCCGCGGAAGGAAAAGTGCGCCGGAAGATCGAAGTCGAGGCGCAGGAGACTTCCACCGACGGCGTCATCCGCCGCAAGGTGAAGTTCACCGGCGAGAACGACGTTCAGGGATCGCTGGAGATCGAAGTCACGAAGTGATCTCGTGGCGCGCGGGTGTCCTCACCCGCGTCCGGGGAGCGGCGGTGGCGACACCGCCGCTCCATTCCGGCGACGAGCGGCGCGAGAGCCGCCGCTGAAGGTGCCGCGGAGTCCGCGGCGCTCCACTATCATCGCGGCATGAGGTTACTCGCAACACTTCTCCTGATCGCACCGGCGGCATTCGCCGCTGACTACTTCCCGCCGGCCGGGGAGTGGCAACGGCGGACGCCGCAGCAGGCCGGGATGAGCGCGGCGCGCCTCGACGAGGCCATCGCGTTCGCCAAAGCCAACGAGAGCAAGGCTCCGCGCGACCTCGAGCGCGCGCACTACGCCAGTCCATTCGGCCGCGAGCCGTTCGGCGATCCGGCCGGGCCGTTCGGTGAGCGCGGCGATTTGACCGGAATCGTCGTGCGCAACGGCTACATCGTCGCGGAATGGGGCGAGCCGAACCGCGTCGATCAGACGTACAGCGTCGCCAAGAGCTTCCTGTCGTCCACGGTCGGTCTGGCGTTCGATCGCAAGCTGATCCGCACCGTCAACGACCGGGTGGCTGATGCGATGGCGCCGCTGACGATGGTGGAGGACCGAGGCAGGACGCGCGTGGTCGATCTCTTCCCGACGCCGCACGCGAAGTCGATCACCTGGGATCACCTGCTCCGCCAGACCAGCGACTGGCAAGGGACGCTGTGGGGAAAACCCGACTGGGCCGACCGTCCCGCTCCCGACCTGGAAGTCGAGCGCGCGCGTGCGCGACTGGCCCCGGGGTCGGCGTACGAATACAACGACACGCGCGTGAATCTGCTGGCGCTGGCCGCGCTCAACGTCTGGCGCCGGCCGCTTCCGCAGGTCCTTCGCGAGCACGTCATGGATCCCATCGGCGCGTCGGCGACATGGCGGTGGCATGGCTACGACACCTCGTGGGTCCTGCTCGACGGGACCGCGGTGCAATCGGTGAGCGGCGGCTCGCACTGGGGCGGCGGGATGTTCATCAACGCGTACGACCAGGCTCGCTTCGGCCTCCTGACGCTGCACCGCGGCAGATGGCGCGAGAAGCAGATCATCTCGGAGGAATGGATCCGGATGTCGCTCACCCCGACGCCGGTACAGAAGAACTACGGCTTCATGAACTACTTCCTGAGCCCCGGCGGCTCCTTCACCCACCTCGGCGCCGGCACGAACGCGATCCACGTCGATCCGGCGGCGGACCTCGTGGTGGTTGTGCGGTGGATCGAGCGCCAGGCACTGCAGGAGTTCATATCGAAAGTCATCGCTGCTGTGGAAACCGGCAACCGGTAACCGGTAACCGGAAACCGTGGCGCACATAATTACCCGTTACCGGTTTCCGGTTTCCGGTTTCCGGTTGCCGGTTGCCGGTTGCGGAGCGGCGCTCCACTGTTCTCGCATCGTGACAGTTGCAATAGGGAGGCATCGCATAGCATGGCCCCCCTATGCCGACGCGCAGAACGTTCATCACCGGCTCCATCGCAGCGGGAACACTGATGGCCAGCGGCGCTCTCAACGCACAGAAGCCCGCCCCCGCCGCCAGGCCGCTCCGCATCCTGATCCTCGGCGGCACCGGCTTCATCGGACCGCATCAGATCCGCTACGCCGTCGATCGCGGCCACAAGGTCTCGATGTTCAACCGCGGGAAGACGAACCCGAGCCTCTTCCCGAACGTCGAGCACCTCGAGGGTGATCGCAACGGCAAGCTCGACGCGCTGAAGAACCGCGAGTGGGACGCCGTCATCGACAATCCGTCGACGCTGCCGCGCTGGGTCCGCGATGCGGCGCAGCTGCTCAAGGACTCCGCCGGCCAGTACATGTTCATCTCCACGCTGTCCGTCTACGCCGACCACTCGAAGCCGAGGATGGACGAGACCGCCGCGACGGCGGTTCTCTCCGATCCCACTGTCGAGACGGTCAACGGCGAGACGTACGGCGGACTCAAAGCGCTGGCGGAGAAGGAGGCCGAGCGCGCGTTCCCCGGCCGCGCCACGGTCGTGCGCCCGGGCCTGATCGTCGGACCGGGCGACAACACCGACCGCTTCACCTACTGGCCGGTGCGGATCGCGCGCGGCGGTGAAGTACTCGCGCCCGGCCATCCGACCGATCCTCTCCAGATCATCGACGCCCGCGACCTCGGCGAGTGGACGATCCGCCTCGTGGAGCAGAAGGCGTTCGGAACGTTCAACGCCATCGGACCGGCGGCGCCGCTCTCGATCAGCGAGATGCTCGGCGGCATCCGCGCGGTGGTCCCCGGCTCGGTGCCGGTCACGCTGACGTGGGTCCCGGCGGACTTCCTCGCCGAGCAGAAGGTGGCGCCGTGGTCGGACATGCCGGTGTGGATTCCGCCCGCCGGCGACTACGCCGGCTTCGGCAGCCGCAGCAACAGAAAGGCGATCGCCGCGGGTCTGACGTTCAGACCGCTTGCCGACACCGCGCGCGCCACGCTCGACTATCACGAGTCACGCCCGGCCGAGCGGAAGGCGAAGATGCGCGCCGGGATCACGCCCGAGCGCGAGGCGGAAGTGCTGGCCGCCTGGAAAAAGAAGACATAGAGTGCGCGCATGAAGCGCGCGCTCGTTCTCCTCGCACTGTTCGCCTCCGCCTGCACGACGACCTCCACCACCACGACCGCCGGTGGGGACACCGGCGCCCCAACATCGTCGCAGCGCCTCGAGACCACTCCGCGTCACCACGAGTGGGTCCAGGTGCGCCATGGTGACCGCGTCGTCCAGACGTACGTCGCGTATCCCGAGCGCTCCACGAAGGCGCCGGCCGTCATCCTCATTCATGAGAATCGCGGCCTCACCGACTTCGAGCGCGGCGTCGCGGACCGCCTCGCCGAGAACGGCTACATCGCCGTGGCGCCGGACATGCTCTCCGGCATGGCGCCGAACGGCGGTCGCGCCAGCGACTTCCCGACGCAGGACGCCGCGCGCGAAGCGATCGGCAAGCTGCCGCCCGATCAGGTGATGGCCGATCTGCGCGCCGTCGCCGAATATGCGAAGCGCATCCCCGCCGCAAACGGCAAGATCTCCGTCGCCGGATTCTGCTGGGGCGGCTCAAGGACCTGGATGGTCGCGAACGACCGCCAGGACCTCTCCGCCGCGTTTCCGTTCTACGGCACCGGACCGCAGACGGCGGATGGCGTCGCGAACATCACCGCCCCCGTCCACGGCTTCTACGGCGGCGACGACGCCCGTGTCAACGCAACGATCCCGAAGTCTGAAGAGCTGATGCGCGCCGCCGGCAAGCGCTTCGAGCCGATGATCTACGACGGCGCGGGACACGCGTACATGCGCTCGGGCCAGATGCCGGATGCATCCGTGGCGAACCGCCGCGCGCACGACGAGTCGTGGACGCGGTGGCTG
>DATKCA010000105.1:0-6850 GCA_035544675.1 Thermoanaerobaculia bacterium | reverse complement strand
TGTAGGTGTGGAGATTCACGCCGGCCAGGCCGAATGCCGCCGGCAGGAGTGTGGCGGCCGATTTTCCGTCAGGCCGGAAGGCCTTCCCGTCGAGGATCAGCTCCGCATCGAATTTGCCGGGACCCCAGCTCTGGAAAACCTTCCGCACGACCGACTCCTCGATCTGCAGGAGCGTGGCGAACGCGCTCAGATCAGGCGCCAGATCGGCGATGGCGCCGACGTTCAGATCGCGGTTCGGCCAGCCATCGAGCCGCACTCCAATGCCCGTTGTGAATGAGTCATCGACCGTTGAATGGCAGAGCGCGCACGTGATGCCCACCGAGGCGAGACGATCCCCGTCGAAGACTCCCTTGACGCCCACGACAGCTTCGAGCTCGAGAAGGGCCAGCGTCGTTGCCGGAGAGTTGAGATCCACCTCTCCGCGCCGTAGTTGCTGCACGAGCGGCGCGGGAAGAACCGTGGAGTCGACTTTCAATCCGACCTCGAGTGCAGCCGCCGGCGACAGGCCCGGCCCGACCCCTCCATTCGCTGAGCCGGCGATCGCTTCGTGCAGGCGCAGTGTTCCGCCCCAGAAATCTTCGCTGCCGAACGTGTCATGGCGGAACGTCGCGCGACCCTCTTCGACCATCTGGTTCGCGTTGTCATTCACGCGCTGGTCGATCAACTGGCGGCTGATCCGGCCGCGCAGGTCCGCGTGTCCGGCGCTGACGGCAAAGAGAGCGACGACGACCAAAGTCGCGGCGAGCCCGGCCAGTAAACCGCGCCTGCCCGCCTTCGATCCGGCACTGCGGGTCGTTGGGAACATGACAGCCCTCCTTCTTGACGGCGCGAACACGTGCAACTTCCATTCCTATTTCCAACTATCTAGTTGGAAATAGCGCCCAGGCAGATCCCCGGAAAAGACAGGTTCTCCTTTTGCACACGGTGGCGCTGGCGTGCATACGCTGATCCAGAGGCGCTATTCGATCAAATAACCGTGGCGAATTCAGGACCTGACTCAGGGGGACGCCCCGCCTGGGAGCGGAGGCGGGATCGGTCGGTATGATGGGCTCCCCGAACGATCGAGGAGGTGCGCGAGATGAGCGTCGATCCTGCCCGCTATCTGGACAGCCGAGGACGCGACGATGTGTGGACCGGCGGGGTCCGCATGATCCCGATCACGACGCCGAAGGGGGCGTTTCAGGTCTGGACCAAACGGGTCGGCAACAACCCCTCCGCAAAACTCCTCCTGCTGCACGGCGGACCGGGCGCCACGCACGAATATTTCGAAGCGTTCGACAGCTACCTCCCGGCCGCCGGGATCGAATACGACTACTACGATCAACTCGGCTCGCATTACAGCGATCAGCCCGACGAGCCGGATCTGTGGGAGATCCCGCGCGCGGTCGATGAAGTGGAGCAGGTGCGCCGCGCGCTCGGCCTCAACGCGGAGAACTTCTTCCTTCTCGGGCATTCGTGGGGAGGCATCCTGGCCATGGAGTATGCCCTCGCCCACGGCCACCATCTCGAGGGACTGATCGTCTCGAACATGATGGCCTCGATCCCGATGTACAACGAGTATGCGAAGCGCGAGCTGATGCCGGCTATGGATCAAACTGCTCTCCGGGAGATTCAGGCGCTGGAGGCGGCGGGGGACCATGAAAATCCGCGCTACATGGAACTGCTCATGCCGCATCACTACGAGAAGCACGTCCTCCGCAGGCCTGCCTCGGAGTGGCCCGAGCCGGTGCTGCGCTCATTCAAACACCTCAACCCGAAGGTCTACGTGCCGATGCAGGGGCCGAGCGAGCTGGGCGCGAGCGGCAAGCTCGCCGCGTGGGACCGCACGCGGGATCTGAAGCGCATCTCCGCACCGGTGCTGGTGATCGGTGCCGCGCACGACACCATGGATCCCGGGCACATGCGTTGGATGTCGGAACAGTTTCCCCAGGGCCGCTACCTGCATTGCCCCGAAGGGAGCCACATGGCGATGTACGACGACCAGGAAACCTATATGGCCGGGCTGCTGAAATTCATCACCGAGATCAGCAGCGGGGGTCGCCGCTGAAAACTCACGCTCCACCTGCCTGGGGCGGATTCTGAGGGTCAGGTCCTGAATTCGCCATGGTTATGCTTGCGGCCGCATCGCGACACTACTTCTTCTGGAGCAGCATCGGCCAGTTCTGCACGAGGGTGACCGGCTCGGTGCGCGTTTCCTCGCTCAGAAGGTTCACGACGAACCGGCCGTCCGGCGCCGGTGAGTATTGCGCGCCGGGAGTGGTTTTCAGCCGCGGCAGGTCGGCGAGCTGGCGCGGCACGCCGGCCTGGAATTCCTCACCGGCGGCCGCCACGCCGACGTCGACCACCATCAGTTTCGAGCCGCTGAGATAATGGAGCTGTTTCCCGTCGCGGCTCCAGGTAGCCCAACGTCCCCCGTCGTTCGAGACCTGCCACTTGCCACCACCTCCGCTGACCGCCTGCACGTAGATCTCTAGGAGCCCTGATTCGTCCGACGTATAGGACAGCCACTTCCCGTCGGGAGAGAAGCGGGGAGTCAGTTCTGCGAATGGCGTCTGCAGGAACAGCGTCGCCTTCCGGTCGGCCATCGAATAAAGCCAGATGTCCCAGCCGGTCGGCTCCTTCGCGTTCACCTCCTGGAAGGCGATGAAGCGCCCGTCGCGCGACCAGTCGGTAGCGAGGGTGAACTCCGGGTTGGCGTGAATGACCTCCTCTGCGCCGGTGCCGGAGCTGCGTTTCATCGCGATATCGCCGGCGCTGCTGCTCGTCGACTGGTAGACGACGCGGTCGTCGTTGGGAGACCATATCGGCGCTCGCTCGTCGCTCGCGTCGAATGTGAGACGGGTCGACGTGGCGCGGGCGAGGTCGAGGATCCAGATGTCCCGGTTCCGGTTGCTGTCCCGCATGCCGACGGCAATCCTCCGGCCGTCACGGGACACGGCGGGCGTTTCGTAGAAAGCCGGCTCGCCGATGGTCTCTCCCAACTTTCCGTCGCGGTTCAGCCAGGTCAGTCGAGACTTCGACCCATGTTCGCCCGCGGCATAGGCCATCGTTCCCGTCGCGCTGACCGAGAAGGAGCCCTCCCCCCGTTCCGTGATGTTGATTCCCTCGGCCAGGGGCGTGATTTCCTGACTCGCGGTCAGCGTCTTCGTGTCGAACGGCTGCGCGACGAGCGATCCATCGCGGACGTACAGCAGATGTCCATTCGCGTAGATCGCTTGAGACGAGCTGGTCGCCAGCGTCTTGCTGACATCCCCCTTCGTCGAACCGAGGTGAATCTGACCAGAGCCAAGCGCCAGATAGAGAAAGTGGTCGCCGTCGGGAAGAAACCATGGATAGCGGTGCGTGGTCACGCCGGCCTCGTAATCAAGCTCGGTCACCGGCTTCGGCACGCCGCCGGTGGCAGGCACCGCTACCATCTGGCCGGTAAGGACCGGCGAGAAAACGATCACGTCTTTGACCGACCAGCTTCCGCCTCGGCCGACCTGGGCGTCGGCCAGCGCCTGCGGGGGACCACCGTTCGCGTCGATTTTCTTGAGCTTCCCGCCGGCGAAAAAGCCGATGTAGCGGCTGTCGGGGGACCAGAAAGGATGTCCCGCATCCTCGGTTCCGGCGAGCGGTTGGGCAGCGCTGCCGCTGAGGGGCCGTACCCAGAGAAAGGACGCGGCAGCGCCCTCTCCGCGCGCCGGAAAGACGATGCGCGTTCCATCGGGCGAGATCGCCGGCGCGCCTTCCACCAACGTGAATTGCGCCCTCTGCGGCGGCAGGATGGCCGAGGTGATGACGCGCGGCGGCTCGCGCCGCATCTCGCTGACACCCAAGGTGATGCCGACCGCGGCGGCGGCGGTGAGCAGATGGAGCGCCCAGGCGAATCTCTCGCGCGTTTTCCGGCGCGCGGCGACCGGCGCAGCGACGCCGGCCTGCGAGCCGGCGCGCTGAATCCACCTCAACTCCTCGGCGACGTCATGCGCGCTCTGCCATCGCTCGTCCGGATTCTTCTGCAGGCAACGCTGTACGACATGATCGATGGCGGGCGGCGTGACCGGCTGGAGCTGCGAGATCGGCACCGGCTGCGCGGAGACGATCGCGGCGATGAGGCTCGTGCGCGTTGTGCCTTCGAACGCGCGTCGGCCGGTCGCCATCTCGTACAGCACGGCGCCGAAGGAGAAGATGTCGGTGCGCGCGTCGGCTTCGATTCCTTCGAGCTGCTCGGGCGCCATGTACTGGAACGTGCCGACGATCGTTCCTTCCTGCGTCAGCGGCTTGTGCTCGGTGGCGCCGGCCGCCAGCATCGACTGCGAGGACGTGCTGACGATGATGGCCGATTTCGCCAGACCGAAGTCGAGCAGCTTCGCACCGCTCTTCGTCAGCATCACGTTCCCCGGCTTGAGGTCGCGATGGACGACGCCCTGCCTGTGCGCCTTGTCGAGCGCCTGGGTGATCTGGACGGCGTAGAGGAGGAATTGCTCGAGCGGAAGAGGTCCGCGTGCTAGCCGGTCGGCGAGAGTCTCGCCGTCGAGAAGCTCCATCACCAGGAACTCCGTTCCGTTTTCCTGGCCGATGTCGAAAAGAGTGCAGATGTGAGGGTGGTTCAGCTGCGAGATGATCTTCGCCTCGCGCTCGAAGCGTAGCTTCAGTTGCGCGTCATGCGCGAATGGGGTTGGCAGAACCTTGATCGCGACGCTGCGGTCGAGGCGGATGTCTCTCGCGCGAAAGACCTCACCCATTCCGCCGGCGCCGATGCGCGAGACGATCTCGTAAGGCCCCAGACGGCTTCCTGTGGTGATGGCCATGGCGGGAGGCGATGAGTTTAGCTGGTTTCCTGCTTTCGATCTCTTTTCCAGCGAGACGATGAGACGGTTAACTGAACGGTTTCGAGCTCCGTCCTAGTCATTGACCCAGACGCCAAAAATGGTAGATCTTTGCCGCTCCTCGGCGATACTCTGGGGTTGAGTGCCGGGGAATGCCACGGATTTTCGACGATCGGGCTGCAGGACAGATTCGGAGGCACTGCCAGATGGCTTCGACGCCTTTGAATGAAGAGACGACATCCGGAAACCGAGCAGCAGCTCACGACGCAGCTACATCGCCGTCGTAGAACGACTCTGAGTGGTGACGATCGATGACTCGAAAGCACACGCGCCTGGCTGATTTCATCCTGTCGAACGTAGAAGAAATCCTCGTTGAATGGGAAGAGTTTGCGCGTAACCTCGCGCCCGGCCCAGCGATGAGCGTCATCGCGCTGCGGGACCATGCCGAGGGCATCCTCCGCGCGACGGCGCGCGACATGCTCTCCCCGCAGACTCCGGAGCAGCAAGCCGATAAATCCAAGGGTGAAGGCGGTGGAGGAGCGGAGAGTGACCTTCTGGATAGTGCTTCCGAGGAGCACGCCTTCGCGAGGGTGGCCGACGGCTTCAACCTCGTCGAGGTCGTATCCGAATATCGCGCCCTGCGCGCGAGCGTGCTCAAACTCTGGCAGGCAGCGGCGCACGATCCGGACGAACACGACCTGCAGGACCTGACCCGGTTCAACGAGTCGATCGACCAGTCGCTCGCCGAAGCCGTCAGAAGTTACACCGACCGTGTCGAGGAATCCCGCGAGCTCTTTCTCGCCACGCTGGGTCACGACCTGCGTACGCCGCTGAACGCGATGATGCTTTCGGCCGAGGTGTTGGCGCAATCGGGACAGCTCGACGACGAGCACACGCAGATCGCGTCACGAATGGCGAGTTTCGGAAAAACGATGACCGGGATGATTCACGATCTGCTCGACTTCACGCGAACGCGGCTCGGTGCGGGCATGCCGCTGTCTGTGGGTCCGGCGGATCTGAGCGCTCTTTGCCAGGAGGTCCTCGACGAGTTCCGAGCCACTCACCCTGAGCGCAGCGTGCGCTTCGAATCGGTCGGGGATCTCACGGGTCAGTGGGATGCCGCGCGACTGCGGCAGGTCCTGGCGAATCTGGTCGCGAACGCGATCGAGCACGGTGAAGATGGCGGTGCCATCGAATTCCGAGCAAGAAGCGAGGGTTCGAAGGTCGCCCTGACCGTCACGAACCGAGGGCCCGTGATCTCGTCATCTGCGCTTCCAACGCTCTTTGATCCTTTCGTGCGCGCCGCATCGACGCCCGGATCGAACAACGGAGGAGGAGGAGTCGGGCTCGGTCTCTACATTGCGCGCGAGATCGTGACCGCCCATGCCGGAACGATCGCCGTCGCCTCGTCCGAGGCGACCGGTACGATGTTCACCGTACGTCTGCCACGCCAACGGGAGAAGGACGCGCCGGCATCGGACGTGTGACTCGACGCCCGCGCCACTCCTCGTCACCGGCTTCTCTCGAGAACACCCGCGACCGCACGGACCAGATCGCCCGGAGCGAACGGCTTCTTGACGTAATCGTCGAACCCCGCGGAAAGCGCCAGCTCGCGCTGCAGCGGACCGCCGTACGCCGTCACGGCGACGGACGGGATCCTCGCTTTGTCATCGCCGCGCGCGCGAACGCGGCGCGAGAGAGAGTGACCATCCTCGGACGGCATCGCGAGGTCGCTCACGATCGCGTCGAAGGATTGCGCATCCAGCTGATCGAATCCCTCGGCGGCGCTCCCCGCCGTGACGACCGAAGCGCCCGCACCCTTCAGAACCGTGGAGATCAGCTTGCGCATCTCCGGTTCGTCGTCGACGACCAGAACTCGCAGGCCGGCGATCGAAACCGCTTCGTCCGGTGCCGTTGCATCACGAACTCGCAAGCGCGTGTCTTCCACGGTCGCCGTGAGGCGACGGGCGGGGAAGGAGACCGTGAAGGTCGCGCCGGTTCCCACACCGGCGCTTTCGGCCAGTACCGTACCGCCGTGCATC
>DATKCA010000104.1:0-13046 GCA_035544675.1 Thermoanaerobaculia bacterium | reverse complement strand
CGGCCATGCGTGGCGAGGCGCTATCATTCGAGGGTGACGGATCCGGTCTATCTCGACCACCACGCGACCACGCCGTGTGATCCGCGCGTGGTGGACGCCATGCTGCCGTATTTCTCCGTGGTGTTCGGCAACGCGGCGTCGCTGACGCATCAGCATGGGCGGAAGGCCGCGAATGCCCTCGAAGACGCCCGAATCGCCGTGGCGCGATACTTCGGTGCGCAGCCGAACGAGATCATCTTCACCAGCGGCGCGACCGAGTCCAACAACATTGCGTTGAACCTCCTTCGCAGCGGCGATCACCTCGTCACCAGCCGGATCGAGCACAAGTCGATCGTGGCCACGGCGGAGAAGCTGAAGAGCCGCGGCGTGGAGGTCAGCCTCGTCGAGCCGGACGGGGAAGGCTTCATCGCGGCGGAGTCGGTCGCGGAGGCGTTGCGGCCCGGGACGCGGCTCGTCTCGGTCGAGGCCGCCAATGGCGAGATTGGAACGATGCAGCCGGTCGCGGACATCGGCGCGCTCTGCCGCGACCGCGGCGTACTTTTTCACAGCGACATCACGCAGGCCGCCGGCAAGACTCACGTCGATCTCGGCAAGATGGATCTGGCCTCGTTCTCGGCGCACAAAATGTACGGTCCCAAAGGCGTTGGCGGTCTCTTCGTTCGTCGCGGTGTGCGGCTCACCCCCCTCACCACGGGTGGAGGTCAGGAGAAGAACGTCCGCTCCGGCACGGTCAACGTAGGCGGCGCCGTGGGACTGGCCGCGGCCCTGAAACTGCGCTCCGAAGAGATGACGGCCGAGGGCGAGCGTCTGACACGGTTGCGCAACGACCTGTGGGACTCGATCGTCGAGGAGATTCCCGGCGTTCGCGTGAACGGACCTCGCGAGTTAAGATTGCCCGGCAACCTGAATGTCAGTTTCGAGAGAGTGGAGGCCGACTCGCTGATCATCGCGATGCGCCGTTTTTCTCTCTCGTCGGGTTCCGCCTGCAGCTCGGGCGACCGCGGCCCTTCGCGTGTACTGCTCGCCATCGGTGTGAGTGAGGGCCTGGCGATGGGCTCGATCAGGATTGGACTGGGCAAGTCGAACACAAAGGATCAGACTGTGATGCTCGTGGAAGACCTGCGGCGTGTCGTGGCCAGACTCCGGGAGATCTCGGCGGCGTGAGCGACGAGAAAGAGACTCAACCCGGGGCCATCCTGCTGGTCGATCACTCCCGCGGATCGCTGGCCTTTCAGGAAACGATCCTGCGACGCCGCGGTGTCAACGTCATGACCGCGCTGGCCGGCTCGGAAGGGCTGCGCAAGGCCAAGATGGAATTGCCGCAGCTGGTGATCTTCGGCTTCGACCTCTTCGACATGACCGCCCCCGAGTTCTGCCGCGAGATCCGCAGCGACGACAACACCAGATCGATGTCGCTGCTCATGATCTGCGACAAAGCCTCGCCCGAGCATGGCGACCTCTGCCTCTCGGCGGGCTGCAACGACGTCATCTTCCGGCCGCTGCAGCGTCGCGAGCTCGACGCCAAAGTGGAGAAGCTGACCTCCATCCCGGTGCGGCGGTCCATCCGCACCATCACCAAGATCGAAGTCTCCATGGAGAAGAACGGCCGCTTCGTTCTGGCTCGGAGTCTCAACATCTCCGCGACGGGCATGCTTCTCGAAGTGGACCGGGTGCTGTCCGGTAACGAGCCGGTCAAGCTGCACTTCTATCTGCCCGGTGACCCGAAGCCGCTGGCCGTGGAGGCGGAGATTCTCCGGGCCGAGTTCTCCGGTACGATGGCCAAGTACGGCCTCCGGTTCGTGAATGCGGTGCCGGAAGAACGGGAAAGGATCGAGCACTTCGTACGCCGCCTGCGCTCACGCGAGCTCATCTGATGCCACGCACACCGAAAGACATCGATAACGCAATCAACGCCGTACTCATGGAAGATTACCTTCGCGCCCTCACGCTGTTCGTCGAGATCTACGGGACCGAGGATTCACCGCCGATCCAGTCGCCGCGCGATGGGATGGGGTTGTCGTACTTCGGCCTGGTTCTGGCGCTGGTGCAGAAGAAGTACAAGATCGCCGTCGATCTCTGCAAACGGGCCATCGATCTGGAGTTCTACAACGGCGACCACTACGCGAACCTGGCCCGGGTCTATCTCGCCGCGGGCAACCGGAAGAAGGCGGTCCAGACCGCCGAGGCCGGCCTGCGGCTCGTCCCCGGCCACGAGGATCTGATGGAGGTGCGGCGCGAGCTCGGCGTCCGCTCCCGCCCGGCCGTCCCGTTCCTCGACCGTACCAACCCGGTCAACGTGTCCCTGGGCCAGGTCCGTCACGCCAAGAAGGAAGTCGGCAGGGACGACCCGGCGCGGCCGTCCAAGAAACGCTAGTCCTTAGTCCTCCTTAGTCCTTAGTCCTTAGTCCTTAGTCCTTAGGGATCGCAGCAAGCCGTTGATCAAACGGCCGACTTCATTTGCGAGCTCCGCCAGTCGCTCAGCCGGAACGCGATCGCACCTCGGAATCTCCCAACGCCCAACGCCCAACGCCCAACGCCTAAGGACTAAGGACTAAGGACTAAGGACTAGGACTAGCGCTTGTACAAACGCGCCAGCCGCGCCGGATCGGCCCCCAGGCGGTACGCGACGATGATCCGCCAGTTCACGGCGGCGGTGCGGAGCACGCCCTTGCGCAGGAAGCGGCGGCCGGATGTGCGCACGCGTGAGCGGAGGATCTTCGTTTTCACCCGGCGCTTCATCCTGATGGCCAGCTCGTAGTCCTCCATGAGCGGCATCTCGCGGAAGCCGCCCTCCTGCAGGAAGAGCGACCGTTTGATGAACTGGGCCTGGTCCCCCCACGGGCAGCGCGTGAACGCGGTGCGCAGGTTGATCATGAACGCGGCGATCCTCAGCCTGGCCATCTGCTCGAGGAACGAGATGCGGAAGCCGCCGAAGGCGGCGCCGTTCTCCAGCACACGCGACACGTCGAGCGCAGCGTTGGGAGGGAGCACGGTGTCGGCGTGCAGGAAGATCAGGTACTCGTTCGACGCGGCTTCGGCGCCGAGATTGAACTGCCGGCCGCGCAGCGGCTCGCATCGGATGACGAGGGCGCCGGCTTCCTGGGCCAGGCGGACCGTCGCATCGGAGCTTCCACCATCGGCCACGATCACCTCGGCCGCACCCGCGGCGCGGGCGGACTCGACCGCAGAAGCGATGCTGCGCTCCTCGTTCAAAGCCGCGATGATCACGCTGACCGGTGCCGTCACCGAGCGGATGGTACCCTACGCCTCGCCGTGGATTGCTACGTTCTCACCGGGGGTCTTTCCACGCGGATGGGAGAGTCGAAAGCGGACCTCTTTCTGGCCCGCGTGGCCACCGCTGCGGGGACCGTTTTCGACCGTGTCGTCGCGGTGGAGAGGGCGGGAGGGCCGCAGCATGCCATCCCTACGATCTTCGAGGACGTCCACGAGGCCGAGGCCCCGATCTTCGGCGTGATCCGCGCGCTCGCCGATGCGCGAGGCCGCTCGTTCATCCTGGCCACCGACTACGCGCTGGTGACGCCGGGCGTGCTCGAGTTCCTGCGGCGCCGCTTCGAGCAGTCGAGCGCGTCGATGCTCGTGCCGGTCTGGGGCGGTGTGCCGCAGATTCTCTGCGCCGGCTATGCGACGTGCCTGATCCCGGCGCTCGACGCGCGCGTCGCCTCCCGTCGCCTCGATATCCGCGGCGTCCTGGAGGAGACGGACGTGGAGCTCGTCGAAGAGGCGGAGCTCCGCGCGCGATTCGACGGCGAGCCGCTGCTCAACGTGAACACTCCATCCGATCTCGCGGTTGCGGAGAGGTACCTATGAGCGATCCCGACTTCTCGCATCTCGATCAGACCGGCGGCATCTCCATGGTGGACGTGGGTGCAAAGCGCGCCACGTCGCGCGAGGCCGTCGCCACGGCCACCGTGCGCATGTCGAAGAAGACGCTGCAGAAGCTCATCGACCGCGCCCTCCCCAAGGGCGACGTCCTCACCACCGCCAAAGTGGCCGGAGTCCTCGGCGCCAAACAGACGCCGTCCCTCATTCCTCTCACGCATCCCGTCGCCATCACCTCCATCGACGTCACGTTCGACATCGACAGGGACAACGGCGCGATCGAAGTCCGCTCCATCGTCCGCTGCGAAGGGAAGACCGGCGTCGAGATCGAGGCGATGACCGCTTGCGCCATCGCCGCGCTGACGATCTACGACATGTGCAAGAGCGTGGAGAAGGGCATCGTCATCGACGCGCTGCAACTCGTGCGCAAAAGCGGCGGGAAGAGCGGGGTTTGGGAGCGTTAGTCCTTAGGCCTTAGTCCTTAGGAGGCCACCACCTTCCACGGGTGTTTCGTTCTCCTAAGGCCTAAGGACTAAGGACTAAGGCCTGGTCGTCCAAGGCGTCGCGCTGGTCGACGTCCGGGCGGCGGCCGCGGCTTCCTTGTCGGCGGAGACGAGCTGGCGGCGGATGGAGCCCAGGATCCGGGTGTCGGTGGCGATGGCGAGGTCGACGAGTTTCCCGCGATCGGTGTAGCCGTTGAACGCGATGACGAAGCGGTCGATCCGGAATGCCACCGCCCGTCCCAGGAAACGGTCCTCCGCGGTGAAGTTGTCTTCGCCGAGGTTCGTGATGGGGTCGAGGAGCTTGCCGTTGGCGAGGTAGAGGGCGCGGTAGCCGTCGAAGATGCGCGTCGCGGTGGCCTTGTCTGCCGCGGGGATGATGAGGCCCTGCACGACGGCTCCGCCGTGGTCGAACGTCGCCTGAAACGAATTGGCCAGCATGGTCTGGCCGAATCCCGCCTGCACCGAGTAGCGCTCGCTGTTGGCGACCCGCATGTTGGTGGGGAAGAAGTTGAAGACGGCCGGCCTGGCCGGAGCGGGCGGCATCCGCTCGGCCACGACTCCGGTCAGCCTGGCCATCGACGCGAAGCCGTCCGTCGTGCCGCCGCCGATCACTCGCACGTAGAACGGGCCGCGCCAGAGATGGATCGAGTGTTTGCTCTGGAACGCCTCGTTCTCGATCTGGAGGAACTGGATGGTCCCTTCCTTCCGCGTCGAATAGGCGCCGAAGGCCTTGACGAAGTCGGGGAAGCGGAAGATCTCGACCGTGGCGAAGCCGCCCCCCGCCGTGGCCGTGTAGTTCCCGATCGTCGCATCGATCACTCCATACCGGGCGAAGTGCGATGCGTCCTGGTCCATGTACGACGTCAGGCGGTTCCCGGGGATGACGATCGGGTCGTTGTCCAGGTGCCATCCGGCCGCTTCCTCCTGGCGGGGAAGAAACTGCAGGCTCGGTGACTCCATGGCGGTGAAGCTCTCCTCGGCCGGCGGCGGCACCACGGCGGCCGTGGTGACGCGGCGCGCGGAGTCACCGCCGCAGCCGGTCAGCATGGCCAGGCCGGTCAGGGCGAGAGCGATTCCAGAAAGTCGACCGTGACGCGCACGCCCGCTCCGGTTGCGCCCTTCGCTTCGCGCGGAGAGCCATCCGAATACGCCGTACCTGCGATATCGAGGTGAGCCCATGACGGACAATCGACGAACTCCTTCAGAAACACCGCCGCGGTGATCGCCCCTCCCCACCGCCCGCCGGAGTTTTTCATGTCCGCCCACTCGCTGCGGATCAGGTCCTTGTATTCGCTCCAGGCGGGGAGTCTCCAGAGGCGTTCACCGACGCGCTCCCCACTCTCAATCAACTTCTGAGCCAGCTCATCATCATTGGAGAAAAGGCCTGCCGCCTCGCTGGCCAGGGCCACCACGCAGGCGCCGGTCAGGGTGGCGAAGTCGATGAGGTGGTCCGGCCTCAGCTGCGAGGCGTAGTGCAGGGCGTCGCCGAGGATCATGCGGCCTTCGGCGTCGGTATTCACGACCTCGACGGTCTTGCCGTTCATCATGGTGATGATCTCGCCCGGCTTGTAGGCGCTGCCGCTGGGCAGGTTATCGGTGGAGGGTATGACGCCTGTGATGCGGACCGGCAGCTCCAGCTTCGCCGCGGCCTCCAGCGTGCCGATGACGGCCGCGGCGCCGGCCATGTCGAACTTCATCTCCTCCATTTTCTCGGCCGGCTTGATGGAGATGCCGCCGGAGTCGAAGGTGATCCCTTTGCCGACCAGGGCGACGTGTTTGCGGGCCCGCCGCGGCGCGTACTCCATGACCACGAAGCGCGGCTCTTCCACCGAGCCGCGGTTCACGGCCAGGAGACCGCCCATCTTCATCCGCTCGATCTCCTTGCGCCCGTACACCGTGCACTTGATGCCGTTCCCTTTCGCCATCTGTTGCGCGCGCTCGCCCAGACGGGTCGGCGTCATGACGTTCGCCGGCGCATTGCCGAGATCGCGCACCGTCCGCAGCCCCGCGGACATGGCCTGGACGCGCGCCCCGATCTCCTTGGCCTGGCGCGATGCCAGCGCCTGGGCGGGAATCAGCACGGCGTCGATGTCGACAGGCTTCTCGCTCTTCTCCTGCGTGCGGTAGGTGTCGTAGCGGTAGTCGGCCTGGGAGAGGAACGTGGCGGCCAGCCGGCTGTCCGGCCAGTCGGACGTGAGGGCCACGGCGATGCGCCGGTCGCGCTGGCGCCCCGCGGTTTTGGCGACGGTGAAGAGCGCGGTCCGCAATCCGCGGATGGAGAGCTCGTCTCGTTTTCCGAGACCGACCAGCGTGAGCTTCCGCGGCGTCTCCGTCAGGATCGTGATCGTCTCATCGCAGCGGCCTGCGAAGCCGGAGCGCTCGATGGCATCGCCGGCCAGCGGGGAAATCGACTCGGCCAGGCGCGGCTGGGTGTCTCCCTCCGCCAGCAGGACGAACAGGTGATCGATCTTCGACAGCCTGGGGTCGTGGTTGACATCGACGTGCATGGCCGCCGAATTATAGGCGTTAGTCCTTAGTCCTTAGTCCTTAGGCGTTAGGAGAACGCAGCGTAAACTGCGTCGGTCCTCCTAAGGACCAAGGACTAAGGACTAAGGACTAAGAAGGCCTGGGACGTGCACGGGAGCTGAAGATGCCGTACCGAGTACTGGTCGTAGACGACGAGACCGCGATCCGCGAGGCGATCAAGATGACCCTCGAGTACGAGGGCTACAAGATCGACGAGGCGCGGTCGGGGCAGGAAGGGCTCGACAGGGCCGGCAAGGTCGACTACGACGCCATCCTGCTGGACATCAAGATGCCGGTGCTCGACGGCATCGAGGTCCTCGAGAACCTCAAGTCCGCAAAGATCACCTCTCCGGTCGTGATGGTGTCGGGCCACGGCGACGTGCACACGGCCGTGGAGTGCACCAAGCGCGGCGCCTTCGACTTCCTGGAGAAGCCGCTGAACCGCGACAAGCTGCTGCTCACCGTGCGCAACGCGGTGCGTCTCCGCCAGGTCGAGGAGGAGAACACCGAGCTCCGCTCCAAAAGGGAGAAGGAGTATCAGCTCGTCGGCGACGCTGCTTCGATGAAGGAGCTCAAGTCGCAGATCGAGCGCGCCGCGCCGACCAAAGCCACCGTGCTGATCGCCGGCGAGTCGGGGACCGGTAAGGAGCTCGTGGCCCGCGAGATCCACCGCCGCTCGTCACGCTCCGCGGAGCCGTTCATCCAGGTGAACTGCGCGGCCATCCCCGAGGAGCTGATCGAGTCCGAGCTGTTCGGACACGAGAAGGGATCGTTCACCGGCGCAGTGCGCAAGCAGACCGGGAAGTTCGTGGCCGCGGACGGCGGGACGATCTTCCTCGACGAGATCGGCGACATGTCGCTGCGCACCCAGGCCAAGGTGCTGCGCGTGCTTCAGGAGGGTGAAGTCGAGCCGGTCGGCTCCGCGACCGTCGTCAAGGTCGATGTCCGCGTCATCGCCGCGACGAACAAAGATCTGCCCGAGGAGATCAAGGGCGGGCGGTTTCGCGAAGACCTGTACTACCGGCTGAACGTGATCCCCATCCGCACGCCGCCGTTGCGCGAGCGCCGCGAAGACGTCCCCATTCTCGGCGAGCACTTCGCCAGGCTGTTCTCCGAGGAGCACAACTATCACCCGAAGAAATTCACCCCTGCCGCGGCCCGGGCGCTCCAGGATGCCGCCTGGCGCGGCAACGTCCGCGAGCTGCGCAACCTGATCGAGCGGCTCGTCATCATGGTCCCCTCGGAGAACATCGACGTGACCGACCTGCCGGCGGAGTTCTTCCGCGCGCCGGCCGACATCATCGCCGGCTCGATGCGCCTCAATACGCTGCAGGAGTTCAAGGACGAGGCCGAGAAGGGGTTCATCCTGGCCAAGCTCCGCGAGCATGGCTGGAACGTCTCGAAGACGGCCGAGGCCATCGATACGCCGCGGTCGAATCTGTACAAGAAGATCGAGCAGTACAACATCAAGAGAGAAGCGGGTGGGATCGCCGCGGCAGGGGATGGCGAAGGGCAGGGGTGAAGCAGGGCCGATCGGGGTGTTCGACTCCGGTGTGGGCGGCCTCACCGTGTTCCGCGAGATCGCGCGCGCCGTTCCATCCGAGGCCCTGATTTACCTGGGCGACTCGGCCCGCGTGCCGTACGGGACGAAGTCGCCCGAAACGATCATCCGCTACTCGCTGCAGGCGGCCGCGCATCTTCTGACACACGACATTCGCATGCTGGTCGTGGCGTGCAACACGGCCACGGCGTCCGCCCTGCCGGCCCTGCAGAAGCAGCTGAGCATTCCTGTCATCGGCGTGGTCGAGCCGGGCGCGCGGGCAGCGGTTCATGCCACGGCCGGGCGCATCGGTGTGATCGCCACGGAAGGGACCGTGAAGCTGAAGGCCTACACGCGCGCGATCCACGCGCTGCGGCCGGACGTGGAGGTGATCGAGTCCGCCGCGCCGCTGTTCGTCGCCCTTGCCGAGGAGGGGTGGGCGAATACACATGTGGCGCGGGAGGTGGCGGAGATCTACCTCGCACCGCTCATCGACGCCGGCATCGACACCCTGGTCCTCGGATGCACACACTATCCGATCCTTCGCGGGACCATCGAGAAGGTGGTGGGCGAGAAGGTGACGATCGTCGACAGCGCGGAGACGACGGCGGCGGCGGTGAAGGCCATCCTGATGAGCCCACTGCCCGAGGCGCAGCGCGTCGAGAAGCGGCGGGTGACAGGCCCGCCGCGTCACCACTTCCTGGTCACCGATGCCGAGGAGCGATTCCGCCGCATCGCCGGCGAGTTCCTGGAGCAGGAGATCGATCGCCTGGAGCTGGTGACGCTGTAGGGGCGCGGGAACGAAAACGGGCTCGGGATCGGGATCGGGAAAGTCAAAGACCGGGCTCGGGCGCGGGCACGGGCGCGGGCACGGGAAAATCACCTCGGTTTCCGGTTTCCGGTTACCGGTTTCCGGTTTCCGGCTACCGGTTTCCGTCTGGAGCCACGCTCCAGTAAATCGCGTTGAACAGGAACGGGAACGTCGCGTGCGTCTGGCCGCGGTGCTGCGGACGGAATCCAAAGAGGACGATCTTTCCCTTGCCGTAGGTCATCGCCACCGCGGCGGCTTTGTTCGACAGGCGCTGCTCGCCCTGGATCCAGCCGGACAGCAGCATGTCGCGTGGATTCTCCGCATACGTCGCCAGCACCCAGCGCTGCGTCTCCGTGCTGGGGCTTGTGGTCTCGAATGCGATTCCGCGGTCGATGAACGCGGCCGCCTGCGGCGGCAGGCCTTCGGTGACGGGATGATCGTCGCGCACGTGGATGCGCACGAGTGAGCCGGGCACCGAGAACTCGTCGGCGCGCACGCCGGCCAGAGCGTTGCGCACGGGGACGTTGAAGTTCTCCGTCACGTATGCGGTCGACTGGGAGAAGGCGATGAGCGTGCCGCCGTTCTCCACGAACTTCTTCAGCGCTTCGAGGCCGTCCGCTCCGAGACCGCCGCGGTAGTCGGGCGGCATCTCTTCGTTGTAGCGCATGCCGGTTTCTTCGGTGCGGCGCTTGCCTGTGGCGATCGTTTCCTTGTCGATGTCGGGGAGGATGATGGCATCGAACGGCAGCGTGCCCCGCACCTGCTGCGGCGACAGCGTCTTCGGGTCGAAGCCGTTGGTGTCGAGGAGCCAGCGCGTCCAACCTTCGTCCATCGACGCGCTCCACGGTTTGTACGTGGCCACTCGCGGCTTGCGCGCCAGGCGCTGTCCGCGGCGGATCACGTCTTTCGTCTCCGGCTTGATCTCCGTGACCCGGCGCGTCCCCTCGGGCATCGGCGCGCGCAGGGCGGTGACGCCCATCTGCAGAGGAAGGGTCCACGTGGCCACGTCGTACGGCCGCAGGATCTCGCGGCCCGGCTGCAGGCGCACTTCCGGATAGCGCTGCGGCTCCATCATCTCCGCGACGAACTTGCTGAACGGCTGCGCCAGCGGGATCCAGTAGTCGCCGTTGCCGGCCTGCCGGACCTCGACGTTGTGCTCGTTCATCAGCCAGGCCAGGTGTTGCGCCGCCGGCCAGTCGCGCTGCTGGCGGGGGATGCGATACGCCGATCCCGGCTCGTACGCGGTCATGGCGGCGCGGACGCGCGTGACGAGGTTGCGCAGGAAGTCCTCGCGCCTCTCGGAGGCGATCTCGAGCAGAGCGTCGGACGCGATCCGCTCGTAGTCCATGATGTCGCGCATCCGCCACCATCCGCCCTTCCACGGGTTGGGATGGTTGATGGTGGCCTTGTACTCGACGAGCCCTTTCGATCCCCCGCGCAGCTCGGTCGGCTCGACGAACATCGGCGTGGCGATGCGCGCCGAGGCCACCTCCAGCAGCATGCCGGTGATGTTCTTCCACCAGCCGGTGTTGCGGGTGCCGCCCAGCCAGTACGCGTCGAACGAGTAGCCGTAGATCAGCCCGCTCTTGTTCTTCTGCTCGAGCCGCAGAGCCATGTTCGCGCCGATCATGTTCACCTCGCGCCAGATCAGCGGATGAACGTCCGGATCGAGCGGATCGGCGAACGGCGGGACGAACATGCGCGGTCCGTACGACCCCATCTGGTGCTCGTCGATGAAGAGCTGCGGGAACCAGCGGTGATAGACGGCGCGGCTCAGGGCCCGCGTCTCCGCCTGCGTCAGCATGTACCAGTCGCGGTTGTTGTCGTGGCCGACGTAGTGGTGGTACAGCCAGGGCAGGCGTCCGCCCTCGTAACGCGTGCCGAGGTTCTTCTTGTACCAGTCCACGATCATGGTCTGGCCGTCGGGATTGAGCGAGGGAACGAGCAGCAGCACCACGTTGTCGAGGCGCTGGCGCGTCTCCGGATCGGTCCCGGTGGCCAGGGCGTGAGCCCACTCCATGGCCATCTGGCTCGACGCGATCTCCGTCGAGTGGATGTTGCAGGTGACCAGGACGATGGTTTTGCCTTCGCGCACCAGAGCGTCGACCTGCGCGTCGGTGAGGCCGCGTGGATCGGCGAGCCGCCTCGCGTTCTCCCGGATCCGGTCGAGGTTCCGGATGTTCTCCTCGGACGAGATGACCGCCATGATCATGTCCTCGCCCAGCGTGGTCCTGCCGAGCGACTCGAGGATCACGCGCGGCGACTCGCGGTCCAGCGCGCGGAAGTACGACGTGATCTGCTTGTAGTCCGCGAGCTTGCGGTCCGCCCCGACGTCGAATCCGAGGAACTGGGAGGGGGTGGGCGGGGCGGCCAGGGCGGTGGTGGCGATCGCGAGTGTGAGGAGGATGGCGCGTTTCATTGCTGCCGGATTATAGGGGCGGCTGAAACCCTGAGCGAAGCGAAGGGTCAACCCAGGCGCCGGCACATTTGTCACATAATCGCTGCGCCTGGGTTGATCCTTCGCTTCGCTCAGGATGACGAAACCATGAACCTGGCCCGAAGCATCGCCTGGCGTTACCTCCGCCGCCCCACCGACCGGCTCGTCTCCGCCGTCGGCGCGGTGTCGATCTTCGGTCTCGTCATCGGCGTGATGGCGCTGGTGATCTCCATGGCCCTCATGACCGGATACCGGCGTGACCTGCAGCGCAAGCTCCTGGGCGGCAACGCCGAGGTGTTCGTGTACGCGATCGGCGGACCGCTGCATGATCCGGAGGCCGTCCTCGAGGTCGTCCGCGCCACCGATGGTGTGGCTGAGGCGTCGCCGGTCGTCTTTCAGAACGCGGTCGTGACCACGGAGCGCAACAGCACGGGGTCGGAGGTGATGATCAAAGGCATCGAGTCGGCGCGGGCCCGGACGACGCCGATGCTGGCCAAAGTCATCGGCCCTTCGATGAAGTTCGACGCGGACGACGGCAACGGCGTCGCGGTCGGGAAGTATCTGGCCACGCGACTCGGCGTGGAGAAGGGCTCGGCGATCAGCATCACCGTCCCGGCCGATCAGTCGGGCAGCTTCATGCCCCGGACTTCGACGTTCGTGGTCACGAACGTCTTCGACACCGGCTTCTACGAATACGACGCGCGCTGGCTCTTCATCGAGCTGGCCGAGGCGCAGCGGCTGCAGGGTACCGAAGGGGTGGCCAACCTGGTCGAGGTGAAGCTGCGCGACGATGCGGACATCGAGCGCGTCGTCGACGACATCTCGCAGCGTACCGGCCGCCGTTACGCGGTCAGCGACTGGCGGGACATGAACCGCCAGCTGTTCTCGATGCTGCGGATCCAGCAGCTCGTGCTGTTCATCGTCATCGGCCTGATCGTCTTCGTCTCGACGTTCAACATCGTCTCCACACTGATCATGACCGTGCACGAGAAGCGCCGCGAGATCGGCATCCTCACCTCGATGGGCGCGGAGGCGAAGACCGTGCGGCGGATCTTCCTCTGGTACGGGACGCTGGTCGGATTCATGGGCACGGCGGCGGGCGTCCTGCTCGGCTCCGTCGTCTGCTGGATCATCACGCGCTTCGAGCTGGTGAAGTTCCCGCCCGAGATCGCCGAGGTGTATTTCGTGTCGTCGATTCCGTTCATCACCCGCCCGGCGGATCTCGCCGCGGTGGCCGGCTTCTCGCTGGCGGTCTGCTTCCTGGCCACGGTGATCCCGTCCGCGCGCGCCGCCCGCCTCGACCCCGTTGACGCTGTACGCCACGAATGATGGGGGTCCGGTCTTGCCGTTTAGCGGTGGCCACGAGGGGGGGGGAAAGGGAGAAAGCAA
>DATKCA010000103.1:0-12497 GCA_035544675.1 Thermoanaerobaculia bacterium | reverse complement strand
TCGTCCGGTGCCGTTGCATCACGAACTCGCAAGCGCGTGTCTTCCACGGTCGCCGTGAGGCGACGGGCGGGGAAGGAGACCGTGAAGGTCGCGCCGGTTCCCACACCGGCGCTTTCGGCCAGTACCGTACCGCCGTGCATCTGCACGAGCTGCCTCACGATCGACAGGCCGAGACCGAGTCCGCCGTGCAGCCTCGTGTTGCTTCCCTCCTCCTGGGTGAGGCTGTCGAAGACGCGCGGAAGGAACTCGTTGCTGATCCCCTGACCCGTATCGCGCACTTCGACCGACACCCGCGCGTCTTCTGACCAGAGCCGCACGCGAATGCTCCCGCCGTCCGGCGTGAATTTCACCGCATTCGACAGGATGTTCCAGAAAATCTGCTGGAGCCGTATGGGGTCGCCGACCACGCGTGAGGTACCGCGCGCGAATGACTTCTCGATCTCGAGGTTTTTCTTCTCGGCTGCCGGGGTGATCGCGCGGATCGCGAGCAGCAGAGTCGCGGCCAGATCGACCGGCTCGCTGATCAGCGCGAGCTTCCCGGTGAGGAGGCGCGATACGTCGAGCATGTCGTCGATCAGCCGGGATTGCGTCTGGGCGGACTGCCGGATGGAATTGAGGGCTTCGCGCTCGGTCTCGGCATCCAGATCGCCCGTCACCAGCAGCTCGGACCAGCCAAGAATCGAGGTGAGAGGCGTTCGAAGCTCGTGCGAGCTGGTCGCCAGAAACTCGTCTTTGGCGCGGCTGAGCGCTTCGGACTCGTGATACTGACGGACCAGCGTCTCTTCCACGCGCTTCCGGTCGTGAATGTCGGTGCTCGATCCGACCCAGGTGGTGATTCCTCCGGCATCGCGCATGGCAGCAGCGCGTGTCAGGTGCCAGCGGTAAACGCCATCGGACCGGCGGAACCGGCTCTCGAGCTGAAATGGTTCACCGCTTTTCAGCGAACGGTTCCAGAGCCGGGCGTCCTCTTCCACCTCGTCTTCATGAGTGAATGGTGCGCGGCCCGACGCGCAGACTTCCTCACGCGACAGCCCTGTGAAGTCGGTCAGTTGCCGATTGCAGTAGTCGAGCCCTCCGTCCGGCCTGGCGGTGAAAATGATGATCGGCATCGACTCGGCGAGGAAACGGAAACGCTCCGCGCTGACGCGAGCTGCGTCCTCCGCCGATTTCCGATCGCTGATATCGCGAATGTTGCACTGAATCACTTTCTTGCCATCGACGATGTACCTGTTGCTCACGAACTCCACATCGACGCGTTTCCCCTTTTTGGTTGCGAGCGGGATGTCTTCATAGCGGATGTAGCCTTCGGATTGCAGCTGCTCCATGGCGGCCTGACTTTCCGCCTTGTCTGCGAACAGGCCGATCTCCCAGAGCTCTCTTCCCACCAGTTCGTCGAGTGAATATCCGAGCAGGTCGATGACGAACGGATTCGCGTCGATGATCGTCCCCGGCCTTTCCTCGGCATCGAGGATGAGAATGGCATCCTGCGCCGTCTCGAAGAGCCTCCGATATCGCGACTCGGATGCTTCCAGAGCGGACTGCTCCGCGCGGAGCGGCGGTGGGCGGGTTGGAGTTGAAGTCGTTGCCATGGTTCACGTCCCTTCAGGAGGGTCTGACGATCGGTTCGTGGCGAAACCGGCCGGCGTGACGCCGAGAGCGGAGTCACCGTCGCTCGCCCGGGAAGCCGTCACGGCATCTCCGCCGCGCTTCAGCATCTGTCCGACGCGTTCCACGACGTCGGGAATTCGGAATGGCTTGGCGAGAAAGCTGTCGCCGCCCGACTCGAGCGCCGTCGTCATCTGGCCGTCGCCCGCCGAGATCACCAGGACCGCGACCGGGTGCGATGGGCGGATCTTCTGCAACTGGGCGAGCACCGCAAACCCGTCCATCTCGGGCATCTGCAAGTCGAGAAGAATGAGGTCATATCGATGCTGCAAATGCAGTGCGATGACCTCGCAGGGATCGGTCGTCGACATGACCCCCACGTACCCGGCTCGTCGCAGAGTGTGCTCGAGCAGGCGCACGTTCGAGGATTGATCATCGACGATCAGAATCCTCGGGCCGGTGGCTTCAGTTGATGCCGGCATGATTCTCTTCCGCGAAAGCGAGCGCGACGTTCAACATCTCCAGGAACTCGGCGACTTTGATGGGTTTGGTCAGGTATCGGAAGAAGCCGGCCTGGAGTCCCCTCTGGATGTCGCGTGGCATGGCATTCGCGCTGAGCGCGACCACCGGGATGTGCGACGTCTTGACGTCATCCCGGAGGATCTTCAACGCATCGATTCCGCTGATGCCGGGCAGGTTGATGTCCATGAGAATCACATCGGGTCGATGAGCCCGGGCCAGCTCGAGGCCGCGGTTGCCATCCACGGCGCTCAACAGGCGCAAATCGCTGCGCCGGCCGATGAGACGTTCGACGAGCTGCAGGTTGGCGGGGTTGTCTTCGACGTAGAGCAGGGTCCGCTGGCCATCCAGAGCGGCAACCGGCTCCTCGGGCGCTGCCGCGGTATCGATCGGCGCCAGAAGTGTGAGCGGCGCCGTGGAGGTCAATTCGACCCAGAACGTGCTGCCCTTGCCCACGATGCTCTCCACGCCGATCGCGCCGTCCATCAGTTCCACCAGCCGCCTGCTGACCACGAGTCCGATGCCCGTTCCTTCCTCGCCGCCGACTTCCTGTCCCAGGCGATTGAAAGGCTGGAAGAGCTGGCCGACATGTTCAGGCGACAGTCCGTCGCCGGTGTCGGTCACCGTGATTCGAATCCGCCCGGACGCAGACTTTTCGCTGTATTCGACGACGACCGAGCCATCCGGTCTGTTGTACTTGATCGCATTCGAGAGCAGATTGATGAGCACCTGCTTGATCCGTGTCCGATCGGCGTTCACACAGTAGACGGCATCACCATGGGGAAAGCTCATCCGGATGCCGCGCTTCTGAGCCACCGGCTCGATCATCGACTGGCACTCGCTCATCACCTCGTTGAGCAGCACGGGCTCGAGCGACATGGACAGCTTCCCGGACTCGATCGCGGCGAGGTCGAGGATCTCGTTGATCAACTCCAGCAGATACCAGCCGGCGTTCAGGATCTGGATGATGCTTTCCCCCTGGGCGGGGGTCGGCGGCGGCGAATCCGATTCCAGCAGCTGGGCGAAGCCCAGGATTGCATTCAGTGGCGAGCGGAGCTCATGGCTCATGCTGGAGAGGAAATCGGATTTCGCCAGATTCGCTTTCTCGGCCAGCGCTTTGGCGTTCATGAGCGTCGCCTCGACTTTGTTCCGTTCCGTCAGATCGCGAGTGAGCTTGGCGAAGCCGCGCAGACCCCCGTTCTGATCGCGGATGGCGGTAAAGACGATGTTCGCCCAGAACAGCGAGCCGTCCTTGCGGATGCGCCACCCCTCCACCTCCAGACGTCCGCTCGAGGCGGCCTGTTCGAGATCGCGCTGCGGCTTGCCTCTGGCGACGTCATCCTTCGGATAGAACGTGTCGAAATGCCTGCCGAGGATCTCGTCCGCGTGGAAACCCTTGATGCGCTGCGCGCCCGTGTTCCAGCTGGCGATGCGTCCCTCGGTGTCGAGCATGACGATGGCGTAGTCGGACACGCTTTCAACCATCAGCCGGAAGCTCTCCTCCGTCCATCGTAATTTCTCCTCGGCGTGCTTGCGGGCGCTGTTGTCCGTGCCGATCAGCAGGTAGCCGATGATCGATTGCTCGTTGTCGCGGAGCGCGGTGACGGAGACGATCGCAGGAAAGCGGGTACCGTCTTTCCGGATGTATGTCAGCTCGTAGATGTCTTCGATCCCGCGCGAGGCCTTGAATGCCAGGGCTTCGAAGCCGGGAGTGATGGCCGTTCCGAGCTCGAGGCTCAGCTCCGCGGCGCGGGCGACGACTTCCTGAGGATCGGAGATGTCGGCGGGAGTGATCTGGTCGATGACCTCGGACGCCGAGTAGCCGAGCATCCGCTCGGCGCCGACGTTGAACAGTTGAATCACGCCCCGTTCGTCGGTCGCGATGCTGGAAAAGTTCGCGCTGTTGAGAATGGCGTTCTGAAGTGCGCCGGTCTTGAGGAGGGCTTTCTTACGCCGGACCTCGATGATCGCCATCGCTTTCCCGGCGCGGATTTCTGCAGGGGTGGATCGTTTCGCTGATGGAGCTCGTGGCCGTCCGGTGGCGCTCATTGTTCTCCTTAGCACTTCTCGAGCGAGCCGACCGCGGCGGCGCGGTCGTCCATCAGAATCCGCTTCGCTCATGCGAGCGTTCTGACGCAAGGAGCGGGCCGCCCGCCAGAAAACAGGCTTGCCGGTATCTTGAACAACGAAAACCGCGGTCCGGATATGTCTGGTTTCGTCCAAATCTCGGATTCCATTCCTTGCGATGATTGCGTGCCATGGTCGTCTCGGGGGGTCCGATCACCTTCCACGACCAATGTGGCAGTGAAGCGGCAAGGAGTGGAGATCAAGCACCCCCGTCCGCCTGATGGTCTCCTCCGACACTCCACAATTTTCGCCTTCTCGACACATCACCCCGCGGGTCTCACCCGTCTGCGGACCTTCACATTCAACGGTTTGGCCAGGCCGCTACTCGCCTGAACCTGATCGCGAACATTCTGGAACGGGAACATCTATGGATAAGACTCTGACGTTCCGAACAAACGCTGCGGATGAGCACGTGCTCGGTGCGCCGCCGACTCCCCTCAATCCGCTCGGAAAAGCGCCCAGCGGCATCGCCGGGCTCGATGAAATCACCGGGGGAGGGCTTCCCCGTGGCCGCACCACCCTGCTGGTGGGCGGATCGGGCTCGGGAAAGACGATCCTCGCCTTGCAGTTCCTCGTGCACGGGGCGCAGCAGTGCGATGAGCCGGGGATCTTCGTCGCATTCGAAGAGACCCCCTCCCGGATCGTTTCCAATGCGGAGACCTTCGGCTGGAACCTTCCGCAGCTGCAGGAGAAAAATCTCTATTTCATGGATGCTCAGCCGAGACCCGATCTGATCCAGTCCGGAACGTTCGACCTGAGCGGAATGCTCGCGGCGCTCGGAGCGAAGGCCGGGGAAATGGGTGCCCGGCGCATCGTTTTCGATGCGCTCGACATCGTGCTGGCGCTGCTGCCTGACCACGCGGCGCAGCGGCGTGAGATCTACCGTCTGCACGAGTGGCTGCTCGCTCATGAGCTGACCGGCATCGTCACGCTGAAGGCGGATCGCGACGAGGCAGCCGCCACCAGGCAGCCTTTCGGCTTCATGCAGTTCATGGTCGACTGCGCCATCATCCTCAATCACAGCGTGGTTCTCGGCGTGTCGCAGCGCAACCTGCGCGTGCAGAAGTATCGCGGCTCGAGCTTCGATGAGAACGAGTCTCCGTTCCTCATCGGCCGGACGGGATTCGAGGTCGCGGTGACGCGCACGATCCGGCGGGGCAACGTCGAGGTCACGAACGAACGTGTCGGAAGCGGCATCGAACGGCTCGACACGATGCTCGGCGGCGGGTACTACCGGGGCGCGAGCGTCCTGATCACCGGCTTCCCGGGCACGGCGAAGACGACCCTGAGCGGTGCCTTCGCCGAGGCCGCCTGTCTGCGCGGCGAGCGCACCATGTTCGTCAGCTTCGATTCTGATGCGAACGAGGTGATCCGGAACCTGAGCTCGGTCGGCATCCAGCTCGATCGCTTCGTGGAAGACGGCACCCTCCACATGGTCTCGGCGCGAACCATCACCGGAAGCGCCGAGACTTACCTCGTCCGCATCAAGACACTGGCAAAGCAGCATCGCGCGCGCTGTCTGGTGGTCGATCCGGTCTCCACTCTCTCGAAATCAGGCAACGAGCTCACGGCGCACAGCGTGGCCGAAAGGCTGATCGACTGGTCGAAGGCCGAAGGCATCACGCTGGTCTGCACCAGCCTTCTCGACGAGATGTCCAGCCAGTCCGAGGCAGGGTCGCCTCTGCAGATCTCCACGCTCGCGGACACATGGATTCATCTCAACTACGTGGTTCAGGCCGGCGAGCGCAATCGTGGAATGTCGATCATCAAGTCGCGCGGCACGGGCCATTCGAACCAGGTGCGCGAGCTGATTCTGAGCGACGCCGGAATCACGGTGACCGACACGTACACCGCGGGCGGTGAAGTCCTGATGGGAACCTTGCGCTGGGAGAAGGAGAGCGCCGAGCGCCACGCGAACGAGGTTGCGTCCGTGGCCGCGAAGCTCAAGACGGTGAGGCTCGAAGCCGAGGAGGCTGAGATCGAGGCGCGAGTCAAGCTGCTGCAGTTCGAGCTCGCTGGAAAGCTGACGGAAAAAGCAATGCTGGCCCACAGCGCGGAGGTTCATGAAAAAGAGATGGAGCTCGGCCGGGACAGAGTACGCCAGCTACGAGGTACTGACGTCGCGCCCGACGACGCTGGGATCGCACAGTGAGCTCCGACGTTTTCATGTTCCGGCTCTATGTAGCCGGAGACGAGCCGAACTCGCTGCAGGCGATCGCCAATCTTTCCGAGCTGTGTGAAACTCATCTTCCCGAACGCTATGACATCGAGATCATCGATGTGCTGCGCGACCCGAAGCGCGCGTTGACGGAGGCGGTGTACATGACGCCGACCCTCGTCACCGACAGTCCTCATCCCGGCCACCGGATCGTCGGAACGCTCAGCCACATCGAGCCGATTCTTCAGATCCTCGGCCTCGGCGCGGCGAAGCGCCGCGACTTCGCCGGGCTCAAGGATCGGGATGCCGCGCCGCAACTGTTGCGGCAAGCGGAGCCCCTGACCGAAGACGGGCCATAGGGCGATCGATCCCGCCGACGCCGCGCATCAACCCTGAATCAAGCCGTCGCGCGCCACCCGGCCTCTCCTCGTCCTCGGCGGCTCGCTTCGTGCATCGATGGGTGAGTCCCTGACAGAGGCCGCACGTTTTGATCGACAGCCACGCCTCACGCTCGCGTCCGGTTGAAGCCGCAGGAGGCGATTTTTGACTCAGTCCGGCGCAACCCCAGCCCCCCCATCTGAGGGGAAGAACCGCCCGTTCGTCGCGGACATCCAGAACGTCGCACAAGACGTGTTCGACACCGTCCGCGAGCCCTTGTTGATCCTCGACGGCGCCCTGCGTGTCAATTCTGCCAACCGCGCGTTCTATCTGACCTTTCACGTGGCGCCGGAAGAGACCGTAAACCGCCTCATCTATGAGCTCGGCAACGGGCAGTGGGACAGCCCGGATCTTCGCACGCTGCTCGAGGACATCGTTCCAATGAGCTCGGTCTTCAATGACTTCGAGCTGGAGCACGACTTCCCGGTCATCGGCCGCAGGGTCATGCTGCTGAACGCGCGAAAGCTCAGGCAGGGGAGCCATGCGGAGCTGCTCGTGCTGGCGATGGAGGATGTCACGGAGCGGCGTCTCGCCGAGGATGAAGTCGCGAAAGCGAAGGAAGCCGCCGAGGCCGCGAGCCGCACGAAGAGCCTGTTCGTGGCGAACATGAGTCACGAGCTTCGGACTCCTCTCAATGCCATTCTCGGATTCTCGGAAATGCTTCAGGAAGAAGCCGTCGAGAGGAACCTCCCAGGCTTCAACGCCGATCTGCAGAAGATCTCGACCGCCGGAAGACATCTGCTCGGCCTCATCAATGACATCCTCGATCTCTCCAAGGTGGAAGCCGGAAAGATGGAGCTCCACATCGAAACGTTCGATGTGAAGCCGCTGGTCGCGGAAGTGGCCTCGACGATCGGGATGCAGGTCAGGAAGAACGACACCACTCTGACGATCCACTGCCCGGCCGAAATCGGGTCGATGCGCACGGACCTCGGCAAGGTGCGCCAGAGTCTTCTCAATCTCGTCTCCAATGCAGCGAAATTCACCCATGGCGGCAGCATCACGGTCGACGTCGAGCGGCAGGCCATGGACGGCAGCGAATGGATGATTTTCCGCGTGACCGACACCGGGATCGGACTGAGCTCCGATA
Source organism: Thermoanaerobaculia bacterium (assembly GCA_035544675.1). GTDB lineage: Bacteria > Acidobacteriota > Thermoanaerobaculia > Gp7-AA8 > Gp7-AA8 > DATKCA01. Next base: position 4,560 of record DATKCA010000103.1, on the reverse strand, counting down.
CGGTCGTGAAGCTGTTCCAGGCCTTTGCGCAGGCCGACACTTCCACGACCCGGAAGTTCGGCGGAACGGGGCTGGGACTCGCGCTGACGCGCCGTTTCTGCCACCTGATGTCGGGCGACGTCACGGTCCACAGCGTGCTTGGAGAGGGAAGCGTTTTCACCATGAAGCTGCCGGTGGTCGTGGAGGATGCGGCCGGGGAGACGATGGTGTCGATCCCCGATCGGCGGCAGGCCGGCCAGCGGAATCTCGATGTCTCGTTTGAATCCGAATCGCTTCCACCCCCTCGGACCTGCGTTCTGGTCGTCGACGATGATCCGCTGCAGCGGGACCTCATGCAGCGCTATCTCCGCAAGGAAGGTTTCACGGTCCGTACGGCGAGCAATGGCGCGCAGGGGCTGCGGCTCGCCAGGCAGTTGCTCCCCGCGGCGATCACGCTCGACGTGATGATGCCGGACATGGACGGGTGGACGGTATTGTCGACCCTGAAGGCTGATCCTGCCCTCCGCGACACGCCGGTGATCATGCTCACCATGGTCGATGATCCCGAGCGCGGGTTCACGCTCGGAGCCTCCCAGTACGCGACGAAACCGGTGAACCGGCGGCGCTTGTCGGAGATCCTGAAGAAGTACACCTGTATGCAGCCCCCTTGTCCGGTTCTGGTCATCGACGACGATGCCGCAAGCCGCGCTTTGACCCGCACGATGCTGGAGAAGGAAGGATGGGCGGTGTCCGAGGCGGAAGACGGCGCGGCGGCGCTGAAGAGCATGGAGCGCGACCGGCCGGCCCTGATTTTTCTCGACCTGATGATGCCGGTCATGGACGGGTTCGAGTTTGCGGCGGAAGTGCGACGGCGTCCCGAATGGAGAACGATTCCCATCGTCGTCGTCACGGCGCAGGACCTGACCAATGACGATCGCCGCCGCCTGGATGGCCACGTCGAGCGCATCCTGCAGAAACAGGGCGACTCCCGCGAGTCCCTTCTGCAGCAGGTTCGCGACCTCCTTGCGGAGAGCATCGTGCCGCGCCCGGGGACGGAGAGGGCGGCCTCATGACGACCATCCTGCTCGTCGAGGACAACGAGATGAATCGCGACATGTTGTCGCGCCGCCTCGCGCGCAAGGGCTACGAGGTCCTCGTGGCTCTCGACGGCGAAACAGGAATCGAAGTGGCCCGCAGGGATTCTCCGGATCTCATTCTCATGGATATGAGCCTGCCGGTGATCGACGGATGGGAAGCCACGCGGCAGATGAAGGCGGATGCGGCTCTGAAGCACATTCCCATCATCGCGCTCACGGCCCACGCCATGGCGGACGACCGTGAGAAAGCGCTCGAGGCGGGCTGCAACGACTACGACACCAAACCGATCGAGCTGCCGCGCCTTCTGGCCAAGGTCGAGGCATTGCTGATGGATGCGCCAGGACGGCCGGAATGAGCAGAGTCCCTCGTCACGCCGGCCGCACGGCGGTCCGGCCGCAGTTGCTCCATGATCTGCGGACGCCGCTCAATCAGATCATCGGTTACTCCGAGATGTTGAGCGAAGACGCGGATGCGCAGCCGCGGACATTCGTGGCCGATCTGGACAAGATCGTCTCCGCCGGGAGGCGCATGCTCACTCTGATCGAGGCGAACTTCGCCGCAACGCCGGAAGGGGCTACCGCCGCTCCGGCCATGAATGACCATCAGCCAGGCCGGAGGGACCGGAACGCCGTCGTTACGGACGGGATCGAGCCCGGGCTCTTGCTCGTCGTCGACGACGATGCGGCGAATCGCGACGTGCTTTCGCGGCGCCTGCGCCGGCAGGGGCACGCAGTGCAGACAGCGAGCAATGGACGCGACGCGTTGTGGCGAGTGCGTGAAACGGCCTTCGACCTCGTCCTGCTGGACATCATGATGCCGGACACGGACGGCTATTCCGTTCTCGCGCAGATGAAGAATGACGAGCAGCTGCGGCATGTGCCGGTGATCATGATCTCCGCTCTCAGCGAGGTGAACTCCGTGGTCCGTTGCATCGAGGCCGGCGCCGAGGATTATCTGACCAAGCCGTTCGACCCGGTCCTCCTCAGAGCTCGCATCGGCTCTTGTCTGGACAAAAAGCGCGGGCGCGATCGTGAGAACGTTCTCTACGAGCAGCTCCGGGAGAATTACAGGCGGCTGGAGGAGCTGGAGAAGATTCGCGTCGACATGCGCAACATGATTGTTCACGACCTGCGCTCTCCTCTCACCGGCATCATGGTCGGCGTCGAGATGCTGGAGAAATACGGCGATCTCAACTCCGAGCAGCGCGACATGATGACCATCGCTCTCAATAGCGGTCACACGCTTCTCGGCATGATCAACGACCTTCTGGACATCGAGAAGATGGAGTCTGGCGCGACGCAGCTCGACTATGGGGGGGCGTCGCCCGCGTCGCTCGTCCGCGGGGCCGTCCAGCAATTGGCATCGATCGCCGAACAGGAAGGAACCACCGTCGTCACGAATGTGGCCGATGATCTTCCCCTGCTTCCCTGCGACGTCAGCAAGGTGATCCGGACGCTGGTGAACCTCATCGCCAATGCCGTCAGATTCACCCATGAAGGCACCGTGACCGTGACGGCTTCACGTGAAGCGGACGACGTAACGTTCTCAGTTCGCGATACCGGCCCCGGAATCCCTCGTGAAGCGTTTACGCGCATCTTCGAGAAGTTCGGTCAGCTCGGCCACGACCGCAAGGCAGGTACGGGCCTCGGCCTGGCATTCTGCAAGCTCGCGGTCGAGGCGCACGGCGGAAGGATCAGGGTGGAGAGCACGCCGGGAGAGGGAAGCACCTTCTCGTTCACGATTCCGCTCGCCTCTTCCGCTCGATAGATCCCAAAAAGTAGAACGCCGTTGCGTTCGCCAGGCCGGACGCTGCTCGTCGAGTCGATTGCGGATCCCGCCCGCCTTCAACAGGTCGTCGGCAACATCCTCGGAAACGCGATCAAGTTCACGCCGGATGGCGAGCGGATCCGCGTCGAGCTCAGAGGGGAGAATCGGTTCGCCGCCATCAGAGTCACGGACTCGGGACAGGGCATCGAGCCGGCTTTGCTCCCGTATGTCTTTAGCTTGAACGTGCTGTCGCTCGCTCTCGAGCGATGTCACGCCGAGGTGCGGCGCAGCACGACGACAGCAGCGGCGTCAGCGATCATTGACGCGTGGCTCCCCGACGTTCTCATCTGCGATTGCGCCCCGGAGGGGCGCGGCCACTCCGCCGCCCCTCCGGGGCGGTGAACGAAAATGGCTCGCCGTACCGGTGGTTCGCGCGTCGCGCTCACCACCGGCTACCTCCGTCGCGCCTCCGGCGCGTGAGCGCGACCGAAAACAGCAAGGCTGAAAAACGAAGACCCCCGGCGGGAGTTCTAGGTCCCGGCCGGGCGGGTGCGCTCGACCGTCGGAAGCTCGACGGCCGCGTTGACACGGTCGCCGGGCGACTGCGCCCGGAGGCCGATTTCATCGCAGAGCGCACGGACCTTGTCGGTCAGCTGATGAACCTCCGACGGCGACTGCGCCAGGCGCGCTCGCAGCGACGCGACGTGAAGCGACAAGGTCTTGAGCATTTCCACCCGGCGATTCCTGCTCTCTCTCGCCGCATCGATGCGAGCCGACATTTCCCGCACCAGCTGCAGCTGCTTTTCCAGGAGCAGCCGCATGGATGCGTACTCCTCGACGCCGGCCAGCGCTTCGATCCTGTCCGTCAGACGATCTTCTTCTCCCGGCTCGAGGCTCCGTGCCAGCTCGGCGATCTGGCGTTCCGAGTCCTCGATGGAATCGACGAGCTGGCGCGAGGCGACCGCCGCTTCGGCGCCCAGAGCGCGCAACGGCCCCGAGAGCGCGTCGGAATCGCGCCGGATCGATTGGAGGTAATCGTGTGGGGAATCCAGCCGCGGCGCCGTTCCCGCCTCCGCGGGCGCGAGGATCGTCGCAATGTGGGGCCTGGCCCAGAAGCTCGCCCGGCTCGGCGGAACGGTCAGCATGACGCGGTTGACGTCCGCCGGCGCGAGACCGGCCTGCGTGAGCATCTTCCTGCTGCGGAACGTGAAAAAGAGCCAGGATCCGACGATCGCGCCGAGCATGGCGAGCCCCACCTGGGTGGAGAGAGCGTCCAGCCGCCCGCTGATGAACAGACGCGGCTCCCCATGCTCGGTGTTGAAAAGCGCCGAGCTGATCGCGATGTCGAGGTAGCCCGCCGCAACGAAGGCAACGAACGCGAAGACCGACCATCGGAGTGCTCGAACGGAGCCGGGAAGCCGCGCCCAGACGTTCCCCCGACGGCGGAGCGGACGCGGATACCACCAAAGCCACCACGCCGGCTCGCGCCAGAGCGCGCGATGCACTTCGCCGGAAGAAAAGCCGTCCCGCCGGACGCGCCTGAAGGCGAACGAGTACACGAAGAGGAAAAGACCGGCGAACACGACCTCAATGAAGGCGAGAAGCTCGTTGCCGGGAGCGAAGATGAGGTAGAACAACATCACCGCGGCCGTCGCCGCCAGGCCGAGCAACCCTTTGCTTTCGGCCGCATGCAGCGGGTCGGGAAGCTGGGCCTCT
>DATKCA010000102.1:0-10430 GCA_035544675.1 Thermoanaerobaculia bacterium | reverse complement strand
GGACTTCTTTACCTGGCCGTGGTCATGGACGTGTGCCGTGACCACGCGAACGGGAACATCTTCGATTCCGATCACCTCCGACTCACGCGCGTCCTTTACCTGAAAGCCGTCGCCCGCCAATGTTCGAGATTCTGCTATCCTCGATCCCTTCCAAATTGGAATCGCGAGTGTCGATCGATGGACTTCTCCTGCCTGTCCTGCGGGAAACCGCTGCAGTCGGATTATCAGAACTGTCCCGGCTGCGGCGACGCGGTCACCGACTTTCTGCGCGAGTACTGGAACAAGCCTCTCGGCGGTGATTACCGGCTCATCCGAAAACTCGGGCGCGGCGGCATGGGAGAGGTTTACAAGGCCCATCACATTCACCTCGACACCGATTGCGTCGTGAAGGTGATGCGGCCGAATCTCGCCTCCGACGCCACGCTGGGGGAACGGTTCGTTCGTGAAGCGCGGGTGGCGCGGAAGATCCAGCACCGCAACGTGGCCACGCTCTATCAGTTTTCCGGCCTCCCCGACGGCTCCTACTACATGGTGTGGGAGTACATCGAGGGGCAGGACCTGGGGCAGATCATCCGCGAGCGTGGGGCGCTGCCTCCCGGAGAGGTGATCCGCATCTCCATCCAGGCGCTCGAGGGGCTCGAGGCGATTCATCGCGCCGGTTTCGTTCATCGAGACATCAGTCCCGACAACATCATGATCACCCGCGACGAGCGCGGCGAGCCGCTGGTCAAGATCATCGACCTCGGCATCGCCAAACAGGGGACCGAGAGCGGCATGACGATGACCGGCACGGGAATGTTCATCGGAAAGCTGAAGTACGCCTCTCCGGAGCACATCGGATTCCTTCCGGAGGGAGAGCGGATCGACGGCCGCGCCGACCTCTACTCGTTCGCTCTCGTGATGTACGAGATGCTGGCGGGTAAGGCGCCATTCCTCGCCAGCACGCCGCACGAATACATGATCAAGCAGGCCAAGGAGCCGCCCCCGCCGCTGCCGCCCGAGCGGATGGCGCAGGACCTCGCGCCTGAGCTCCAATCGGTGATCTTCAAGGCGCTCGAGAAGGACCGGAAGGCCCGCTACGACACCGCCGAGGTCTTCGCCGGAACGCTTTCGGGGCTGGCGCGAAGCGGGCGGCGAGTGTCTGCCGCAGACCAGCCGACTGTCAACCTCGGAGGAGGCGAGATCCCGACGCTGCCGCAGGCGCCGCCGGTCGTCTCGCGCGAAGGTGCAGAGAGTACGCGACACGTTCCTCCGCCGAAAGGGACGAACACCAGGCCTGACGTGCCCCCCGCTGCTGCCGCACCCGAGCAGGCGACCCAGCCGCCAGGCGGGGTTGGCGTTGGCGCCTCACCCGCACCCGTGGCGCTTGCGGACGGACAGCGTGAAACCGAGCGGGCGGGCCGCCGCCGACGCCGAATCCTTTTCCCCGCCGCGGCGACTCTCGTTGCCGTCCTGCTCGGATCCGCGGGGTGGATGATCCTGCGGAACCGAGAGCCGGACGCTTCGACGCAACCATCGACCCAAACATCGAGCGCCTCGATCGCCGGGACGATGTCGCGCTTGGCCGATGTGGTCGTCGACAGTCGCACCGGCTTGATGTGGGCCAGGCGCGACAACGGCTCCAACATCGACTGGAACGGGGCGGACAGCTATTGTCGCTCATTGACGACCGGCGGTCACAGCGACTGGCGGCTTCCGGCCATCGATGAATTGGCGGCGATCTACGAGAGTTCCGCTTCACCGCGGTCTGTGCCATGCTCCAGCAGGTATCCGGTCAAGCTGCGCATCCCGATCGAGCCTTCCTGTTATGTGGCGTGGAGTTCCACAAAATCCGGTTCGTCGTCGGCGTTCACCCTGTATCTCGACTATGGCGGCCGCAACTCCAATCTCCTCGCCGCCACCTACCAACGTGCCTTGTGTGTGCGGGGTCCGGAGAGGTGATGTGGGTCCTTTGATTCTTTGATTCTTTGGTTATTAGATTGAGATAGTGCCATGGCTCAATACGAACACCTTCCGATCTACCGTAAGCGTTCGATCTGCTTGTTTGGATCGAGCAGGCGGTTCGTGGCTTCTCGAGGCATCACAAATATACGATCGGCCATGATCTGCGGAACAGCGCGCGCGGCATCGTCAAGCGGATCATTCGAGCCAATCAAAGCATCGATCGGCCCGGTGAGCTCGAACAACTTCGGATCGAAGTCGAAGAGCTGCTGGTTCTGATCCGCATCGCCAAGGAAACGCGCGCACTCAGCGGCCTCACCGCGTACCAGTACTGCGCCAACGAGGCCCTCAACATCGCCAGGCAGAACGAGGGATGGCTCAGGAGCCTTCCCGGAAAGGAGCCTGAATCACGCCCGCCACGGCCGCCGGCCGGGAGAGCGTGAGCGTGCTCAGATGCATCAGACTGCGGCTCTCCCGCCCCCCGGGCATAGCGATGCAGCGGGTCCTACCCCCCGGGATGGGACCGCGGTGGCCGGTGCTTGGGCACCGGAGAAGTGGAGAGCCGAACGGTTCGTCGTCGGCGTTCAACCTGAATCTCGACAATGGCAACCGCAACTCCAATCACCTCGGCAACACCAACAACAAACGTGCCTTGTGTGTGCGGGGTCCGGAGCGTGACGCCGGAGCTCTTTTCGTTTGCGAATCTGCACAGGGCCTGGCGCGCGGGCGAGAGCCCTGGCGCCCTTCCGCCGCACGACGGACAGAGGCTTGGTGATCTTCAAGGCGCTCGAGAAGGACCGGAAGCCCGCTACGACACCGCCGAGGTCTTCGCCGGAACGCTTTCGGGGCTGGCGCGAAGCGGGCGGCGATGTCTGCCGCAGACCAGCCGACTGTCAACCTCGGAGGAGGCGACATCCCGACGCTGCCGCAGGCGTCGCCGGTCGTCTCGCGCGAAGGTGCAGAGAGTACGCGACACGTTCCTCTATCGGTTTCAGGCTTCCGATTGCCGATTGCCGATTGCCGATTGCCGATTGCCGATTACCGGTTACCGGTTTCCGATTGCCGGTTTCCGGTTTCCGGTTGCCGGAAACGGGGCTACGACCGGTAGTCCGCGTTGAGGCTCACGTAGTCGTGGCCGAGGTCGCTGGAGAGCAGGACTGCGCGTCCCGCACCGGCCCCGAGGTCGACGCGGAGCTGCACGCGCTCGCGGGCGAAGACGCGTGCGGCGTCTTTCTCGCGATACGGCACCGGCTCGCCGGCCCGGACCAGAGCGACAGTCCCTGCCGTCAGCGAGACCTTGCGTACCGAGAACCGCGCTCCGCTCCGGCCGAGCGCCGCGAGGATGCGCCCCCAGTTCGGATCGCCGCCGTGGAGCGCAGTCTTGACGAGGGGGGAGGTGGCGATGGCGTGCGCGGCCAGCTTCGCATCGCCGGTGCTTCGCGCTCCCGTCACCTCCAGCTCCATCACCCGGATCGCGCCTTCGCCGTCACGGACGATCTTCCAGGCCAGCTCGCGGCAGACCGTCGCCAGCGCGCGGCGGAAGTCGCACAGATCGGCGTCCTCTCCGTTGCCCAGCTTTCCGGAGGCCATCAGCAGCACGCAGTCGTTCGTGGAGGTATCGCCGTCGACGGAGATGGCATTGAAGCTGACGTCTACGGCATCGTTCAGCTCGCGCCGCAGCGTGGCGGGAGCGAGCGCGGCGTCCGTCATGACGAACGCCAGCATCGTGGCCATGTTCGGATGGATCATTCCCGCGCCCTTCGCCACGCCGACGAGGCGACCCTTTTTGCCGTCGAGCGTGAACGTGGCCTGCGCGAGCTTCGGCCCCACGTCGGTCGTGAGAATGGCGTGCGACAGCGCGTCCAGTCCGCCCGCGGAGAGCCGGGTGATCGAATCGGGGAGTGACTCCCGCACTCTCTTGTCGGGAAGGACGACGCCGATCACGCCGGTCGATGCCACGAAGATCTCGTTCGCGTCGCAGCGCAGAAGCTCCGCGGCGCGATCGCGGACGCGCCGGGCCGCTTCCAGTCCCCCCCGTCCGGTCACGGCGTTAGCGCAGCCGGCGTTGACGACGACGGCGCGCACGCGGCCGCCGCTTTTCCTGAGGGCCGCCTTCGAGAGCGTGACCGGCGCGGCCTGGAAGCGGTTCTGCGTGAACACGGCGGCCGCATTGGCGCCGCCCTCCGCGACGATGAGGCCGAGGTCGGGACGCTTCTTGCGGATGCCGGCGCGAACGCCGGAGGCGAGGAACCCTCTGGGCAACCTCATTTCAGGATTGCGAGCGCGCGCTGCGCGGCTTCGCGCACCCGCTCGGGTGATGTGCCGCCCAGCGCGGCGCGCTTGGACAGCGCGTGCCGGACGTCGAGGGCCTCGAGATCGGCCGCGGTGATGGATTCACTGGGGCCGAGCTCGCGCAGTGTCACGCCTCGTTTCAGCGCCTCGCCGATGCGCGCGCTGACGATGTCGTGAGCCTGCCGGAACGGCACGCCGCGCGCTGCCATCGCGTCGGCCAGCTCCGTGGCCAGCAGCAGATCCGACGACGCCGCGCCGGCCATCCTCTCCCGGTTCAGCTGCAGGCCGGCCATCAGCGCGGTGAGCGCGGGCAGCATCGCCGCCACGACGCGGCGCGTGCGGAACAGCGGCTCCTTGTCGAGCTGCAGGTCCTTGTCGTAGGCCAGGGGCAGGCCCTTGAGGAGCGCCAGCATTCCGGTCACCTCGCCGATGGAGCGGCCGGCATGGCCGCGGACGAGCTCCAGGACGTCGGGATTCTTCTTCTGCGGCATGCGCGATGAGCCGGTGGCGAGCGCGTCGGGAAGCTCCACGTACCTGGCCTCGTCGCTGCTGAAGAAGATGACGTCTTCGGCGAGCCGCGAGAGATGGGACAGCAGGAGCGAGACAGTGAACAGATACTCAGCGGCGAAGTCGCGGTCGCCGACGCCGTCGAGCGAGCTGGCCGTGGCGCGATCGAAGCCGAGGGACTTCGCAAGCGCGTCGCGGTCGACAGGCAGGGGAGTGCCGGACAAAGCAGCCGACCCCAGGGGACACTCATTGCCGCGCGCCCGCGCGTCCAAGAGGCGGGAGAGGTCGCGTTGCAGCATGGCCACGTAGGCCAGGCACCAGTGCCCGAACGTGACCGGTTCCGCCTGCTTCGAGTGGGTGTAGCCGGGCATCGGCGTCCCGGCCTCGTCGAGGCCGAGTTGCGCCAGCGTGCGCGCCAGCTGCGTCAGGAGACCGGCGCATTCATCGGCCGCCGCCCGCAGCCAGAGCCGGAGATCGGTCGCGACCTGATCGTTGCGCGAGCGGCCGGTGTGGAGTTTTCCGGCCAGCGCACCGATTCGTTCCCCGAGCTTCGACTCGACGAACGAGTGCACGTCCTCGTGCTGGTCGAGCTCAGCCTGCGAAGGGGGCGTCAGCGAGCTGAGAGCCGCGGTCATCGACGCCGTCTCGGCCGGCGTGAGCACACCCGCGGCGTGCAGGGCCTTGGCCCATGCCATCGAGCCCTCCACGTCGTGCGCGAAGAGCTCGTGATCGAACGAGAAGGAGTCGTTCAGCGCCCGCAGCAGCTCCGAAGGCGCTGCGTCGAACCGCCCCCCCCACATCCGATTCGTCAACGTGCGAGCTCCTCCACCGCGATCGGCGAGAGACGCTTCCGTCCGCGCAGCTGCAGTCCGAACAGCCGGATGAAGCCGGCCGCGTCCTTCGCGTCATAGCCGGTCATGTTGAACGAGGCCAGGTCCTGCTGGTAGAGCGAATACGGCGAGGTGCGTCCGACGACCGTCGCGTTGCCCTTGAACAGCTTCATGGTGACGGTGCCGGTGACGGTGTCCGCCAGCGTCGTGGCGAAGGCGTCGTAAGCCTCGCGCAGAGGCGAGAACCACAGGCCGTTGTAGACGAGCTCCGCGTACCGCGTGGCCATGCGCTCCTTCTCGTGGGCGCTGTCACGGTCGAGCGTGATCGACTCGAGCGCCCCCAGCGCATTGACGAGCAGCGTTCCGCCGGGCGTCTCGTACACCCCGCGCGACTTGATGCCGATGAGGCGGTTCTCGACGATGTCGGCCCGGCCGACGCCGTGGCGGCCGCCCAGCTCGTTCAGCGTCTGGATGAGCGTGGCCGGCGAAAGGCTCTTGCCGTTGATGGTGACCGGCACGCCCGCCTCGAAGCCGATGACCACCTTCTCCGGGATGTCCGGCGCATCGGCGGGGTCGACGGTCAGGCGGAACATCGAGCGTTCCGGCTCGAATGACGGGTCCTCGAGCGGACCGCCCTCGTGCGAGAGATGCCACAGGTTGCGATCGCGCGAGTACGGGTCCTTCTTCGTCACGGGGACGGGGATGCCGCGCGCGGCCGCGTAGTCGATGGCGTCCTCACGCGAGACGATGGACCATTCGCGCCACGGCGCGACGACTTCCAGTTCCGGCGCGAGCGCCTGATAGGCGAGCTCGAACCGCACCTGGTCATTCCCCTTGCCGGTGCAGCCGTGTGCGAGCGCATCGCAGCCTGTGGCCAGGGCCACTTCGACCTGCTTGCGGGCGATGAGAGGCCGCGCCGTGGAGGTGCCGAGGAGATAGTCGCGCTCGTAGATCGCGCCGGCCTTGAGGACCGGGAAGAGATAATCGCGCGCGAACTCTTCCTTCGCGTCGATGAGATAGAAATCGGACGCGCCGGTGCGATAGGCCTTGTCGGCGAGACCGGACGTCTCCTCCTGCTGGCCGACGTCGACCGCGACGGCGACGACGTCGCAGCCGTAGTTCTCCTTCAGCCAGGTGATGATGATCGAGGTGTCGAGACCGCCTGAGTAGGCGAGGGCGACTTTCTTCATGCTGCGTGCTCCTTCACAGAAACGAGACTCGATTCCAGCGCGGCCATGAACTCCACCAGCGCTTTCTTCGGAACGATGTAAGGGGGAAGAAGGCGAATGACGCGCTCGCGCGCGGTGCCGACGACGAAGCCGCGCTCGAGCAGCTCGCGCGCCACCGGCGCGGCCGGCTTGTCCAGCTCGATGCCCCACATCAGGCCCGAGCCGCGCACGTCCACGATCGATTCGGATTGGATCGCCTTCAGCTCATTGCCGAACCACGCTCCCAGCGACTGCACGCGCCCCAGCAGCGAGGCCCGCTTGATCTCGTCGAGGACGGCCAGACCGAGACGGCACGCCACGGGGTTGCCTCCGAACGTCGTCCCGTGATGCCCGGGCTTCACCACTCCTTCGAGCGCGGCGCCGGTGAGCACCGCTCCGAGCGGCAGTCCGCCGCCGAGCGGCTTGGCCAGCGTGAGGATGTCCGGCACCACGCCGCTCTTCTGAAACGCGAAGAGCGTTCCGGTACGGCCCAGTCCGCATTGGATCTCGTCGAACACGAGCAGCGCACCGGTCTTGTCGGCGATGCGGCGCGCCGCGATCAGGAACTCGTCGGTCAGCGGGACCACTCCACCCTCGCCCATGACCGGTTCGAGGAAGATCGCCGCCGTCTCCGTGGTGACCGCCGCTTCCAGCGCGGCGCAGTCATTCGGCTCGATGAACACGACGCCTCCGAGCATCGGCGCGAACGGAGTCCGGTAGGCTTCATGCCCGGTCATCGAGAGCGAGCCGTACGTGCGGCCGTGAAACGACTCCAGGAGGGCCACGACGTTCGGCCGGCCCTTCGTGGCCAGGCGCGCGAACTTCAGCGCCGCCTCGTTGGCCTCCGTCCCGCTGTTGCAGAAGAACGCGCGGACGAGCCCCGACTCGCGCACCAGGCGCTCGCCGAGGAGCCCCTGAGCGGGGTGGTAGTAGAGATTCGAGACGTGGAGCAGCGAGCTCGTCGCTTCCTTCAGCGCGCGGATGACGCGCGGGTGCTTGTGCCCGAGCACGTTCACGGCGATGCCGCCGAGAAGGTCCCAGTACTCGCGCCCGCCGGCGTCGGTGATGCGCGCGCCCTTGCCGTCTCGGGGATGAAACGGCGTACGCGCGTACGTCGGGACGAGGAACGCGCGCTCGCGCGCTTCCACGGCGGCGGGTGATTCGTCATGCAGCAACAAGGCTCGTCCCTCCTGTTCCGGTTCCGATCAGAATCGAGCTCACCCCCGCGTTCAGCGCGCTGAGAGCCGCTTCCAGCTTCGGGCGCATGCCGCCCGTGACGATGTTCGTCTCCAGATAGCCGCGCGCGTCGCGGTGCGTGAGAAACGGCACGACCCGTCCCTGGCCGTCGAGCAGACCGGCCACGTCGGTGATGAAGCGCAGCTCGTGGGCGCCGATCGACGAGGCGATCGCCGCCGCGGCGCTGTCCGCGTTGACGTTGAGCAGCGTTCCTTCCGGTCCCTGCGCCACGGACGAGACCACCGGCAGGATCCCGGCCATCAGCAACGCGTGAAGCAGAGTCTTGTCCGAGGAGGTCACCCGGCCGACATGGCCCAGATCGACACCGTCGATGGACGGATGCCGCTCTGCCACCAGGATCGATGCATCCGATCCCGACACACCCGCTGAGCGGATTCCCATCGCCGTGAGCTCGGCCACGAGCGACTTGTTGACCGAGCCGCCGAGCACCGAGACCACCACTTCCAGCGTGGCGTCGTCCGTGATGCGCAGACCGGCATGCGTGCGCTTCGGAATTCCGAGCTTCGCCAGCGCGGCGTCGACATGCTTTCCGCCGCCGTGTACGAGCACCACCGGCTCGCCCGCGTTCCACAGTTCCGCGACCTCGCGCAGCGCAGCCGCGCGACGCCCCGCGTCGTCAAGAAGGCTCCCTCCCAGCTTCATCACCTTCATACCAGCCCCTCGGTCTCGTTGAAGCCGTACATCCGATTGAAGTTCTGGACGGCCTGAGACGCAGCGCCCTTGAGCAGGTTGTCGATCACCGAGACGATGACGGCGCGCCGTCCGCCGTGCAGCAGTTGGAATCCGATCTCGGCCCGGGGAGTGTTGACCACCGACTTCAGCTCGGGAAGCTGCCCTGCCGGCAGCACGTGGACCAGCGGGGCGTTGGCGAACGCGTTGCGATAGATCTCCGATACCTCTTCGCTGGTCAGCGCCCGCGTGAACGCGAGATGGATCGTGGAGAGGATTCCGCGCACCGTCGGCAACAGATGCGGGACGAACACGAGCGGGGCACGGTCGCCCAGCCGCAGCCCGTTGCGGATCTCGGGCTCGTGCCGATGGCTCCCCACGGCATAGGCCTTGAAGTTCCCCGACACCTCGGCGAACGACCAGGCCAGGTCCGACTTCTTTCCCGCGCCGGAAACGCCGCTCTTGGAGTCGCAGATCACCGGCTGCGCCTTGTCGATGAGGTACTGCAGCGGCCGCAGCGCCAGCAGGATCGAAGTGGGATAGCAGCCGGGGTTCGCCACGAGCCGCGCGGTCTTCAGATCCCCATTCGCGAACTCGGTCAGGCCATACACGGCCTCGGACAGCAGCTCGGGCCGCTGGTGTGTGAAGCCGTACCAGACCGGATACATCGCCGCCTCGGGCAGACGAAACGCGCCGGAGAGGTCGATGACCCTGGCGCCGGCGTCGAGGAGTCGCGGCGCAAGCTCGGCAGAGACCTCGTTCGGAGTGGCCAGGAAGACCAGCTCGGCCTCGCTCAGCGCCGCGAAGTCGAAGCCCTGGCCGACGGACGCCGTCACCTTCGCGAAACGGTGACGCCCGAGGATGTTGATCAGCTCGGCGCCTGAGTACCCGCTGCCGCCGACGACGGCAACGTTGACCGGCCGCGCCGCTGCGGCGGGATGCTGAATGACACGATTGGTCATGGGAAGTGAGCTCATCGGCGTTCTCTCATCTCGGACGCCGCGCTATGCGCGCGTACGGCGTCGGGCCGGGCCCATGCCGGCGATTGCGTGAAGGCGGCGCGCGAAGGCGTCCGCGGCTTCGACAGTGCGGAAGGCGACGAAAATCGTGTCGTCGCCACCCACGGTTCCGAGCTGATCCTCGGCGAATGCGGCGTCGATGGCGCTGGCGAGCGGCTGGGCGGCCGCCGCGGGAGTCTTGATCACGACCAGGTTCAAGGCGGCCTCGGCGGAGAGGAGCGACTCGCGGACGGAATGCTCGAGCCGGTTCTCGCGTCTCTGGCGCGGGACGAACGGAATCGGGGCGGCGGCGATCTCACCGGGGATGACGTACCCGTTGGGCGACTTGGCGACTCCGAGGTCGCGGAGATCGCGGGAGAGGGTGGGCTGGGTGAGGCGGAACCCGGCCTTGCGCAGGGCGGCGAGGATCTCGTCCTGGGAATGGACGGTCGTCTCGCGGACGATGCGAAGGATTTCCTCTCTGCGGCGGGCTGAATAAGTATTCATCATGGCGAATATTCATGCATAACGCGGTGTGGGTCAAGATATTTCGTGAGGGGCTCGGCTCAAGGCTCACGGGCCCTCTAGCCCGGTTACACCTCGATCCCCACGCTGCGCATGAGCGCGAGGGCGTTGCTCTTCTGCACCACGCCCTCGCGCATCTTGTAGTCGAAGACCATCTTCCCGTCCTCGAGATGATCCTCGAAGTGGACATTCGCCGCACGCGG
>DATKCA010000101.1:0-14434 GCA_035544675.1 Thermoanaerobaculia bacterium | reverse complement strand
GGGGCGTTCGCGCCGAACGGGGATCTGTGGCTGATGGAGAGCTCGGCGACGAACCAGGTTCGCGTCCGCCGCATCGAGCGCGGCGGACGCGAGACCGTTTACTGAGCGGGCACGTAGGTCGGGTCGAGCGTCTTGTTGTCGATGACCGAGCCGTAGGCGGCGACCCTGCCGCTGCCGGAGATCACCTTCACGCTGACGCGGGCGTTGTAGACGGCGTTGCCGACGTTGAAGCTGGCCAGGTTGAACTGCGTGAAACCATTGGCTTCGAGCGGGATCTGCACCTTCGGCGTGAACTTCGAGTCCGGCAGGATCAGCGAGACTTCAGCCATGGCGCTCCTTCCGGTCGTCTCCACGAGACCGATGTTCGTGCGCATGTTGATCGACTGCTCCACCTGAAGGATGTTCAGGGCCCGGCCACCCATGGCCGTCGACTCGTTCGCACTCACAGCGGGAACGAACTGGCCGTAGGTGCCGGCGTCGGTGACGGCGTACGTCCTGGCCGTGGCCACCAGACTGCTGGTCTGGGGCGTCGAGACGAGGAGCGATCCGCCGATGGTCGACGTCGCGCCGAACATCGTGACCAGGATGTTGTCGAGCGCAAGCACCTCACCAGGCTTCAGCATCACTTCCTG
The DNA here is from genome assembly GCA_035544675.1 of Thermoanaerobaculia bacterium. Taxonomy (GTDB): domain Bacteria; phylum Acidobacteriota; class Thermoanaerobaculia; order Gp7-AA8; family Gp7-AA8; genus DATKCA01. Next base: position 13,802 of record DATKCA010000101.1, on the reverse strand, counting down.
CGACTGCGCCCCAGCCACGTTGCCCTGCGGGAAGAACGTCACCGTGGCGGCCTGCTCGGTGTTCGCGGCATTGAAGATGCGGACGTCGGAACGCCACCTGGCCGGACCGTCGATGAACGCGACGCCGGGCACGATGTAACGCGTCCCAGTGATGGCGCTCTTGAGAACGGGTGTGACCAGGAGCGGGTCGTTGGTGCGGTTGTCGATGGTCGACGCGTACGCCGTGACCTTGCCGGTGGCCGAGGTCACCTCCACTTCGATGCGGCCCTCTTCCAGCGAGATGTTGTTCACCGCCAGCAGGCGATCGAGCTGCCGATGCTCGCCGGCCAGCAGGTTGAACGGAATCTCGGCAACCAGAGCGTTCGCGCTGTCGAACACGCTGAGCAGGCCCGAAGCCGGCTGGCCCGAGCCCTCCACGAGACCGAAGTTCGTCCGGTACGCGTTGGACTCCGCAATCTGCTGGAGAGAGAGCAGGGCGCGCGTGCCGTCGCTGTTCTTGCCGATGAAGCTCGCGAACGGAATGGCCGGGATGAACTGTCCGAGCGTTCCGTTGGCGGTGAGGTTGTAGGTACGGCTGGAGGCGATCGTCGGCGACGCCAGCGTAGGTCCGGTCGCTCGCGAAGACGTGCTCGTCGCGCTGGAAGTCAGAGGTCTGATCTCGAGCGCGCCGGTGGCCGTTTCCGAAGCAGCGGTGCCGAAGAAGCTGGTGAGGATGTCGTCGAGCGCGGCGATGCCGCCCGGCGCGATCTGGATCGTCGTGGAGCGGCCCGTCACCGTCCCGTCCGAACGCGACGGCGTGAACAGGAGCTGGTACTTCATGGTCTGCGTGGAGGTATTGACCACGCGGACGTCCGACTGGAACAGGGAGTTGTTCGCCCCCTGGGCGTGGCCGACGGCCGGGATGATCAGCGAGTCGGGGCCCGGGCTGCCCTTGCCGCCGGGAACGACCGGCGTCACCAGACTGACGTTGACCGGCACGTTGGTGGGACCCGAGTTGGTGACCTGACCGAGCTTGCCGGCCCCGCCATAGCTGATGAGGACAGTTCCGACGTTCGAGCCGATGCCGAGGAACGCCGGATCGGCGGTGACGTTGAGCGTGATGCCCTCGAGCGGGACCAAGCCCGAGGAGGGAACGACCGTCATCCAGGGGCGGTCGACCGTGGCGGAGAACGTAACCGGCGGATCGCTTCCCGGAATGAACAGGGTCTGAATCACCACCTGCTCCACGCCGATCTCGGCCGTGCCGAGGGTTTTCTTGTCGATCGTGTTCTTGGTCACGATGTCGACTTCGACCACCGGCGAGAACTGGCTGCGATCGTCATTGCAACTGCTGATGGCGCGGACGCGGTAGTAGAACGTCGTCGGCGACGACACCACATGCACGAACTTCATCTCGGTCTCGTTGACCGGGAAAGTCGCCGGCGACGCGAAGTCCGGCGTGGACGACTCCTGCACTTCGTACGACTGCGCGTTCAGAACCGGCGACCAGCGATAGATGTAAGCGGTCTCGGAGAGAACCTGGCCGACGGCGCGGGCGCTCGGCTGATCGGGCGTATTGCAGTCGGAGCCCTGCGCTGCCGCTACCGTAAAGAAAGCCACGGCGGATGGAACACTGGGGCACTTGTCGACGGCCGACTCGACGAACCAGACGTAGGCGCCGGCGTCGAGAGCGATGGACGCGCTCGTGGCGCGTGTGGTCGTCACGAGACGGATCGAGGTGCTGTCATTGCGGTCGCCGATCCAGAGGTTGTACTCGAGGGCGTTGGGAACCGGCGTCCAGGAGAACGAGACGGGCGAGCCGAGGTCGCGGGAATCGGACAGCGGCGACTGAAGGATCGGACCGCGGTCGCTGCAGTCCGCCGATGTCGTGAAGAAGGAATGGTCGGACTCGACGGCCGTGCAGCCCGGCACCGAGGCGATCACGTACCACTCGATGCGCTCGCCGGAGGGCATCTTGGCGCGCGCGCTGGTGAGGCTCGTTTCCGCGGCGCGGGTGGCCGTGCCGTTTTCGCCCTTCGTGAAGAGCGTGTACACGGAGGCACCACTGATCGGCTTCCAGGAGAAGTCGACCAGCTGTGAGACGTTATCGGCATCTCTGCCGGGGAACACCAGTTCCGGCTTGTCCGACGGGCAGACGGTGGCCTGCTGGAGGCTGAAGCCTACGTCGGTGGCGCGATTGGCGCTGCAGCTCTTGAATACTGCCTCGACAGACCACGTGGCCGGTCCGGGCGAGAGCGTAGCGGTGAAGGACGTGCGACTGGCGTCCAGATCGGGATTGGTGAGAACTCCGCCGTTGAGGTAAACGCGATACGCGATCGCGCCCGGCACGCTGCTCCAGAGGAACGTTGTGGGCGAGGTGACGTCCTGAGCTCCCGCGGCCGGGAAGATGAGTGCGGGCGTGGCGGCCGAGCAGCGCTCGCCGACGTCGACGATCTCGAACGTCAGCGGATCAGAGGGAATGGCCGTGCAGCCGGCGAAGAGTGCGACGACACGCCACGAGTAAATCCCCGGTTTCAGGTCACGAGTGAGCGTCGTGGCGGCGTTGCCCTTCGTCGCTCCGATCTCGCCGAAGGCCTGGCGCGGCAGCGCCACCTCGACGGTGTAGCCGATCGCATTCGGCGCCGGGTTCCAGCGGAAGTCGACGGAGGCGGCAGTGCCGGAGACCTCGAACCGGCTTCCCGCCGGCGACTGAGGCGCCGCAGCGACGTTCGTGGCGCACGTGTCTCTGGCCTGCACGGTGAAGGTGCCCGACGAGGGCGGGATACGGCAGGTGCCGGACAGCGGTGTAATGCTCCAGGACACGGAGCCGCTGGAGATCTCTCTCGTCTGCGGTGGCGCGGCCACCTTCTCATTCACGACAGTGACGCCGTTGACGGCCACGGTGAACAGATAGGCTTCCACGCCGCTGAGCGTCGACCAGTCGAAGGTGACCGGTGAGGTCACCGTGCTGGTGGTTGCAGGCGAGCGGAGGGTCACTGTGCCGGTCACGCAGTTCGTGTCGACGACCGTGAACGTGGCCGTTGCCGACGGGATCGCTCTGCATCCGAAGTATTCGGTGGCCACGAACCAGGAGTGCGTTCCAGGGGTGATCCGCTGCGAGAAGGACGACTCCTGAGTGTCCGTGACCTTGGAGAAGGTGGTGCTGCCGTTGAAGGCGACGAACAGCTGGTAGTTGACGGCGCCCTTCATCGGAGTCCAGGAGAACGTCACCGGCGATGAGACCGAAGCGTTCCCGACCGGCGCGCTGAGCGTGGTGGCCGGGTTGTCGCAGCGCGTGGCCGACGCCGACTTGAAGGTGAAGCTTTCGGAGATGCTCGACGGACATTTGCCGAACAACGTTTCAACGTACCAGGTGATGGTGCCTTCCGGAACCGGCGCGGAAAACTTCGTATCAGGCGTGCTGCCGAGGAGCTGGGGCTTCGACGACTCGAGGAGCGAGCCGGTGTCGACGAGTGCGAAGAGGTTGTAGCCGGTCGCGCCGCTGACTGCGCCCCACTCGAATGTGACAGGGGAGACCACGCCGGAAGCGCCGTTGGCCGGCGCAACGAGACGGGTCTTCGCCGGCGACAGCGAGCAGATCACGGGCTGTTCGGTGTCGAAGGTGAACGACGACGTCGATTCGGTCGCCGGACATCTGGTGAGGAATTCGGCGCGGACTTTCCAGGAGATCTTGCCCGGCGTGACGGGGACCTTGATGATCGTGCCGGTGGTCGTCGCCAGCGCGGTGGTCTCACCGTTCATGGTGGCGATGACGGTGTACTGGCTGGCTCCCGTCACTGCGGTCCATTCGAACACCACGGTGGTGCTGACGTTGGTGGCGTTGTTGGCCGGCTGAATCTGGAGCGGAGCGGCGGTCGGGCACGTCGACGAGGTCACGACTGAAAACACCGACTGCGTGGAGATCGTCGGTTTGCAGTCCGGTCCGAAATTGGCGCGGACAAACCAGACGAACTTGCCACCCTTGGCCGGGGCGGAGACTTTCGTCGACGCCTCTCCGGTCGTCGACACTTCCACGCCGAAGGAGCGGCCGCCGTCGCTGGAAAGGAGAACGTCATATCCGGTGGCGCCCTTCGCGCCGTTCCACGCGTACGTGATCGAGGTGACGTCGGTGAACTGCTGATCCGGCTGTGGAGCGACGTTGGAAGGCTCGCCGGTGCCGCAGATCAGGTTGGCGGCGAACTTCGCCTGCGTGGAATCGATGGACCTGCAGCCGTCCGCGCTCGCGCGGACAAACCAGACGTATGTGCCGGCTTTCAGACTCACTATCGCCGACGTGCCGGTCGATGTTGCGACGACGCTGAAATTGGTTCCGTCGGTCGAAAGGAGCACATCATAGGAAGTGGCTCCGGCCACCGATGTCCAGGAGAAGGTCACCGATCCGGCGGCGATGCTGCTGCCGCTGGCCGGTGAAGAGATCGACGGCGCCGCCGTCGGACAACTCACTTCGGCGGAGAACTTCGCCTGCGTGGAATCGATTGATCTGCAGCCGTCCGCTTTCGCCCGCACGAACCAGACGTACGCGGCAGCTTTGAGGCTCACCGAAGCAGAGGTGCCGGTCGAGGTTGCGACGACGCTGAAGTTGGTTCCGTCGGTCGAAAGCAGCACATCATAGGAAGTGGCTCCGGCCACCGAGGTCCAGGAGAAGGTTACCGATCCGGCCGTGACGCTGCTGCCGCCGGCGGGTGATGAAATCGAGGGCGCCGTCGTCGGGCATGCCTCTCTGGCAGCGAACTTCGCCTGCGCGGAAGCTACCGATCTGCACCCGTCCGCGCTCGCCCGTACGAACCAGATATACGTGTTGGGTTTCAGGTCCACTGAAGCTGACGTGCCGGTGGACGTTGCCACGACGCTGAAGTTGGTTCCGTCGGTCGAAAGCAGCACTTCATACGAAGTCGCTCCGCCCACCGACGTCCAGGAGAAAGTCACCGACCCGGCCGTGACAGTGCTCCCGTCGGCCGGTGATGAGATCGACGGAGCTGCCGTTGGACAACCCTCCTGAACACTGAACTTCGCCTGTGTGGAATCAATGGATCTGCAGCCGTCCGCCCTCGCCCGCACAAACCAGACGTATGTGGCAGCTTTGAGGGTCACTGAAGCAGATGTTCCGCTCGACGTTGCCACGACACTGAAGTTGGTTCCGTCGCTCGAAAGAAGCACGTCATAGGCAGTGGCTCCAGCCACCGACGTCCAGGAGAAAGCCACCGACCCGGCCGTGACGGTGCTGCCGCCGGCCGGTGAAGAGATCGACGGCGCCGTTGTTGGGCAGGGCGCCACGACCTGGAACGTGCGAGAGCTTGAAAATGTCGGGCTCGTGCAGAGATCGGCCGTGCCGGCGACTCTCCACGCATAGTTGCCGGCGGAGATTGACTTGAAGGACAGGGAGGTGTTCGTCGTCGTAGAGGTGACGGGCGTCCTAGCGCCCTCCGCGAGGAGTTCCAGGATGTAGCCGGTGGCGCCCTTGGAAGCCAGCCAACTGAACGTCACGCTGGCAGGGTCGGTGAAGGTGGCGCCATCGGCAGGCTCGCCCAGTGTTGGTGCGGTTGGGCATTGCCCGTACGCCGAGGAGAGAGGCAGCATCGCGACGATCGCGATCGCAATGAGAAACGAGACTCGACGGTACATGTCTTCTCCTGTCGTCAGCTTCGCGTACACGCTGGGCAGACGACGTCTTGTCATCTACACACAATTGGGAAACCGGCGTGCCAGGCCGGCGATCCTCAATGTAGGTACCCTGTCCGGAAGTTCCGTGATTTTGGTCACCGGATTGTACAGGAAGTCGTACAAATAACGCTCTACCGGTATTTGTTGCCGCCCGTATTGAACAGCACCACGGTCTCGCCCTCGGCAATCGCATCCCGTTCACGCAGAACGCGATAGGCGAGGAGTGCGGCACCGCCTTCCGGCCCGGCGTCGATGCCTTCCGACCTGCGCAATTCATCAGCGGCGCCCTCGATGAATTCTTCGTCGACAGCGACCGCTCCACCGCCCGAGTCGCGCAGGGCACGCAGCATCAGCCTGTCGCCGATCGCGCGCGGCACGCGCAGGCCCCAGGCCGCGGTGCGAGGCGATTCCCATTCCGGGGCGGAGTCGAGACCCTCTTCGAACGCCCGCACGATCGGCGCGCATCCGCTGGACTGCACCGTGTACATCCGCGGCAGCTGCTGTCCGGTCCATCCGAGCCGCTGCATCTCCTCGAAGGCCTTCCACATGCCGATCAGACCCGTGCCGCCGCCGGTCGGATAGAGGATCGCGTCCGGAAGCTGCCCGAGGTCGTCGAGCAGCTCGTAGCCCATGATCTTCTTGCCTTCGACGCGATACGGCTCTTTCAGCGTGGAGAGGTCGAAGCCGCCGTTCTCGGCGATGAAGCGCTGCACGCGTTTCGCGGCGTCAGTGATGACTCCGGCCACCAGCTCGACGGTTGCGCCGTACGAGCGGCACTCATCGACGATCGACTGCGGCGTGTCCTCGGGCATGGCCACGAATACGGGCAGAGCGGCGCGTGCCCCGTATGCTGCCAGTGCCGCCCCGGCGTTTCCCGCAGTCGGCGCGGCAAGGGAGCGCGCGCCGAGGTTCCTGGCCATGGTGACGGCGCAGGCCATGCCTCGCGACTTGAACGAGCGCGTCGGGTTCTTCGACTCGTCCTTGATGAAGACTCCGGGCATCGTGCGCGAGGAGAGCAGGGGGGTGGAGCCTTCGCCGAGCGTGATGATCTCGTCGTCCGGCCCGACCGGCAGCAGCTCGCGGTACCGCCACATCGCCGGCGGCCTCATTCTGACGGAATCGCGCAGCGAGGCATCGGCGCTGATGTCGTAGCGGACGAGCAGTGGACCGCCGCACCTGGTGCAGAGGCCCTGCAGCTTCCGCGCGTCATGCACCGTCGTGCAGGCCGAACACTCGAGACGAAACTGGAATCGACGGGTCAAAAGAAAAGCCCTCTCCGGGGAGAGGGCTTTGTAGCACATCGAGATCAGCGGCCAGGAATGGCGGCGCTCCACTCAGCGCGCGAGCTTTAGGGAGCCTCTGCGCAACTCTGTGATCTCTGTGACTCTGTGGTGGACGTCAAACCACAGAGCTTACGCAGAGGTTCCTCCGCCGTTTCAGCCGTTAGAGGCCTTAGTCCGTAGGAGGACCTCGCACGTTTTCGCATCGTCCTAACGCCTAACGCCTTTAGCGGCTGAGCTTCTGCTCCATTTCCTTCACCGCTTTCGCGGCGTCGCCTTCGTTGTCCTCGAACTTCGCCCACTCGCTGGCGAACGCGGCGAGCTCGCTCTCGTACTTCACGAGCAACGCGCGGTTGTGTGCCACAGCCGGATCCACCGCGTTGGTCTGCTGCATCTCCTGCTTCGACTTGTCGTAGCCGGCGAGGATGCCGGCGTACATCTTCTTCGTCGATTCGTCGGTCGCCTCGTCGTGCGCCTTCTTCGTCTCCCGGTACATCTGGTCGAGGCCGGCGTTCATGGCCTGACCCATCTTCTCGGCCATCGCTGCGGCGCTGACCTCCAGGATCTGCGTCTTGACCCAGAGGTACTCCTGGGAGTTGTAGCCGAGGTCCTTCGCGGCGCGGATGTCGGCGGTCATCAGATCGGCGACCGAGCCGAGCGTCTTGAGGCTCTCCATCATCCCGGCCAGCGACTTCTCGCCGGACTTCTTCGCCTTCTCGGCGTGCTGCTTCGCTTCTTCCCTTGCCACCTGCGCGATCTTTTTCTCGTGCTCGCGCACCTTCAAATACATCTGCACCTGCGCCTCGGTGATCTTTCCGTCGGCGGGGGCGTCATACGAGTCGTTGGCGACCTCTTTCATGAGATCGGTCGTGCCGCGCCTGGCGAGGTCCTTCGAGATCGACGCTTCGTCGAGCGCTTCTTTGGCTTTGCAGCCGGTGAGAGCGAGGGTGAGACAGACAGCGACGATCAGGGAACGAATCATAGGGATGGAGCCTCCCAAAGTTATTATGTGAATCATACACATCGAGTCGCGACGCACTACACTTGCGTGACTCAGCCGAGCTTGGAACGAACGCGGCTGACCAGCTCTTCGAGCTGGCGGAGGACCCCTTCGAGCTCGCGCTTGAGCGTCTGATTCTCCGCTTCGAGCGCCTGGAGCCGGCCCGAGGGCGCCGCGAAGCGGGGCTCCGGCCGATCGAGCACAGCCACGGCCGCGGGAGTGTCGTGAACCATCGACTCGGGACCGATCTCCTCGATCTCGTCGACGTCGACCGGCGTGGCCACGACGCCTGAGAACGTCGCGGGCCGCTCGCGTCCCTCGAGCAGCTGCTCGAGGGAGACCTCTTCCATCTTCTCGTATCCGGCGCTGAGCGGATTCTCGGTCGCCTCGGGGAAGGGGACGGTATCGGGGAACGAGTTGAGAGGCGGAAGCTCCGGCTCGGGCGAAGGCTCGGGGCGCAAGGGAGCTGGTGGGGCGTTCTGCTTCGCAGCCGCCGATTTGGCGGCCGCTTTCTTCCGGTCGATCGGCTCACTCTTTCCCTTGAGACGGTTGAAGAGATGTTTGGCGGTGATCTTGGAGACGAGCTTGAACGTCTCCATCACGCCTTCACCCTTGATCGCGGAGGCCTCGGCATAGGGATAACCCTCCAGACCGAGCTGCTCCTGGAGCTTCTCGATGGGGAGCACGCCGGGGATGTCGCGTTTGTTGTACTGGATGACGATCGGCGTGTCGTCCGGGTCGATCTGGTTCTCTTCGAGGTTCTCCATGAGGTTCGCGAAGCTCTCGCGGGTGGACTCGACCATGGAGGGCTGGGAGTCGGCGACGAAGACGACCGAGTCGGCTCCCTTCAGCACGAGCTTCCTGGTCTCGTTGTAGAAGACCTGCCCGGGAACGGTGTAGAGCTGGATTTTGAGGTTGAAGTTGCCGACCTTGCCGATGTCGACGGGGAGGAGGTCGAAGAAGAGGGTGCGATCGGTCTTGGTTGCCAGCGACAGCATCTTGCCCTTGGACTTGGGGTCGAGTTTGTCGAAGATGACCATGAGATTGGTCGTCTTTCCGCACAGACCGGGACCGTAGTACACGATCTTGGCGGTCATCTCGCGGGTGGCGTGGTTGAAGAGGACCATGAATGCTCCGTGAACGAGTTCGGCCGGAAGTATCGCATAGAATCCGGTGCGTGAATGACGACCCGGTGGAGATCCCGATCGAGGACGTGCTCGACCTTCACCCCTTTCGGCCCAACGAGATCCGCGATGTGACGCTCGAGTATCTGACGGTCGCGCGCGAGCGCGGGCTGCGTCAGGTCAGATTGATTCACGGACGCGGGATGGGCGTGCAGCGCGCCAACGTGCAGTCGCTGCTCGCGACGCTCGACTGGGTCGAGTCGTTTCACGATGCCGATCACACGGGCGGGGGGTGGGGAGCGACGGTCGTGCTGCTGCGACCGGGGTCGTGAACTACCGCGCCATGCTGGCGTCGATTTCGCTACTCTTGGGGCCGACATGTCCACGCTTTTCGAAGAGCTCAGCCGGGTCAGGACCTACGACTACACCGAAGAGGACGTTCGCGAGTTCGAGACGCTGCACGAGGAGATCCGCGAGCTGAAGAAGCACCGCAACGCCGTCATCGTTGCGCACAACTACTACCGCCCCGAGATCCTGAAGGTGGCCGACTTCGTCGGCGACTCTCTGGAGCTGGCGCTCATGGCCTCCAAGGTCAAGGACGCGGACGTCATCGAGTTCGCCGGCGTGCACTTCATGGCCGAGACGGCGAAGATCGTGAACCCCACGCGCACGGTCCTGCTGCCGAACATGCTGGCCGGCTGCCAGCTGGCCGACGCCGCGCCGGCCGAGGATCTGGCCGAGCGGATCAGGGAGCTGAAGGTGCAGTACCCCGATCTCGCCGTCGTCTCTTACGTGAACACGACCGCGGCAGTGAAAGCGTTGTCCGACATCATCGTCACGTCGGGGAACGCGGCCAAGGTCGTCCGGACGCTGCCGAACCAGAACATCCTCTTCGTGCCCGACCGCAATCTGGCCAATCACGTCGCCGAGCAGGTCAGGGAGAAGAACATCATCCCGTGGGACGGCTACTGCTACGTTCACCAGCAGATCACGCCGGAAGAGATTCAGAAGATCCGCAATGCCGACCGCGACCTGAAGATTCTAGTCCATCCGGAGTGCCGGCCCGACGTGGCCAGCCTCGCTGACGCCGTGCTCTCCACGTCGGGGATGGTGCGCTACGCGAAGGAGAACCCGGCCTCGCGATTCCTCGTCGTCACCGAATGCGGTCTGTCCGACCGCCTGGCCATGGAAGTGCCGGACAAGCAGTTCCTCAAGGGCTGCAAGCTCTGCACGTTCATGAAGGTGACCACCCTCGAAGACGTGCGCGATTCTCTGAAGCTCATGCGCTACGAGATCGAAGTTCCGGAGGAGATCCGCGTCCCGGCCGAGCGGGCCCTGCGGCGCATGTTCGAAGCCACGGAAAGCTGAGCGATCCCGTGCCGCCGGCCCGCCGACGAGGCATCCTCTTCCTGAACGCGAGAGCCGGCTCGTTCAGTGCAGCCGACGAGTCGGAGCTGCGCACGCGCGCCTCCGAGGAAGGGTTTCGCATCATCGACGTCGTCCCGGGCGTCGATGTCCGCGAGGAGGTGCACTTCTCTCTCGCTGCCGGTCTTCGCGACGTCCTCGTCGCGGGCGGCGACGGAAGCATCCACCACGTTCTCCAGGCCCTGGCCGGCAGCGAGGCCGTTCTCGGCATCATCCCGGTGGGAACAGTCAACCATCTGGCCCGCGACCTGGAGATTCCAATCGACTGGCGCGAGGCGTTCGAGATCGCGCTGCGAGGCGGGATCCGGCAGATCGATACCGGCCGCATCAACGGCATCCACTTCCTCAACGGCGTGATGCTGGGACTCTTTCCGACGATCAGCGAATATCGCGAGCGCTTCCGCAGCACGCACAGCAAGCTGCGGGCGTACATCCGGGCCACGCGACTGGCGCTGCACCAGTTCCACCACGTGACGCTGGTCGTGGAGATCGACGGGCGCGTGCAGACGATCCGCACGCAGATGTTCATCGTGGCGGTGAACGCGTACGACCTCGATCAGACCGGGTTGATCGCGCGGAAGACGTCGCTGGACGACGGCCGGCTCAGCGTCTACTCGCTGTCTTTCATGAGCCGGATGACCTTCATCAGGGCAGCGGCGAAGTTCCTGCGTGGCCGTGTCGGAGAGGTCGAAGGCTTCCGGCGGGTGCGCACGGCGCAGATCCGGATCGACTCGGCCCACAGGACGCTGCGCGTCGCCGTCGACGGGGAGTTGCTCGACCTCGAGTCGCCGCTGCAGATCGCCGCGGTCCCGGCCAGCCTTCTGGTGCGTGCACCTGGATAGGCCCGGTCATTGCCCGCAGAGCAGCTGATACACGCCGATCACGTCGTCGCGCACGTCGTCCAGGTCGCCCTTGATCTTCTGCAGCATCTGCTGGAACTCTGGATCGCTCTGCAGCGACTGCAGCCAGGGGTGTTTCACCATGGCGTACCAGCTGTGATGGCCCAGGTCGACGCACTGGCGGACCGCGGCCATGGCCTTTTCGTGGTTGCCGAGCTTCGCGTAGCAGAGCGCCACGCGGAAGGCGGCCCAGTGGTTGCGGCTCGCGTCCGCCTCGAATGACCGGACGTGTGCCTCGGTCCCGGCGGCATCTCCACGGGCCGCCGCGATCAGCGCTCGCACGCTGTGGCTCAGATAATGATCGGGCGCAATCCTGGCGATGGCCGCGGCCTCTTCCTCGGCGGCGGCGTAATTGCCCTGCAGGATGTACGCGTTGGCTCGGATGTCGTGTCCGGCCATCTCGGTGTCCTTGGACTGCAACGCGTATTCGGACGCGCGGAGCGCTCCTTCCGGGTCGACGGCGTTGAGGTGCCAGTAGCCGCGCATCTTCACTTCGTTCGAAGCGGGGTCGAGCCGCATGATCCTGTCGCCGATGCACTCGGCGTTCTGCATGTCACCGGTGGAGACGAAGTACGTGGCCACGGAGTTCAGAGCGTGCGTGTCGGTGCCGTTCAGCCGGAGGGCGGCCAGAATCTCGCGGACAGACTCGCGATAGCGATCCGGATAACGCACGAAGACGCGCCCCAGTGCGAGGTGCGCCTGGGGCAGATTCGGGTCGAGCCGGACGGCCTGCCTCGCATACCACTCGGCCTGCTGGATGCTCTCGGTGGTGAGGCTGCGGGCGTGCCCGAGGGAGAGGGCGATGGCCAGATCGGCATACGCGGCGGCGAATTTCGGGTCGATCCGGATGGCCCGCCGGAGCGCCGCGGTCTGCTCGTTGAAGTCGTTTGCGCGGAAGCTGCCGGTCAGGGCGCGAGCTTTCAGGTACTGCTCGTACGCGGCCGGCTCAGACGAGCGCGCCACGGAGAGCGCCGATTGGATCTTCCGGATCCCCAGTTTCGCGTTCAGCCCTTCGACCGTGCGCGCCGACACGTCGTCGATCAGCTTGAGGAGGTTGTCGCGCCTTCCGTCGATCGATGCGGCCCACACGCTGTACCCGGTCCGCGAGTCGGTGAGCTGCAGGTTCACTCGCACCAGGTCGCCGGCGGCCAGGAAATGGCCTTCCAGGACGCCGTCGACCTTCAACTTCTCGCTGGCCTCTTTCGCATTGACCCTGTTCTCGTGGAACTCCAGGACGGCCGATGTCGGTCTCACCTGAAGCGAAGGAATCTGCTGAAGCTCGGTCACCAGCGCGTCGGCCAGTCCCACGGACAGGAATTCGTCGCTGGCGCTGCTCGCCAGATTGTTCAGCGGCAGCACGGCCATGGATCGGATGGGAGTGGCCGGTCCAGGCGATGCCGGAATGGCGGCCGGAGCGCTCTGCTGGCGCACGAGCACCACCGACGCCGCCACCACCACGAGGGCCAGGGCCGCCAGAACGATCCGGCCGGGATGGGCCCGCCGCATCGTCGGTCCGAAGAGGTTGCGCGAGTGAGCAGCCGTCATGCGCAGCGTCGGCGCATCGATGTGCTCGAGATCGACGAGCAGGTCGCGCGCGCTCTGATAGCGGTGGGCGGGGTCCTTCTGCAGCAGCCTGCTGATGATCTTCGAGGCCCCGGGTGGGAACCCCGGATCGATCGGGCGGAACGGCTCGGGCTCCTCATCGCGAATCTTCTCCAGCACGAGCAGCGGCGCATCGGCATCGAAGGGAAGAGCGCCGGTGGCCATCTGATAGAACACCACGCCGAGCGCGAAGAGGTCCGATCGCTCGTCGGCGGTTCCGCCCCGAGCCTGCTCCGGTGAGAGGAAGTGCAGAGTCCCGAAGAACTGCCCGTTCGTCGACATGTAAGACGGCGCGTCGGCGCCCGCCGCGATGTCCCGCGCCTGCAGCTTCGCCAGGCCGAAGTCGAGGATCTTCACCGCACCGCTGGTCTCGATGATGATGTTCGGACTCTTCAGATCGCGGTGAATGATCCCCGTTTCATGGGCCGCCGCGACGCCCCCGGCGATCTGCCTGGCGATGTTGAGAAACTCGGCCGAGTCGAGCGGCTTGCGGCGGAGTCGCTGCGAGAGCGTTTCACCCTGGCAGAACTCCATGACGATGAATGGCTCTCCCTCGGGAGTCTCACCGACTTCGTGAATGGTGGCCACGTTCTGATGGCGGATCGAGGCAGCCACACGCGCCTCGCGCAGGAACCGGCTGCGCGCGTCTGGGGAGGGCAGTTCCTCGGAGTTCAGCACCTTGACGGCCACGTCGCGACCGAGGCGTTTGTCGCGCGCCAGGTACACGGTGCCCATCCCTCCCTTTCCAAGGATCCGCGAGACCTCGAAACGTTCTGGAAATATGGGCGTGTGCGACATGCTGGGGAGGGCC